>CANBZV010000001.1 GCA_947373945.1 Moraxellaceae bacterium
ATCAACATTTATGGCAGCCAATGTTTGATTTGTTGGTTTTAATGACTAAGCCTGAGCAACAACATTTTGCTGAGCAATTTAAACAACTGTTGCGTGACAAACCTGATCTACCGACGACTTGGCAATCACTAGCTGAAGAGCGACAGTTAGCGCATTTGTTTGCTTAGGTTATAAAGATGTAAATAGTTTCTTCGACTCCGCTTAGTAAACCCTTTCCTGATTTTGCATAGACATGTTTAGATTTTGCCTGAGCGGTGTGGAAGCCGCTCATAATCGTTTGATGAACGTATTTATTCGTCAATAACTACTTTGCGATGGGCGGCCATGTTGCGACCGGTTGCACTTAGATTTTCCGCCGCATTAATTGGCTCGTCTTGTGTTTTTTGGGGTGGGCGGATTTGAGCATATAAGCCCAAACTCTCGATGACATTGGCCAGCAAAGCAGAATCCGCTCTTGGCGTTTCTCGTAAATGATCGGCAATATCAAAGTTATCCAGACCATGTACTCTAGGCATATTTTCAAGGGAATCGGCCACCACAAAAACCGGCAAATTTGCAGGAACGATACGACCGGCATTGCTGGTTTGGCCTTTGTTATACGCCATGATGCGAGGATGAGGAGCCTTTAGCCAGCGATAAATCAATGGCAAATGATCAGGCACATCCGCGAGTTGTTTACGTTGCAAATCAATCATAATTTGCCATTCCGCAACAGAGAATTGCTCAGGCACACTTAATAATGCACGATCTAACTGTTTGCTAACGTCACTACGGCTAACATGCACGCTGCTTGGTGTTGCTCCTGCCCAAGAAAAATATAAGCACTCAGGGGCAGGTGACCATTGCACCAAATGGCGATAACACTGCAACATCGACACACCGGGCAACGCTTGTCGGGTAAAACGATTGCGCTCGCGCTCGGGAATGGAAAGCATCAACGCTTTTAAGGCATCTTTGCGTTGATTCACCAGCGCAATACCTTTGGATAAATCGTGGGTAACGCCGATCCAACCCGGTAGACGATACGCTGTTGCCGGATGTTGATTGGGTAGAAAGTGTAGGGTTTGAAAAGCATGAATGGCTTTTTCAATGGCTGCCTGTTCGGTTAGATGTTTAACAGCAATATTTGACGGTGCTAAACCGTTAGTATTCACTGCAATTTCAAATACTTCGGCGCACTCAACCTGATTAACCCATTGCAAGTTAAATTGACCAAGCGCTTCACGTAAGGCATCAAAAGCCTCGCGAATTTCAACAATCATATCAATCCTTTGCTTCTGGGTTTTGAACACATACCTGATTACGACCTTGGAATTTGGCTTGATATAATGCCGTATCACTTGCTTCTATTAGTGTTGAGACCGTTGTAAATGCAGGAAAAGCGGATACACCCGCACTAAACGTACAGATACACTCTTGCTCGCCATTTGCATGCCGAATTTTGGCAAACTGTTCGCGTATTTTGTTCATCACACTAACAGCTTCTTCTTGCTTGGTACTGGCCATAACAACCGCAAATTCTTCGCCGCCATAACGTCCGATAATATCGGTTTTACGCAGGCGTTTACGTAATAATTGCGCCAAACTTTTAATGACACGATCACCCATAGGGTGGCCATAGAGGTCATTGACTGATTTAAACTTGTCGATATCCAACATGACTACTGACAACACCTCGCCACTGCGTTGATGGCGTGAAATTTCTATTTCTAATTGTAATTTCAGTGCAATGTGGTTTAGTAAACCGGTCATACTGTCTTGGCGAATCAGCTGTCGCAATGCCCGAAAGCGGGCTGCACGTATAGTAACTGCGGCGATTAACTCATTATTAGTAATGGGTTTTTGTAAAAAATCATCAGCACCGCTTTGCATGGCCGCTAATTGCAATTGACGACCAGACTCTGTCGACAAAAAAACAATGGGTAAATCATTAAACTTATTATCTTGCCGAATAACTTGTGCCATTTCTGTGCCATTACAACTTGGCATATAGAGATCAAGAAGTAACAACTCAGGCTCAAAGTCATTGAGAGTTTCCAATACATCCGCAGGGTCGAGTGCTGTTCTAACATACATATTTGCTTGTGTAAGTACTTCGGCATAATGTGCAGCCAGAATATCTTCATCCTCAACAATTAATACTCGAAAGGGCTCATCAGTCGGTGGATAAACCAGCACATCCAGCCGTTCGGCAAGTGCAGAAAAATCAATAGGTTTGACGTAATAAGCATCAACGCCCGCTCGGACGGCTGCTAAACGACTGTCCCAATCCCAGCGTGAAGAAATCACAACAGTCGGCAGTTTAATTTGCTGAGCATTATGTTTAAGATCTCTAATGAACTCTGCTCCTGCAAGACCTCCTTCCGAGAGCATAATATCGGCAATCACAGCGGCAGGGGTGTCAATCTGCAATGCCTTATAGACATCTTGAATAGTCGTAAATGTGCGAATTTCCCAGCCAAAAATATTAAGTTGTACTGCTATTTCTTCGGCGATTGCGTCATCATCTTCAACGACAAAAATCAGCCGACTAGTTGATGATGATTCTTCTGAAAACAAGGTCGTTGCTTTAGCAGTGACTTCGTTCATGCTTTCAGTATTAGTGGTTAAACTTTTAACAGTATTAGCGTCGCTATTCGCAATTTGTTTTAATTCAGTCAAATTCGTGGCAACCTGAACGACTAAATCATCTGACAACGACAAGTTATTTTCAATCATGCGCTGGATCACATGCTCTAATTGACGTGCCTTTTGACTTATTTCGTCATAACCAAATGTCCCCGCTGAACCAGCCAGACTATGTACCAACCGATGAAAAACATGCCGTACGTCCGACGAGACATTACCCGCTAACAACGATAGCCATGATGACTCTATTTCCATCATGCGCCTGGGTAAGTTATCGTGGTAGCTCATACGTAGCGCTTTTAGTTTATCCAAACGGTTGGTTGAGCCTGTATCAGTCATGTTGACACTCCCGCCAAATACTCCAAACCTGATCTGCCAAACCCATTGGGTCAAATGGCTTGGCAATAACGGCTACGGCACCCAACGCTTTAAATTGCGCCACTTCGTGGGGTTGAACTTTAGCTGTAACAAAAACAATAGGCGTATTAACCAACTGGGGGTTTTTACGCAAATGTTGCAAAGTTGTTGGCCCGTCCATGCCTGGCATCATGACATCCAGCAAAATAATGTCTGGGGTATAGGTTTCTATTTTAGTTAATGCTTCTTGGCCTGAAGCACACAATTGAATAACCAAACCTTCTTCGTCTTCTAAAGCAAACTCAACAATCGTGCGGATATCTCTTTCATCATCTACATAAAGCACATTTAACGTCATTTCTGTTCTCCATTTGCGTGGTCGATTATTTTCTTGATAGTCGTTAAAAGTTGTTCGTCGCTAGTTTTCGATTTGGTTAATACGGCAGAAACATGACCTTGTTTAATTAAGTCAGGTTCTTGGCCAGAAAAAATAATGACCTGTGCTTGTTGTTGATTGATAGCTTCTAGTAACTCCAACCCCGATCCATCTGGCAAACTCAAATCCAGCAGGACAATGTCGTACTGACACTGCGCCAGTAAAGCACGCGCTTCTGCTAGTGTATGAGCAGTAGTGTAGTCAGCTATTTCCTCAAGCAACACCCGAGTAACTTGAGTGAAATCAGTATCATCTTCAACGTGCAAAATACGTGGCATCTTCTCTAAATGCAATGCCACCTTCAGTGAGTAAATTAATTGCTCACGAACAATAGGTTTTTGCAACCAGTCGACAACATTTTCCGCCTCATCCAAAAATGCACGATTTTCTTGGGCGCGTCCTGATATGACGATGATAGGTAAATTGTGCGATTCGGCCCTATCATGCAACTCACGAATCAAGTGTAAACCGTCCATATCAGGTAGTATGAGGTCTAGCAATAACGCTCGATAATTATATTTGCCGAGTAGTTGTTGAGCAGCTAATGCAGTAGCGGCAATATCACTTGCAATGCCTTGCTGACTAAGCATTTCACTCAAAATATGAGCAAAATCTGGATTATCTTCGCAAATTAGTAATTTAGGTTGGCGAGGGTTCGTAATAGCTGTTTCTGTAGTTTCTACCCATTCTGGAAGCTGGAAGTAAAACTCTGTGCCAACGCCTTCTTCGGTAGTATAGTCAATTTGACCATTATGACGTTCAATAATGGCTTTAGTGATGCTCAACCCTAGACCTGTGCCACCTTTGGCGCGAGTATCAGAACTATCTGCTTGCGCAAAGCGCTGAAACAGTTGTTCGCGAAAGGCTTCAGGAATCCCTGCACCATGATCTTTAATCGCGACACGGAAAAAGTGTTTAGCAGTTGCAGTAATCGTAATGTCGACGACGCCATTCTCAGACGAGTACTTAACAGCATTAGATAGCAAGTTGGCAAAAACTTGTAGCAATCGGTGTTCGTCAGCCATGATTGGCGCTTGCGCCAGACGACTATTCATCACAAGACTTACATTGTGCTGTTGGGCATAACTCTCGTTACTCATTAACGATTGTTTGGCAATAGCTATTAAATCAACAGGTGTCATATTAAAAACGAGAGTTCCTGATTCTATTTTCTCCAGATCAAGGATATCGTTAATCAGTAGTGTGAGGCGATCACAATTTCGACTTGCCGTTTCAAGTAACATCCTAGCTTTATCACTCATGCCTGATGAAGCCTTACCCAATACTAGTCCCAAAGCACCGCGTATTGATGTTAGTGGTGTACGAAGCTCGTGACTCACCGTAGAGACAAACTCGCTTTTCATTTTATCAATACGTTTACGTTCGGTAATGTTGTTGGCTATGCCCATAAAACCAACAATGAGGCCTTGATCGTATTGCGCCGTGACCGTTAATAATACAGGGACATGACTACCGTCTTTACGCACATAAGTCCATTCATTTTCATCGGCAAAACCTAAACGAGCTTTGGCGACAAACACCTCAAAACCAGGCTCTAGTGGTATGTTTAACTCTTTAGAAAGGGCATTCGCACGTGCAACTACTTCTTCAGGCAAATGAATAATGGCTGGTGTTGCCTTGCCAACAACTTCACTTGCGCTATAACCTAATAGTGCTTCCGCGCCTTTATTAAACGTTGTGATAGTGCCATTAAGATCGGCACCAATGATACTGTAATTGGCATAATCCAGAATCGCTTGATTGCGGCGATAGGCTTCATGGATTTGTTGCTGTTGCTTGGCGATTTGTTGTTCGTGGTGTTTCCGCTGAGTGATGTCACGAAAAATAGAGCGTGTTGCAAAGGGTTTGCCCTCCACATACTGACAACTGTTTGTACCCTCAACAATGATTTGACTTTTGTCTTTCGCGATAAAAATAACTTCTATTATTTCTTGGCTATCGCCATTCATAACGCGTTGCAACGCTTCTAAAAACATGGATTGACTATCTGGATGAAGAATATCTATCAGGCGGAGTGATTGTTCATTAATCTCGTGCTCGTTATATTTTAAAGTTCTTAACCAGGCACGGTTAACATAGAGAATTTTACCATCCAACGCAGTGCTCTGAATAAGATCACTGGCGTTATCAAACAAGTCCTGAAAGCGCATTTCACTAGCATTTGCAGCAGCCAAGGCTTTTTTCTTATCGGAAATATCACGGCTAATACACAAAAAACCTGTTAATTTTCCTGTGTCATCATGCAAGGCTGTAATAGATAAACGAACGGTTAGGTTACTGCCATCTTTGCGAATATAAGTCCATTCCTTTTCTTCAATGACATTTTGGCGTGCTTTGGCAATAAGCATATCAAACGTTGGCTCAATTGTTTGGCCAAGCTGTCGAGAAAGCTCAGTCGCATATGATTGGACTTCCGTTTTATCATGAAAAATTAGAGGGGTAACTTTGCCAATAATTTCTTTGGCCTGATAGCCCAACTGTCTTAATGCACCAGCATTACAAGTGAGAATAATGCCATTCAAGTCTGTTGAAATGATGGTTAAATCAGCACTATTAAGAATAGCCTGTTGCCAACTACTGACATCAAGAATTTTTTTCCTTTCGATATCGGCCTGCTGAATAGCAAAAGCAGACCACCACGCCAGCAATCCAAAAATCACCACATTACTTGAAGCGAAGACAGCAAGGCCATATTCAAAGGAGTAAAACTCGTGATTCTGTCCCTGCAATCCAATCCAGCCAATAAGTGGAGGAAGGGTTACTACCGCAAGCAATAAGCGTCGCGCCAACACCCCCCCTGTATCCATACTGACTAGCAGTCGCATCAACCCAAGGTCAGGCCGCGATAAAACAATCCCGCAAGCCATTAAACACAAGGCAATAGCAGTATGTAGTGCCATAGTGCCATAGCCTTGAACAGCGTAAAGGGCAGTGACCCCATATAAATAGCCCAATATGGCTATAAATGAACTGATGATAACAAACAGAGATAGTCCATTTGCTATACGCCTGCCATCCTTGGTTAGTGTATCCATGTGGAACAGGGCAACAGCAAGCAATGACATGTTAACAGACGTCATTATGGCCATTCGTCCTGGATAGCCGTAGCGAGTAAGTGGGTCTTTAAATAACAACTCATCAATGCCCACATTCCAGCCAAGCATGGTTTCGCAGAAATTAACTACACCTATAATCGCCAGCAAAGTAGCAACGCACTGACTTATCCATTTGGGTGCCGAGGAATGATAAAGTGCTAAAGATATGCCTGCTAAAATAAAGGAAAGCGCCGTATTTGCCTTCATTGACACTAGATTAGGGGATAGTGACTTGAGTACGGCGATATCAAAACCCCAGCCGCCAACAAACACAATACCCCCAAGAGCGATACAGAAGATAGCAATTGCTAATGAATATCGTTTGGAGGCTAACGCATACGTCCCTGTCATTATTTATACTCTACAATCCAATAATTTCTTTAATTACCGTTAGCAAAGAACTATTACTGGTTTTTGACTTAAGTAATACTGCTGTGACTTTTTCTGCGATATCACGATGAGGTTCGCAACCAGAAAGAATAAGCACCTGTGTATTTTTGTTAATTAAATCCAACAAATCTAAACCAGAACCATCGGGTAAGCTAATATCAATCATCACCATATCAAATTGAGCATTTGCTAATGCTTCGCGAGCCTGCGCTAACGTAGTAACAGAGTGATAGTCGGCAATGTTTAAGACGAGCTCCCGCGTGATAGCTATAATATCGGCATCATCTTCGACATGTAAAATACTGGGCTTGTGTCCTTGCAATAAAACTTGATGTAAGGCACGCAATAATCGGTCGTGCTCAACTGGTTTTTGTATCCAGTCTACAACCTTAATGGCATCGCCCAAGAATGCATATTGACCTTCTTCGGCACGTCCAGAAACGACGATAATCGGCAAATCATATAATCGTTCATCGGCACGAAGCTGGCTGATCAGTGTCAAACCATCCATATCCGGCAAAGTTAAATCCAGTAATAAGGCACGGTAGGCTTTAGTATCCAGCAACTTCAAAGCAGCACGGCCAGTCCCCACAATATCGCAAACAATGCCTTCTTGATTTAGGATTTGAGACAGTACTGATGCCGCATCGGCATTGTCTTCACAAATTAATATTTTTGGTTTGTTATCACTTACTTCGGTGCGTACCTCTAGCCATTCCGGTAATTCAAAGTAGAATTCCGTCCCAACGCCTTCTTCTGTGTTGTAGGAAATATGCCCTCCATGGCGCTCAATGATGGCTTTAGTGATACTGAGTCCTAAACCGGTTCCTCCCTTTGCGCGAGTATCAGAGCTGTCTGCTTGCGCAAAACGCTGAAATAACTGCTCGCGGAAAGCAGGGGGGATACCCAAACCATGATCCTTAATCCCTACCTTAAAATGGTTGCCCACTTGAATAATCGATAATTCGACAACACTTTGAGGGTGAGAGTATTTGACCGCATTCGATAACAGGTTAGAAAATACCTGCAATAGCCGATGTTCGTCACCCATGATACTGGCACGATCCAGCGTTGCCGTGATCGCGAGACGAACGTTGTGTTGTAGGGCATAGCCTTCATTGCTGTTTATCGCCTGACTGGCAATCTCAGTCAAATCAGCGGGCTTCATATTAAAGGCAAGATTGCCTGACTCTATTTTTTCCAAATCCAGGATGTCGTTAATCAATAACGTTAAACGCTCACTGTTCCGACTGGCCGTTTCAATCAGGATTTTTGCTTTTTCAGACATGCCTGCCGATGCTTTGCCCATGACCAGGCCAAGTGCACCACGGATTGAGGTTAATGGCGTCCTCAACTCATGACTCACTGTAGAGACGAATTCACTTTTCATTCGCTCAATACGTTTGCGCTCAGTAATATCAATTGCAATACCCAAAAAGCCCACGATATTTCCTTGTGGGTCTTTTTGAGCCGTAATCGTTAATTGCACGGGGATTAAATGGCCGTCTTTATGGCGATACATCCATTCAGCTTCTTCAATTTGACCCATGATTGTTTTCGTGAAAAATACGTCCAGATTCGGCTTGATGGGTCTATTTAACTCAAGCGAAAGTGTTTTGGCTCGGGCAATAACCTCATCAGTATCATGAAAAATAATAGGTGTGGTCTGATTAATGACTTCTTCTGCTTTATAACCCAGCATCACTTCCGCACCTTTATTAAACGACAAGATCATGCCATTAGTATCAGTACTAATAATGCTGCAATTTGCGTTATCCAAAATCGATTGATTTTGAATCAGTGCTGTTTCTAGCTGGATTTTCTGTTCAAGAATATGCTGTTCATGCTGCTTGCGCTGGGTGATATCCCGGAAAATGCCACGAATGGCAATCACTTTGCCGTTCGCCCATTGGCTATTAATGCTGCCCTCGGCAATAACCAGACTTTGATCTTCGGCAAGAAAAGTCACTTCAATGCAGTCAATGACCTCACCCTTAAGTACCCGAGTAATCAAGTCTTGCCAGCACATATATTTGCTGGCAGGAGTGACATCCGACAACGACAGTTGCGTAATATCAACTGCCTGATACTTTAAGGTTTCCAGCCATGCACGATTGACATACTGAAAACGGCCATCGGGTGTCATGCTTAATATTAAATCACTGGCACTATCAAACAAATCACGGAAGCGTGCTTCGCTTTCTTGAGCAGCGGCTTTGGCAGCTTTCTCATGGCTAATATCATTGGCAATACCTAGAAATCCCGTAATGTCGCCATCATCGTCACGTAGGGCGTTCACCGTTAGCATCACCGGAATTCGGCTACCATCTTTACGTACATAAGTACACTCAAACTCATCGCTTTCACCCATACGGGCACGGCCAATAAACCCATCTAAATCAGATGACACAGGCAGTTTAAGTTTATCTGTACGTGCCTTCATTTCGTCTGAGTCAAGATAGATAGCAGGAGTCGCTTTGCCAATAATTTCATCTGCGCGATAACCGAGCATGTTTTGAGAGGCTTTGTTAAACGACTGGATCATACCGGCGTTATCGCAAGTGATAATGCTGTAGTTAGCATTGTCCACAATAGACTGATTTTGGCGGTTAGCTTCTTTAAGCGCTTTTTCAATGGTTTTAAATGCACTGACATTGTGAATCAAACACGTAAACAGGGTATTGCTACCAATTTGCATTGGACTAATTGTTAACTCGGCAGGGAACACTGAACCATCTTCGCGGATTGCATTAATTGTATGAACTTGATCATTTGTTTTTTTGCTGATCGCTAATTCGGGCAATATGTGCTCTAAAGAGGGCGATGTAAGCACCAGTTGGCTGATAGGAAGTCCAAGCAAATCAGCACGTTGATAACCAAACAGTTGTTCGGTCGCTGGGTTAACCCCTTCAATAATGCCATGCGAATCTACGGTAACAATACTGTCGACAATATTATCAAAAACGGCATGCAGACGACTTTCAACTTGGTGAAATGCTTCGGCTTCGCTAAATATCTTTTTTAACTCCAGCTCTTGCTTAACTATCGCTGCTACATCACGCATAAACTGAAATTGTTCTTCAGTGAAAGTGCGAGGTTGATGATCAATAAGACATAATGTGCCAACACAATAACCATTGGCAAGAATGAGTGGTACACCAGCATAAGCAATAACATGAGGAGGGCCTGTTACCAACGGATTATCAGCAAATCGGGGGTCTAGCAGTGCATTGGGAATATAAAAAATATCTCTTTGTAAAATAGCATGGCCGCAAAAAGAAATCTCGCGCGATGTTTCACAGGCGGCTAACCCTTGTTTTGACTTAAACCACTGCCGATTGGCATCAATAAGACTAATCAAAACGATTGGAACTTTGCAGAACTTTTGCACCATCCGAGTTAGACGCTCAAAACGTTCTTCTTCTTGAGTATCAAGAATGTCTAGATCATGCAGCGCCTGTAATCGTTTTTGCTCATATACTGGAATGACAGGAGGCTGCATGATTTATTATCCTATTTTTTTATGCTGAACATCATCTGGTTAAGAAGCCGTTTAACCATCGGTCTCGACAGGGTGTAATGTCGACGCAGGCTCTTGAATAAAATAGCCCTGAAACCATCTAATACCTTTTGCCCATAACCCAGATAAGCTACTTGCACTTTCAATACCACCCGCAACAACAATCGCATTAGCCTTTTCAGCAGCTTGTATTAGCTCGCGATCTGTTGCTTCAAAACCAGTTTTTTCTAAGCGACGAGTAACTGCATCATCCAAGCGAACATATAATGGTTTAAGTTGTTCAAGTACCGTTATTGAGGTCGCCGATGCACCATAATTTGTCAGCATTAAACCGCATCCAGCAGCCTTAAGCGCTTCATTAAGCCGCTCAACACTTTGGCGATGAGTCACTGCGGTCGTTTCTGGAATTGCCACCACTAGACATTGACTGGCGTTACGCATTGGTCGTTCTGTAAGAACGGCAATCACGGTTTCCAAATAGATGGCGCTATTTAAACTACGAGGACTTGCGTGAACAATAAGACATTGTGAGGCATGACTTTCAATTTGAGTCGTAAGCACTTGGTGGGCACTACGGAATACCCATGCATCTAACTCGGGTAACCAACCACGTTTTTCCAGCGCTGATAAAAACTGACCAGCGGGTAACAAATTACCTTCAGAGTCCGTCAAACGTGCGAGCACGGTACTCACAGGATGACCTTCATCGGTAATGGTAACAATCGGTTGATAAACCATACGCAAACGGTTGAGGGGCAGGTGGCCCGTGGTCTCAACCCTCTCAGAGATGCCAATAAAACCATCTAAAACAGTGCCTGCGCCAGCTTCAATCGCCATACTCAGCATTTGTTCAGCTTGTAACAAAATAGTAGCCGCTGCTGCTTGAGCACTTCGTAGATGTAATGTGGCGGCACAAGCACCGCTATCTATATTGATACCATTTACGACATAAGGCTGCGTCGCCAATTGGTTAACAAGAGTTTTAACTTTATTTTGCTGTTCTAGTGAGGTATCACGCGGCAATAATAAGCCCACAATATTTTCACCGAGCATTGACCATGTTGTTATGCCCGTACTTATCAGACGCGCTACAAATTGTTCTTGCAACGCGGCGAGCCCTAATGCGCCATGCTTCTGCAGAACATCGGGAGCTTGTACCAAGCCGATTAATACCAAAGCTGACTGCACTGAACCTTCATCAGCATCATCAAGAACACGCTCAAACTCGTTAAAGAAATAATGGCGAGATAGGCCTGCTCCCTGTGGTGATTGCTGTGTAACTCGGCCTACTTGATCTTGAATACGCTTGCTTAGCCGAGCACGTGCGATCACCGCTTTGATCAATGTCGCCCGATCGATTGGCTTCAACAGGTAATCATCGGCTCCTGCTGCCATAGCATTGCGTCGTGTCCGTTCAGCGTCATCTGACGTTAAAAAAACAATGGGGAGTTGAGAAGTGCTGATATCTTGCCTTAACATCGTCGCGAACTCAATGCCATTACACTCGGGCATCTTAACGTCGAGAATAAGTACATCGGGACGAAAGTCACGCACTCTTAACCAGCTATCTCGGGGTGCGGCCTCCCATTCAGCCACCATCCCAGCCTCACGTAGCCATTCAACCAATTGTTGTGCCAATATTTCATCGTCATCAACTACAAGGCAGCGCCAACTATCATTACTAGGACGGGCTGTTAATTGCTGAACAGCGACCACTAACTGTTTGTCTTCTAAAGGCTTTACCAAATAAGCATCAGCACCCGCACGTGTGGCTTGCAACCGTGATCGAAAATCGGCGCGACCACTCATTACTGCCACTGGTGTGCGAACACCTGTTTCGCCACGAATACGAGCAACCACTCCAAATGCTGGCAAATGCTGCCCCGGAAACATCAAATCAAGTAAAACAAGGACAGGCTGTTGCTCTTGTAATAAAGCTATAGCCTCAGATGGCTCCGAAAATACAGCAACGTGATATCCAACATCCTCAAGCAAAACAGATATTCGATCTCGTAACAGTTTATCGTCATCAATAATGACAACCAAACCTTGATTATCGGCAACTCGAGAAGTGAGTAAGGGTAGGGCAGTAGAAGCGCCTTCCCTACTTGCTAAAACCGATTTTAGCACCCGTACCAGATCATCAACTTGACCTTCTATTACAACCATTTTTTCTGGCGGAATATCGTCTTTAATCCCTAAAGCTTCACCCAGTGATACATCAAGTACCGATGCAGTACGGCTAATATCCGGAAACCCAAAAGTACCACCAGAGCCAGCCAATCGATGAGCGAAAGTTTGAAGCTCTTGAGCAATATGTGCGTCCCAAGAAGTATGGCGAAGCATTTTCCAACGATGGCTTATGTCAACAATATAACCAGGTAACGATGCTACAAAACTAACCTGAACACTTTTGATGCGCTCTTCAAGTCGAGCATTACGGTTTTCCATCTATCGGCTCCACGGTGAGCTTTAATCACTATTTAGTAAGACAAACAACTCTTCGCAGAGTTTAGGCTATTAGCTCTAATTTTGTCAGTGCCTTCAATATATGTAATTGATGGAAATGCGAAAAACACCGCAATCCAAACGCAATCACTGTGTAAAACAGACGCGTTCTAAGAAACAGGAAAGTCTATTTTTATTACATGTTATATATTACGTAATTTTTAATACACGGTGACTGTGAAAATTGCTATTATAGTGTTCATTTAACATAATATACATTATGCGATAAGTTTGACATTGGGAATAAGTGGTAGTATTACTATTAAATCGACTGGTTTATTACAGATAACGATTTATAGATATCACAGGTAGATTCTTGGCAAACGCTATGAAACTCTGTCATGACAACTATTAACGAGCTTATATCATACTCGTTCCAACTAGCATTAGAAAACGGTATTGTGGCGCCGCATTAAACCAAAAATAATTAAGGAGTTATGAGATGACACCTGATCCTGCCAATAAGAAGTTTGGTGTTCATCCCGATATCCTTAAATTAGGGTTGGTTAGTTTTCTTACTGACCTTAGCTCAGAAATTATTTTCTCGGTCTTTGCTATTTTCTTTACTACGGTTGCTGGTGCGTCCGCCGCTTTGCTTGGATTAATTGAAGGTTTATCAGACCTGGCAGCTTCATCACTAAACTATATTTCCGGCTGGCTATCAGACCGAACAGGCAAACGCAAATCACTGACGATGGTTGGCTATGGTTTCTCAACGTTGGCGAAATTGATTTTATTGTTTTCAAGCTCGGTGGCTGGCTTAGGTATTTTCCGCGTTATTGAGCGACTAGGAAAAAGTTTTCGCGGTCCACCACGTGATGCCTGGCTATCTGCCGTAGCCGACAAAAACTCGAGAGGCTATGCATTTGGCGTTCACAAAGCATTGGATAAATCTGGTGCTATATTAGGGCCATTGGTGGCATATGCCCTGTTGTCATGGCAAGGAGAAAGCACGTCTACATTTCAAGTGCTGTTTTGGGTGGCGCTTATTCCTGCCATTCTCAGTGTCGTATTGTTGGGCTTTATCGACGAAAAATCTGGGGTTCAGCACCAGCGCGATAATATGTTCGATACGTGGAAAACGCTAAGTTCTGCCTTCAAACGCTACTTAGTTATCGCAGGTATTTTTTCGTTAGCCTATTTCAGTTTTAGTTTTTTACTGTTACGTGCACATAGTACCGGCTTCACCATGAAAGACATTGTCTTGCTATACGCCCTCTTTAATATTTCGTGTGTTATTACTGCCCCAATAATTGGTAAATTGAGTGACACAGTTGGCCGAGCTCGAATGATTATGCTGGGCTATCTAACATACATGGTCATGAGTCTTGGTTTCGCTTTTGCCACAGCACCATGGCATATCATTATGTTATTTATCACTTTTGGTGTGTTTTATGCCATCGATGAAGCTCAAAGCAAAGCTTTTATTGCCGATCTTGAGCTTGAAAGACGAGCCTCAGCTATTGGTATCTATAACTTCGTAACGGGGATTATTTATCTACCTGCTTCACTAATCGCGGGATTGCTTTGGACGCTACAGCCCAAAATCGCCTTTATTTTAGCGGCTATTATTGCATCGTTGGCATTACTGGCCTTTGCTCTACTACGGCCAGATAAAGCGATTTAACCCAAATTTCCATCTACGCGTGCTCGACACAACATTGGCGCGTAACACCAAAGATAGACATACCAGTGACTTGAACATTCTCTCATCGAAGGAGCGAATTTTGGGGACTAGTTACTTTAGTTGGATGCTTGCCAACCTCAGGTTTAACCCTCAAGCACTCAGCATTAGCCATGATAATTGGGCCGTCTTTGCCAGAAACCTAGGACTCAATAGCTGTGACTTAAATATAACGGCTCGATGATTAGGACCGCAGGCCTGAGCTAACCTTAAAAGCCCCTTTTATTAGTCGAATTGCAGTCTATTTCTTACAATTTTTTCATGCTATCGGCCGATTAACCCATCATTTATTTAATAAACAACAGTTATATGCTTTGCGGCATAACGATTCCTTAACTTTTGTCGCGTTGAATGCTAACATTCGTCCACCGTTTTTTCACTGAAAGCCAGCCATGCCAAGCAGCGCCAGCTCTCAGTTGGGAATATCTTAGCTGATATGAGGAAACTATCGTGCTCGAAGCCTATCGCCAACATGTTGCAGAACGCGCCGCTCAAGGCGTACCACCTAAACCTCTTGATGAGCAACAAACTGCTGCCCTCGTCGAGCTATTAAAAAATCCTCCTGCAGGCGAAGAAGCCTTCTTGATCGATTTACTCGAAAATCGCGTACCTGCTGGTGTTGACCCAGCCGCCTATGTAAAAGCCGCTTTCTTGGCTGCAGTCACCAAAGGCGACACAACTTCGTCACTAGTCAGCAAAAAACGTGCTGTTTACCTGCTCGGCACTATGCTCGGCGGCTACAACGTTGAGCCACTGGTTTCTCTACTGGACAACGCTGAATTGGCTGCTGACGCCGCTACTGCGCTGAAAGCCACACTACTGATGTTCGATTCTTTCCATGACGTCGAAGAAAAAGCCAAAGCAGGCAACGCCTTCGCCAAAGACGTCATTCAATCATGGGCAAATGCTGAATGGTTTACCAACCGTCCAGAAGTGCCAAAGCAAATCACCGTTACTGTGTTTAAAGTGACTGGCGAAACTAATACCGACGACTTGTCACCTGCACAAGACGCTTGGAGCCGCCCGGATATCCCGCTGCACGCCAACGCCATGCTTAAGAATGCCCGCGAAGGTATCGTTCCGCAGAAGCCGGGTGAAGTCGGCCCGCTCGCTTTGATCGAAGAATTGAAAGCCAAAGGCAACATCGTTGCTTATGTTGGTGACGTTGTTGGTACGGGTTCCAGCCGTAAATCCGCAACCAACTCGGTGCTGTGGTTTACTGGCGACGACTTGCCGCATATTCCTAACAAGCGTGATGGCGGTGTATGTATTGGCTCCAAAATCGCTCCCATCTTCTTCAATACAATGGAAGATGCAGGTGCCCTGCCAATCGAGCTGGATGTCGGCAACATGAACATGGGCGACGTTATTGTCCTGAACATCGACCACGACACCGCGATGGTTACTGCCACTAAAGATGGTGCTGAAATCGCTAAAGCTCCACTGAAAACAGCAGTACTGCTGGACGAAGTTCGTGCTGGTGGCCGTATCAACCTGATCATTGGTCGCAGCCTGACCACTAAAGCCCGTGAATCGCTTGGTCTACCCGCTTCTAACCTGTTCCGCTTGCCACAACAGCCTGCTGACACTGGCAAAGGCTACACTCAAGCTCAAAAAATGGTTGGTCGTGCGTGCGGTCTGCCAGAAGGCACTGGTATTCGTCCGGGTACCTACTGCGAACCGAAAATGACCACCGTTGGTTCTCAAGACACCACAGGCCCAATGACCCGCGACGAATTGAAAGATTTGGCCTGCCTGGGCTTTTCCGCTGGTCTGGTTATGCAGTCTTTCTGTCATACCGCTGCTTACCCAAAACCTGTTGATGTTCAAACTCACCACACCCTGCCCGACTTCATCATGAATCGTGGTGGCGTGAGCTTGCGTCCTGGTGACGGTATTATCCATAGCTGGTTAAACCGTATGTTGTTGCCTGATACCGTTGGTACTGGTGGCGATTCCCATACGCGTTTCCCATTGGGTATTTCTTTCCCAGCGGGTTCTGGTTTGGTAGCTTTTGCTGCAGCAACTGGCGTTATGCCTTTGGATATGCCTGAATCAGTATTGGTTCGTTTCACCGGCAAAATGCAACCAGGTATCACTCTACGTGATTTGGTTCATGCTATCCCTTATGCTGCTATTCAACGTGGTGAATTGACCATCGAGAAAAAAGGTAAGAAGAACGTATTCAACGGCCGTATCCTTGAAATCGAAGGCTTGGAAGATTTGACTGCTGAACAAGCATTCGAATTGTCCGATGCTTCTGCTGAGCGTTCTGCTGCTGGTTGTAGCATCACCTTGAGCGAAAAATCGGTTGCTGAATACTTAACATCCAATATCACGATGTTGAAGTGGATGATTTCGCAAGGTTACGGCGATGCCCGTACTATTGCTCGTCGTGTTGAAGCGATGGAAAAATGGTTGGCTAACCCAGTATTGATGCGCGCTGACAAAGACGCGGAATACGCTGCCGTTTATGAAATCAACATGAGCGACATCAAAGAACCCATCCTGTGCTGCCCTAACGATCCAGATGACGCTAAACCGTTATCGCAAGTTGCTGGTCAAAAAATTGATGAAGTGTTCATCGGTTCTTGTATGACCAACATCGGTCACTTCCGCGCTGCTGGCAAATTGCTGGACAAAGTGGAAGGCGGCTCGTTGGCTACGCGTTTGTGGATTGCTCCACCAACAAAAATGGACGAGCATCAACTGAAAGAAGAAGGTTACTACAACATTTATGGCCGTGCTGGTGCACGTACAGAAATGCCCGGTTGCTCGCTCTGTATGGGTAATCAAGCACGTGTTGCTCCTAACACAACGTGTGTATCTACTTCTACACGCAACTTCCCGAACCGTTTAGGCCAAGGCGCCAATGTTTACTTAGCTTCGGCTGAGTTGGCAGCTGTGGCTGCAGTTATGGGCAAGTTACCAACAGTTGCAGAATACATGGAATACGCTAACAAGCTTGACTCTATGTCGTCAGATATCTACCGTTACCTGAATTTTGACCGCATGGGTGAATACACTACCCAAGCCAACAAAATTGATGTGGCTCAGTTGACTTAAGCTTATGGGCTTAGTTGATTGAATAAAAACCCCGCTAAAAGCGGGGTTTTTTATCATCTTTGAATGCGAGATAAAGTTTATCTTACTCTTTCCACTCTTCATCAAGCAGCTTAAAAGGTAATGGATCAGTTGAGTCACGGAATTGTGCTTGTTGCACCATCCGTTGCAAACCAATCACTGTAAAATACGGTGCTTGTTTTTGAATAAAATTAATCGCCCATGTTGGGGCTAACCCACCCGGATCTATATAACCATCCACATCTACTTTAACTTGCTTCTTATTAAGCGGAGTAAATTTAATGGTCATGTCTTCGGCCAACATTCTTACCAGCGGTGGTTTTTCAGGCAAAAAATCAGGAACGGCTTTTAACTTTAACGAAGCATAGCCTTTTTTCGCGCTATACGGCTCAACCATGACATGAATGATGGCATCACGATCAGGTAAAGTGACAGGAGCTTCATGGATGATGTAGTAATAAAACTCAGTATCGGATACTTTCTTGATGATTTTCGCTTCACGTACTTCCCAAAACCAACGTGTATAATTATCAACATCCAAATAGACACGCGCCAAGGTCATAAAAGGAGCTTCGATTAAGTACTCCAATTTAAACGAACGAATACGTTTGCCATCTTCTCTTTTGGAATATGCTTTAATATTACGACGAGTGTCATATTTAATAAGCTCCCATTCATTGGTCGCTTGAGTTCCACCACGTAAATCGCGTAGCTCATCGTCAACGCTTGCGTAAGCCACTGTCGGCATAGCTAAGTTGAAAGCAGATATAGCGATTGCTGTCGCGGCCATCTTTTTTAGCATCTAGTCACCCTCTTCTTATTGTTATCGCATTTTCGGTTGGCTCAATAAGCTCATTCATAACTAAACATTTTAAAATGACTCAGTTTTGAGCGCAGCAGAGTCATACTAGCAATTATTTTCTTCAAATTACATAAGATATTTGAATAAAACCATTTAATTTTTGTGGCTTTATCGGCAGGGGGTGGCGGGTATATTAGCTTATGATAGGGAATGTATAGTCTTATTAATTAGAAATGTTTTGGCAGATGTTGATCTGCCAAGGCAATTTAGCACGGCTACCGATTTAATCTTTACCAAACCACGCCAATTTATCCTGCAATTTGACGACTTCGCCAATAATAGTGAGGGTTGGTGCATGAATGCCACTCTCCGCTACCTTTTCTGCAATGTTATGGATCTCACCAATTACTACTTGCTGATTAGGGCGTGTACCATGCGAAACTAGTGCAACCGGCATTTCTGGACGCATGCCATGAGCAATTAATTGTTTGCTAATTTCTTCAAGTCCTACTAAACCCATGTACAAAACCAGAGTTTGACGCTCGTGAATCAGCTCACTCCACGGTAGATTCGGCGTACCATCTTTCAGATGTCCGGTAACAAAGCGTACCGATTGCGCATAATCACGATGCGTTAATGGAATACCTGCATAGGCAGAACAGCCACTCGCGGCAGTAATACCTGGCACAACCTGAAATGGAATGCCTGCTTCGGCTAGCTCTTCGATTTCTTCACCGCCTCGTCCAAAAATAAACGGATCACCACCTTTTAAGCGACAAACTCGTTTACCTTCTTGTGCTAACCGCACCAACAGATCATTGATGTCCTCTTGGGCAACCGCATGATTAGCTCTTGCTTTGCCGACATAAACCATATCGGCATCACGACGGCATAAATCCAGAATCGGCTGTGAGACCAAACGATCATATACAACAACATCAGCTTGCTGCATTAAGCGTAAAGCACGAAACGTCAATAAATCGGGGTCGCCCGGCCCTGCTCCAACCAAATATACTTCACCTGCACTAGTGGGTTTGGCTAATAATGCCTGCTGTAAGTGTTTCTCAGCTTCATCAGTACGGCCGTTATAAACCAGCTCGGCAAAACGTCCTTGCAGTTCCTTTTCCCAAAAAGCTCGACGCACCGATGTGTCGGGCAACGTCGCTTGCACTTGTTTACGGAACTTTCCAACAAATGCCGCTAATTGACCATACGCCGCAGGAATCATGCTTTCAAGGCGGGTGCGCAATAATCTGGCTAACACAGGTGATTGACCACTGCTGGAAATCGCAATGACAATGGGCGAGCGATCAATAATGGACGGGAAAATAAAGCGACATAAATCGGGTGCATCAACAACATTCACCGGAATATGCCGTGCTTCACAATCAGCAAATACCTGTTGATTTAACTGGTCATTATCAGTGGCGGCGATCACTAAACGCTGGCCTTCCAAACATGATGTTTGATACGGTGCTTCAATAATCTGACCGCCCTGCTTTAATACTAAATCTTGTAATTCAGGCAAAATTGTCGGTGCAATAACGGTTACATGCGCTTTAGCTTTGAGCAATAAACTAACTTTACGTTTCGCAATATGACCGCCGCCCACAACTAAACAAGGCTGCTGGTCGATACGAAAGAAAATAGGAAGATAGTCCATAAGAGTCCTGTATTAGCATGTTAGCTTTTCTCTCACTCGAGGATAGTAATTACTTACCATGAGAGAAAAGCAAAAAATGAAGTGAGGCTTTTATCAACTATAGCTTATGACATCGCTAAAACAGTCAATCCACCCATATAAGGCTGTAAAACGTCAGGAATTAAGACACTACCATCGGCTTGTTGGTAATTTTCTAGAACAGCAACCAATGTACGCCCTACCGCCAAACCAGAACCATTTAGCGTATGCAACAGTTCCGGTTTGCTATCTTTATCACGGTAACGGGCTTGCATGCGTCGTGCTTGGAAGGCTTCGAAATTGGAACATGAAGAAATTTCGCGGTATTTATTCTGCCCGGGCAACCACACTTCAATGTCATAGGTTTTGGACGCAGAAAAGCCCATATCGCCGCCACATAACAACATCACGCGATACGGCAAGCCTAATAATTGCAATACTTTTTCGGCTTGCGACGTTAGTTCTTCGAGCGCTTGATACGAATCATCAGGACGAACCAATTGCACTAATTCGACTTTTTCAAACTGGTGCTGACGAATCAAACCACGTGTATCTTTGCCATAAGACCCAGCTTCACTTCTAAAACAAGGTGTATGAGCAACCATTTTTACTGGTAACTGTTCAGCGGGAATAATCTCATCACGAGCAATGTTGGTAACAGGCACTTCAGCTGTAGGAATAAGATATAACGCTTTTTCGCCCTGTAGTTTGAATAAGTCTTCTTCAAATTTAGGTAACTGGCCAGTACCTTTTAAGCTTTCGGCATTGACCAAATACGGTACATAAACCTCTTGATAGCCATGTTCACCGCTATGCAAATTAAGCATAAATTGGGTTAAAGCGCGTTGTAGACGTGCCAAGTTACCTTTAAGTACAGAGAAACGCGAACCGGTAATTTTGGTTGCCGTAGCAAAATCTAATAACCCTAAAGCTTCACCAATATCAGCATGATCTTTAGCGGCAAAATTGAGCGTACGGATAGTTCCCCAACGTCGCACTTCAACATTATCCTCCTCGCCTTTACCTGTAGGAACGGACTCATGAGGAAGATTTGGAATCGCCATAGCAAAAGCGCTAATGTCGTTTTGTAACGCTTCAAGTTCTACTTTAACAGTCTCAAGACGCTCATTGACTTCCTGCATACGCGCCATAATCGGAGCAACATCCTCACCCGATTTTTTCGCTTGGCCAATTTTCTTGGCACCGGCATTACGCTCGGCTTGTAATTGCTCAGTTTCGGACTGTAGTGTGCGACGGCTTTCTTCAAAAGCTTGGAGTTTAGCGGTATCGAGTTCGACATGGCGACACTGCAAACGAGCAGCAACAACATCCAATTGGCTACGTAATAATTTCGGGTCTAACATGATTGTCTCAAAACAAGGTTGGTAATTATCTAAAATTTTTACTCGTTAATCACATCCACATCCTTAGGCGGCGTGAATTGAAAAACGCTGTTGGCAATTTTGCCATTATTGATGATATGACTAAAGAAAATATCGGTTCTTTGACCTAAAGAATCCTTTAATTGCATCGAATTTAGTTGTGAACCACTAAAACTGACACGTAGACTTTCAAAAACCGCTTCTTTATCTCTAGGTTTAAGAATGAAAACTGCCTGATTTTTATTGATCGCTTTCTCTTGGCTTACGGTAAACGATGATGCAATTTTTTTGCTATCACCCGATAGCAATAGCGCAGGGGTATTGCCTACTTGCTTATCTAGTTTTTGTTTGGTGGCTTGTTGCAGTTCAGGGTCATAAACCCACACCGTTTGATCATTTGCAATAATTTGCTGCGTAAATGGCTTTGTCGTGTCCCAACGAAATAATCCAGGGCGCTTAACTTGCATTTCACCTTGCAGTGTTTGTAACGGCTGATTCTTTTGGTCGAGGGTATGTTGTTCGAACTGAGCACTCATACTGGTGATTTTGCCCAGTAAACCATTCAAGTTTTTACTCGCCACATCATCGGCGAACGCAAGGGTTGATAGCACACTTGTTAAAACCAATAGGGAAATACGCATAAAACTTACTCTCGACACTAGATGTTTGACCATCTTAAAGCTAACGCGCTTATTTTTATGTCAGTATTTGACGTTATCATCGTCGTAATTTGGTGCGCAGGCTGGGTTAAACCCAGCACTTCGCTTAACCAAAGATCAACACAACAAGCCATGCTTAGTCGTGTTGAGGAACTAACACTTCACGCTGACCGTTATTCTGCATGGAGCTGACTAAGCCAGCCATTTCCATTGCTTCAATCAATCGAGCTGCACGGTTATAGCCGATTTTGAATTTACGTTGCACAAACGAAATGGATGCACGACGGGTTTCCAACACAAACGCGACAGCATCATCGTAGAGTACATCTTGTTCGGCATCGGCTGTTTCGTCGCCCATGCCGCCAGCTACACCTTTGGCTGGTACACCATCATCAGTGTATTCGTGCAAGATTTCTTCAATATAATTAGGCTCACCACGACTACGCCAGTCATCACACACACGATGCACTTCATCATCACTGACAAAAGCACCATGAATACGCTCAGGAATATTGGTGCCAACAGGCTGGAACAGCATATCGCCATTCCCTAATAATTGCTCCGCGCCGCCTTGATCTAGGATGGTGCGGGAATCAATTTTACTGGAAACCTGGAAGGCAATACGCGATGGTACGTTGGCTTTAATCAAGCCGGTAATTACGTCCACGGATGGTCTTTGCGTCGCTAAAATCAAATGAATGCCTGCCGCACGCGCTTTTTGGGCGATACGAGCAATCAACTCTTCCACTTTTTTACCAACCACCATCATCATGTCAGCAAATTCGTCAATGACGACGACAATAAATGGCAATTTTTTCAATAATGGGGCATTTTCTAAAAGCGCGGTATCTTCTCTTTTCCATAATGGGTCAAGAAGATTTTCACCTTTGGCGGCAAACTCATCAATTTTAGTATTATAACCAGCCAAATTACGTACACCAACCGCGGACATAATTTTATAGCGACGTTCCATTTCAGCGACACACCAACGCAGGGCATTAGCAGCGTCTTTCATGTCGGTAACGACAGGTGTCAACAAATGAGGGATTTTGTCATAAATTGAGAGTTCCAACATTTTAGGATCGATGAGAATTAAACGCACATCATCGGGAGTCGCTTTGTACAAGATACTTAAAATCATGGCATTAACGCCGACCGACTTACCAGAACCCGTTGTTCCAGCAACGAGCAAATGTGGCATACGCGCCAAATCAGCAGCCACCGCTTTACCACTAATATCCTTACCTAAAGCCATCGTGATGGGCGATTCACGTTCTTGATAAACAGGAGCCGATAGAATTTCCTGCAAACGAACTATCTGACGATTTTCGTTAGGCACTTCAATACCAATGACGGTTTTACCCGGAATGACTTCGACAACACGAACCGCAAGCATAGCCATAGAACGAGCCAAGTCTTTTGCGATGTTCGATATTTTCGCGACTTTGACTCCTGGAGCAGGATCAACCTCAAAACGTGTGACTACGGGGCCGGGAAAGGCATCAACTACTTTGGCATCAATATTAAATTCACGTAGCTTGATCTCTAATAAACGCGACAAGCGCTCCAACTGCTCAGGAGTGAATCCAGCCTTACGATTAACATCTGGGCGTTCTAGCAAATCTAAGGAAGGTAGTCGTGATAAGGGTTTATCTGCAACGACAACCGGCACGACCGTTTTGGCTATTGAGGGCAAAACATGCACAGGTGGCGCTTCTTCGATCTCTTGAATGGCTTCATCAACAAAGGATTGTGAGAGAACGGACTCAATATGGTGTTCGTTCTGGTTTGATGTTGCCGATGGGAGTGCGTCATCCTTTAACCAGTCCTCATCGTCCAAAAACACATCTTCATCGTGAGCCACAGCAATATCAATCGCTTGAGGATGTTCAATCTGAGCTTCATGGATAGCCGAACTAATAACCACCTCATCCAACTTGCTAGCCATATCAGCATCATGTCCTGAATCTTCAGCCAACCATTTTTCTGCGGCTTCATCAAGAAAGTGTTCAGGCTCATCATTGACCACAACAGCCTTAACAGGCAATGGCAATACGTCGGGTTCGGGCTTTAAAACAGGGAAAGGATCAGCTTCGTGCATCCAGTCGTCAGCCATTTTGTCAACAGGCTTTTCGACATGTTCTTCTTCACCCAAAAATGCACCAAACTCGGCCGCTAATTGATTTTGATGCTCTTGAGAAATAGTTGCTGCTGGTGGCACATCAGTTGAAATATCAGCAGGACTAGCTACCATGGGGGCCGCAGATAACATTTCATCTGTGACGACAGGTATATTCTGTTGCGTAAAACCAGCAATAACCTCATTCAACTCCGCCATTAACTGTGGCGTTTCAGTGCTGACTGTTTCTTGATCAATGAGCGAAGGGAGCACTGCCACCTCATCACTCAACGTAGGGAAATCAGCATCAGCAAATGATGGTTCAACGCGTTCCAAGACAGGCACAGGGACAATTTGAGCTTGCACTTTATTGTTGGTGATATTGAGCTTGAATTGCGACTCAGCTTGCTTCATCGCCGACTGTAATTCAACTTTTTGTTGTTGATGCTCTTTGTACTCTTCAGTCTTACGGCGGTAACTAGCTTGCAAATTGAGTATGGCAGCATAAGGAATATACCCTAATGCCTCCAATAGAAAATTCCATGAAAAGCCACTAATCAACGTACCATTCAAGGCAATGACAGACAGCAACAGCACACTACTACCAAGCAAACCAAAACTATGCAATAGCGATTGCCCGATTTCCAAACCGATAATTCCACCAGCGGCATTAATGATATTTGCATCAGGGACTACGGCATGTAATGCCAATAACCCTGATGTGGACACTAACAAAAGTGCTTTTGCCAGCCAGCGCAGCCCAAACTTGAACGTCATGGTTTGAGGGCGCCAAATTGCCAAGACTTCCAGTACACAAAAGACGGGCAATAAAAATGCTGCACCACCCAGGAAACTAAAAAACATATCTGCAAGCCATGCGCCCGAGACACCAACAGAGTTAGACACCGCCAAGGTATCACTACTAACGCGCGACCAACCAGGATCCAAGGGTGAATACGTTAATAATGCCAGAACGAGATACAAGCCTAAGCCAAGCCAGCCTAAACTTTGCACTTCACGCCAACCTTTGGGCGGCGTAGCAGGGTTAATGTTTGCAGAAGTAGAAGTATTTTGTAAGGAAACAGTCACAACCAAAATCCGTGCAGTGGTAATTCTTAAGCCGCTGATTATGCCACTTTTACACCAAAAAACTTGCATCTACAGCGTGATTAACGTCATGTATTGACATGTTTTTTTTGTTGTCTGGTAACAAAGGTGCTAAATAAGCGCTGGATGCACAATCTTGCCATCTTTTACCGCGATAGCGCTTTGTAAAATAGCGTCATGAGATAACTCACCGCGTGCAATATTTTGTACATAAGGCAAGATGACCTCCGATAATGCTTGTGCTGATGTTCTCGGTACTGCACCGGGTAGATTGGTCACTGCAATATAACCAATATCGTTACGCCAATAGGTCGGTTGCTGCCAATCCGTGGCCTGAATATCCTCGACACAACCACCTTGGTCGATGGCGATATCAACAATAATTCGTCCTTTAGCCAATAGTGCTTGCAAGTTCTTCGTCAATAATCGAGGTGCATTCGCTCCTTTAATTAGTACGGCACCAATAACAACATCAGTTTGCGGCAGTAATGCGGCCAGTGCTTCCTCTGAAAATAGAGCAGTAAAAATAGAGGAATTTTGACGCTTCAAATGATTAAGCGCTTCCTGTGACTTATCTAAAACATAAACTTCAGCACCTAACGCAGAGGCCATTAATGCAGCGTGATTCCCAGCCACTCCCGCACCCAAGACCACTACCCTGCCTTTAGCCGTCCCCATGACCCCTCCAAGTAGCACACCTGCCCCACCATTAATTTGCTGTAAATATTGTGCGCTTAAATGAACGGCTAGTTGACCCGCGATAGCACTCATTGGTGCAAGTAGAGGTAAATGGCCGTTCACCGTTAAAGTTTCAAAGGCCAATGCAGTCACATGCTGACGTAACAAGGCTTTCAACACATCAGGATTGGCCGCCAAATGCAAATAACAGAACAAAATCTGATTTTTACGCAATAAATTTATTTCTTCAATTACAGGCTCTTTTACTTTAACCACCAATTCAGCGCGATAAACATCTGTTAGGTTTTGGACTATTTGGCCACCAACGGCCAAATAGTCAGAATTATAATAACCGCTTTTTAACCCCGCATTTGTTTCAATCAAAACAACATGATGGTTAGCAACCAACTCAGCAACCGCTTTTGGTGTTAATGCTATCCGCCCCTCAAGAAGCTTACGCTCACGCGGAATGCCAATCATCATAGTTTATGCTCCATTAAAAATCGCTAAACCTTGCTTTTTTGCTGTCGAACCCCAATCCTATGTTTCAGTATAATCAACTAATTAAATTTTGCTTTTTAGGAGCGTGTCATGGAATCGCGTCATATCCGTCTATTAATTCTGGGTTCTGGCCCTGCTGGTTATTCAGCGGCCGTTTATGCGGCTCGTGCCAACCTTAAACCCGTTGTTATTACCGGCATGCAGTCAGGCGGCCAATTAACGACAACCACTGAAGTTGATAACTGGCCTGGTGACGCTCACGGCTTAACTGGCCCCGATTTAATGGTGAGAATGCAGCAACACGCTGAACGCTTTGGTACAGAGGTCCTTTTTGACCATATCAATCATGTTGATTTTAGCCAGCGACCATTCACACTCAAGGGCGATGCAGGCATCTACACCGCCGATGCCGTTATTGTAGCAACGGGTGCGTCTGCCCAATATTTAGGTCTGGAATCCGAACAAGCCTTTAGTGGTCGCGGTGTTAGTGCTTGCGCTACGTGTGATGGCTTCTTTTACAAAGGCCAAAAAGTAATGGTCGTTGGTGGCGGTAATACGGCTGTTGAAGAAGCGTTATATTTAGCCAATATTGCCGATCACGTGACACTCGTTCACCGTCGTGACAAATTAAAATCAGAAAAAATCCTTCAAGATCATCTGTTTGCCAAGGAAAAAGAAGGTAAAATCAAGATAATTTGGAATCATGCAGTTGATGAGGTACTAGGTGATGATAGTGGCGTTACTGGTGTCCGTATTAAAAGTACTACCGACGATA
The DNA here is from genome assembly GCA_947373945.1 of Moraxellaceae bacterium. Taxonomy (GTDB): domain Bacteria; phylum Pseudomonadota; class Gammaproteobacteria; order Pseudomonadales; family Moraxellaceae; genus Agitococcus. Next base: position 27,428 of record CANBZV010000001.1, read on the forward strand.
GCAAACAAGTAGTTGATGTCGCAGGCGTCTTTATCGCGATTGGTCATAAACCCAATACTGATATTTTTGTCGATAAGCTTGAAATGCGTAACGGTTATTTAGTTGTAAAAAGTGGCAATGAAGGCAATGCGACTGCAACGAATGTTGCCGGTGTATTTGCTGCGGGCGATGTGGCTGACCATGTTTATCGCCAAGCAGTCACTTCAGCAGGTTCGGGCTGTATGGCAGCATTGGATGCAGAAAAATATTTGGATAATTTGAAATAATAAAAATCCCCCTCAATCCCCCTTTCATAAAGGGGGAAGCTTACATCGTAAGCAAGGGGGATTTTCTGCTACTTAAAAAACTTAAGCAGAGAGATTTGCGTTCGCAAAGTCCCAGTTCGCCAAACTTTCCAAGAAAGTAGCGATGTATTTAGGACGTAAGTTACGGAAATCAACATAGTAAGCATGTTCCCAAACATCGATAGTCAACAACGCTTTTTGGCCGTGAACTAATGGTGTATCAGCATTGCTGGTTTTAGTGATCGCTAACTTGCCGTCAGCACCCAAAACTAACCAAGCCCAGCCAGAACCGAACTGAGTTGTTGCCGCCGCAGTAAATAGCTCAACGAACTTTTCGTAGCTACCAAAATCAGCTGTGATTTTGTCAGCAATCGCGCCGGTTGGTGCGCCGCCGCCATTAGGCTTCATCGAATGCCAATAGAACGTGTGGTTCCAAACTTGAGCTGCATTGTTAAAAATACCGACTTTTGCTGCATCACCGGCAACTGCCTTAATGATGGTTTCAAGATCTTTATCAGCTAAATCTGTGTCTTTAATCAAGTTATTCAAATTAACAACATACGCATTATGGTGTTTGCCATGATGGATATCTAAAGTTTCGGAACTGATATGTGGTGCAAGTGCAGTATTTGCATAAGGTAAAGCTGGCAGTGTAATAGCCATGAAGCTAGCTCCTTGTTTAAAAATTCAAATTCCTCACTTACTCTGCCCAAACGGATTTCAGTGAGGCTAAAAATTACAGTTTGTCAGCGTTTTCGGCGAGATAAGAAGCAACACCTTCTGGGGATGCAGTCATACCTTTATCGCCTTTTTTCCAGTTAGCTGGACACACTTCGCCGTGCTCTTCGTTGAATTGCAACGCATCAAACAAACGGATTAACTCTTCCATGTTACGACCCAATGGCAAATCATTGACGATTTGTGAACGCACAACGCCATTAGTATCAATCAGGAACGCGCCACGGAATGCTACGCCGCCTTCAGATTCAACATCGTAAGCTTTGGCAATTTCGTGTTTCATATCAGCAGCCAATGTGTATTTGACCGGACCGATACCACCATCGTTGATCGCAGTATTACGCCATGCATTGTGAGTAAAGTGCGAGTCGATAGACACACCAACAACTTCAACATTACGTGCTTTAAAGTCAGGAATACGGTGATCCAAAGCAATCAACTCTGAAGGACAAACGAACGTAAAATCTAATGGATAGAAAAATACCAAGGCGTATTTGCCTTTGATAGCTGAGGCAAAATTATAACTTTCAACAATTTCACCATTAGCTAAAACAGCAGGGACGGTGAAATCTGGGGCAGGCTTGCCAACTAATACAGCCATGATTGACTCCTTGTGAGTAATTTGATCGAGTTTAGGCTCACTAAGTGAACTAATAATTGGGTGTTACTTAATAAGTGTGGCAAAGATGAGGCTTTATCTAACCGATTTCAAGATGGCAAACGTAGAGTTTTTTGTTTTGTCACACTTTAAATAGGTTGTGTTGACGAAAATATCGACACCCTGACTAAAAACGTCTTTTTCTCGCCAACATCCAACCACTGATCACCAAAACAAGTAGCAACAGTGCAAAAACATCAACCAGTAATGTCCCCCACTGCCCCCATAAACGACCAGAATGCGCGTCCAACAACCAACGCTCAACGGTGATTTGTACGTTTGGTTTTACAGGTTCAAGCCATGCTAAAGATGGGTGTGCATTTGGCTCTAGACTGACGCTTAGATCATCAGAATGGAATCGAAAGATACTACTGTCAGCCCGTAAAAAAACACCTTTCTGATCGAATGCTAAGGCATCAAAATGCTGATTTAAACCACGCAAGCTATCAACCTGATCAATGACATCACCATCAGAAGTCAACAGCCATAAATGCTGCCTACAAGCAATAATCGTTTGTTGTGATTGTTTGACAATGCCTAGCAGTAAAGAACAATCACCCAAATTTTGTTGCTCTAGCCACAAACCTTCTTGGTTAAGCATTAATCTCTTGTTCGCAACCATTAGCGGCTCGGCATGACCGACTCCGTACCAACTTAACCAAAAATCCGAATCGAGCGTCTTTTTATCCAGCGCAAACAACTGTTCATGGTTTAACAGAACCCCTGTAGTTATCATCCAAAGTAAAAAAATACTGAGGACTATGCCAAAACGACGATGCCAGCGTAATAACCACAAACGAAAATGAAATTTTTTCATGGATTAACAACCGCAGGCTTTTCAGCATCTAAAATCAGGGCTACACGAGCCATTTTCTGTAGCGCCCACACTGATAAGGTTGCGCCGGTAATGCCGTCAATTTTTTTGCTTAATTTATCGTCGCTAGTTAGTGCTAGTTGATGAAACTGCTTAGTGAAAAAGGATTGTTGCACTTCCCCCCCTCGACTTTCACGGTACGCTAAAACGTCTAAGTCTACGATCCTGCCGTTTTCAACGACTATTCCTGTCGTAATCGGCTGTTCTTTTCCTACTTCATCCAAAACCCACGCTGTGCGCTGACCTGACTGCCAATAACGCACTCTTAGGCCCTGATAAGGATGATTCAACACTTGCTCAATGCGTTTTTTAAGTTCGGGTTTAAGCCAGAATGTTTGTGTTTGCGGCAATTGTTGACTGAAGTTGGCTTTAAGAAAAACATCTAAAGGTTGCCCTACACTCTCAGCGACTGCAAATAAAGGACAGAAAATGATTAAAACACCCCATAAACGGCTCAACATGTCTCTCACCTTACAATCGAATTGGACTTTAGAACCAACGTCATCGCCTCAATATTTTTAGCTGCCTGAAAAACACTTACCCTGCGTTAGAAGCTCCAGACATTACAGATGCTAATGATAGCCATTATCACTTAGAACGTTTTATTTGGCTATCCTAATAGCAAATTTCGGCAAAATTTGATCTATTTACATTTTCCGAAATATATTTATCGTTGGACGTTAGTACGTCGTTCGTATTTTACGTATGAGTGTTGTATTATCGACCAAAAATACCACTAGCCAAAAGAACAAGATTTTCACCAACAACCCACAAAATCACGTTAGCTGCATTAGAATTGCATCTTGAATTGGGGTTGGCAAAGTCTTTCAGAGTGGATAAGAAAGAAATAAGAAATACTGTCGGCATGCCGTTATGCGTTTGCTCTGTACAGAATCAAAAGAATAAAAGGGGCGAGAACCACATGTTTTTTAACGCTTTTTCACAAACCAGACATATTTTCGCTACTGTCACTGGCCTAGTTTTGTCTAGCATAACTTTCGCTGATACCGCTGGCAGGGTTAATTTTGTTGCGGGTGACGTTAACGTAAACAATATAGATAACAAATCACACATGCTCGTTAAAGGCGATATGGTCAGTAGCGGTGAGACGATCACTACAGGCAATAAAGGCCGCATTCAGATTCGTTTGGCTGATGGTGGTTTTTTATCATTGCGTCCTAACTCCGTTTTTCAAATCGAAAAATATAACTTTAGTAAGGATACGCCGACACAAGGCTCATTATTATTCAACTTTATCAAAGGTGGTATGCGTACTATCAGCGGCGCAATCGGTAAAGTGAATCGCTCCAATTATCAGATGAATACTCCCTTTGCCACTATTGGTATTCGAGGTACCGATTACGCTGGGGACATTACGGATGATCAGTTGTTAGTCACAGTCAATAAAGGAGCGATTAATGTTACCAATGATGTTGGCAATGTTGACATTCCTGCCGGACAAACCTTCGCTGTAAAAAAAGGTCACGCTCCTGAACCTACTAATCTAAAAGTCGATGTTGACCCATTTGAAACAGAAGAAGAACTACCGCCATGCACCCGAGGGTCTGCGTGCACATCATCAACGGCCCCTATCACTAATTCTGCCGCTAGTGATGATCTTGAAGAGCGTCCACATCTTGAAAACTTCGCCAGTTATAATGAATTCATTCATGCAATGTCAGTTTATCAGCGCTTAGAAGCAGAAAAGCTGCGTGTATCAGATGCAGCACGCCAATTACTGGCTGCTAAAAATGGCGCATTGATTGATATGAACTTACAAACACTGGAAGAAGGTGGCGCGGCGTTGATTGTTAATGGCCCTGAAGATTTGAATGATGCCATTGATAAAGCAAAAAGCTTTGCCAAATTAGGTTTGGCGGATCGTTACAGTCAAGGTCGGAGTACATTTAACAGTTTCCCGCTCAAAGCAGAAGACGCGGACTCGCTACAAAATGCATCTATTAGTGATACATTTATGGTCGATAATGATTACTCAATATATATAAATAATTGTGTGACCCTAATGCACAAGGGTATCCATAGCTGTTTGACGAACTCTACAGGTTACATTGATATTTTAGCTGACCTTGATAAATATAATTACTCTTTATTACCTGAATTGTTCATGCGTACAGAAGATGGTCTTTTTATTAATATAGCTAATGCTGACGGCGTTGATTTTAATGGCCTTTTCATTTCAACTTTTCTTAATAGTGCATTTGATAGAATAAATGCTAAAGTTTATCTTGGCACTCGAAGCCAAGAACAACTATCGCAATTCGGTGTTACTGGCTCCCTACTATCCTCATTAGATGATAACAAAAATGGCTTGTTTGGAGGTGGCAGTATTAAACGTGGATTTATTCATGATGGCGATGGTGTCGGACAATATAAAAACTCTGGAGCAATAGAAATCGGTGATGGCTCAGCAGCCGAAGCAATGGTCATTTTAACAGACGACTCTCAACCCATCTCAGCTACACTAAGCTTGATAAATAGTATCGACACTCCTGCAGACAATTCGAGGCTTTCTATCAATGTAGTCACGCCTACGATAGGAATTAAGCTAGGCGGTGTATATGTTTCCGACTCAGACTCTGCAGTACCGGGCATTAACAAATATGGCGAACCTACACCGGGTTCAGCTAGAATTTATGGCACAAATACAGACGGCTCTACCCCGGTTCAAATTATGGGGGCTTCAGAAATTATTTTAGGGGCCGCCACAATAAATGCCAAACTTGTGCATAACCCACAAAGTGACATAAATGGAAATGTCTCACCATTAACGATTTTAGCGGATGCCTTTATAAAAGATGGTTTGGTTATTAACAATCTTGATATTAGAGATGTAGCGGGTCCGTTTCGTGGTGGTAGTTTAGGTATGAATAGTTTAAGAATCTCTGATTACTCAAGTGCAAATTTAACGGCAAAACTTGTAGTTGATTTTGAGCGTAAAAATGAAGCAAATAGTATTGCTCTGACACTAAAACAGCTTGGCGATATTGTAAATGGTGTAAATATCACCATGAATAGGGTAAAAGTGGGTGATGCTTTTGCCAAAGATATCGGCGATATTGAAATTATTGGCTTAAACTTAAATGGCCTTCAACTCGTTTTAACAAGCCATTAACTTAGGTAGTTGCAAATATGACTAAGCAGTCAGGGTAAAAAATACACTGACTGCATTCGAAAATTTACTTCTGCGAAGCGGCTTTAACCAACGGTGCAAGCTCACCTTTTTGTGTCATTTCCATCACGATATCACAGCCGCCAATCAATTCGCCGTTAATCCATAACTGTGGAAAAGTTGGCCAGTTAGCGATTTTAGGCAATGTTGAGCGAATATCCGGGTTTTCCAGAATATTCACATACGCGAACGGCTCACCAATTTGCGTCAATGCTTCTACCGTACGCGCAGAAAAACCACACTGTGGGAATTGCGGCGTACCTTTCATGTATAACAAAACCGAGTTTTCTGCGATTTGCTTCTTGATTAAGGACTCAATATCCATCACACGTTACCTTTGATTAAGTAAAGAAAGTTTGCAGACCATGCATTGCACTATTTCTAGCGCATTTTGCGAGCATACAAGGCTGCAAGCGATTAAAATACGAACAACCGAATGATCAGTGCATAGTCTTATAGAGCCATTGTAACGCGATTTGCCGATAATGCGTAATCCCGTTAAGATGTTGGCCTTTCATCCATCTATTATTTTTTGAAATTAGGGTTTGTTATGAATAGCGCGTTGATGCCCACTTATGCTCGGCAACAAATTGCTTTTGTTAAAGGTAATGGTAGCTGGCTATACGATACTGAGGGCCAAGCTTATTTAGATGCCCTCACTGGCATTGCGGTGTGTGGCCTAGGTCATGCCCACCCTGTTATTGCCCAAGCGATTGCCGAACAAGCAATGACTCTGGTACACACATCAAATTTATATCAAATCCCGTTACAGGAAGCATTGGGTCAAGCCCTACGAAAAGTGTCAGGTATGGACTTTTGCTTTTTCAGTAATTCGGGTGCTGAAGCCAACGAAGCAGCCATCAAACTTGCCCGTGTTTTTGGTCATCAAAAAAACATTGCCGAACCGGCTATTATTGTCATGGAAAACTCATTTCATGGCCGAACAATGGCAACGTTATCCGCAACAGGTAATAAAAAAGTCCAAATCGGTTTTGAGCCGCTAGTACAAGGCTTTGTCCGCGTTCCTTTTGATGATATTGATGCGATTGAAGCTGCTATTGCCGCCAACGCCAATATTGCCGCTATCTTAGTAGAGCCTATTCAAGGTGAAGGCGGTATTCGCGTGCCTCACAATGGCTTTGCATATCTCGAGTCATTACGGGCGATTTGTGACAAACATGATTTATTGTTGATGCTCGATGAGATTCAAACCGGAAATGGTCGTACGGGCAAATATTTTGCCTATCAACATACTAGTATCAAGCCCGATGTAGTCACTACGGCTAAAGGTTTGGGTAATGGCTTCCCTATTGGTGCCTGCCTGGTTCAAGGCAAAGCCCGTGACTTATTTAAGCCCGGCAATCACGGTTCGACGTATGGCGGCACTCCTCTTGCTTGCCGTACCGCATTAACTGTCGTTGAGCTTTTGCAACAAGGCGCGATTGACAATGCCTTAGTCATGGGCGAATACATGATGCAACAATTCAAAGATCTACTAGGTGATTTAGATGTTGAGGTTAATGGTCGTGGCCTAATGATGGGTTTACGTTTACCCAAACCTTGCGCTGAACTCGTTGCTCAAGCTCGAGATGAAGAAAAACTCCTACTTAACGTCACAGCTGATTATGTGATACGTTTATTACCTGCATTGATTATCACGAAAGACGAAGCTGACGATATTGTTAGTCGCGTTTCACGGTTGGTCAGACGCTTTTTAAGCTAAAAACGCATCCCCCTCATTCCTACACTATCACTGGTGAGGGGGCTATTTTTCAGAGGACTTACCAATGGCTATACGCCATTTTTTAACATTATTGGATTTTACTCCGGCCGAGTTACTCTCGGTTTTAGATCGCGCCATCGAATTAAAAAAAATGCGCGACAACGGCATCATCTACGAGCCTTTTAAAGGCAAAGTGTTAGCAATGATTTTTGAAAAATCATCCACGCGCACACGTGTGTCTTTTGAAGCAGGTATGGCGCAGTTTGGTGGCTCCGCAATTTTCTTATCTCCTCGCGATACTCAACTGGGTCGTGGTGAGCCTGTGGAAGACTCGGCGCGTGTCATCTCGCGTATGGTCGATATCGTCATGATTCGTACTTTTGCGCATGACATTATTGAACGCTTTGCCGCAAATTCACGCGTACCAGTGATTAATGGCTTAACGGATGATCATCATCCCTGCCAAATCCTTGCTGATTTGCAAACTTTTATTGAGCATCGTGGTAGCTTGCGTGGTAAAACATTTGCTTGGATTGGCGACGGCAATAATATGTGCAACTCCTATATCCATGCCGCTCATCAATTGGGTTTTCAACTCAATATCGCCTGCCCTTATGGTTTTGAACCTGATCCAGAGTTACTACAACAATACCAACACTGCGCAACACTGGTTAAAACTGCTGAAGACGCCGCCGCAGGCGCGCATTTGATTGCTACTGATGTTTGGACTAGCATGGGCCAAGAAGCGGAGCAAAGTATTCGTAAACGTCGTTTCTCGACGTACCAAGTCAATCCACGATTGATGGATTTAGCTGCACCCGATGCATTGTTTATGCATTGTTTGCCCGCACATCGTGGTGAAGAGATTTCTGAAGATATGTTGGATGATGTGCGTTCAGTCGTTTGGGATGAAGCAGAAAATCGGTTACATGCTCAAAAAGCATTAATGGAATTTTTGTTGTTATCGAAATAAAGACTTCGATATTTGGGTCATTCGCCATTACTCACTCATGCGAGAATGGCGAATTTAGTTAAAAATCGCTTAATCTCAATCGCTCTTAATCTCAATCACTATAGCCACTGGGATTTCTCGACTGCCAATTCCATACATCCCGGCACATTGCCTCTTGGTCAAACTCAGCCTGCCAACCTAATGTCGCTAACGCATAGTGCGGATCGGCATAGCAGGTTGCAATATCCCCTGCCCGACGCTCAACAATTTGATAAGGGATTTTTTTGTGCGCCGCATGTTCCATAGCATGCAGCATTTCAAGCACGGAATAACCTCTGCCAGTACCTAAATTAACAGTTATAAGTCCATCATTTTTTTCAAGATATTGCAGTGCTTTTACATGTCCACGTACTAAATCAACCACATGAATATAATCACGAACACCCGTACCATCGGGCGTTTCATAATCGCCACCAAAGACTTGAACTTGTGAACGCTTGCCGCTCGCCACCTGCGCAATATACGGCATCAAATTATTTGGAATGCCATTTGGATCTTCGCCTATCAAGCCACTTTCATGAGCCCCCGCAGGATTGAAATAACGTAACAGTGCTACTCGCCATAAGGGATTAGCTTGTTGAATATCACGTAAAATATTTTCAATCATCAACTTGCTGGCACCATAAGGACTAGTCGCTGATAATGGAAAATGCTCCTGAATAGGTACGGTATGTGGGTCGCCATACACTGTCGCAGAAGAGCTAAAGACGATGTGATGCACGCCTGCCTCAGCCATAGCTTCAAATAAGATTAACGAGCCTTTGACATTGTTGTCGTAATAGCGTAAAGGCTGGGCAACGGACTCACCTACCGCTTTTAAACCCGCAAAATGTACGACAGCGCTAATAGGATAATCATTAAATACTTTATCAAGTAATACCCGATCACGAACATCACCTTCAATACAGGGAAAGTCTTGACCCGCCAATTGGCGAGTACGGCGAACTGCTTCGAACTTACTATTACTAAAATTATCGACTACGACTACTTGATAGCCAGCCTTAATAAATTCAATGGCTGCATGCGAACCAATATAACCTGCCCCACCAGTGAGTAAAATCATATTAACCATCCATAGGGAGTGTATAAAATAAAATTTAGATATTGGGAGATTATAGATAGTTTTTTGATAATACTCTTGGCCGAATTTCGGCCAAGAGTGATTTGTGACAGTTAATTTATTTTCAACGTCACGCGCTGTACTGCGTCTAACCAGCCCGAATACATTTGTTCGCGTTTTTCTGCGGCCATTTTTGGGCTGAACTCACGCTGGCAATGCCACAAGTCAGCAATGGCGTCCAAAGAAGCAAATTGCCCAACATGTAAACCCGCTAACCACGCTACGCCTAATGCAGTTGTTTCAGTCACGGTGGGTCGATCAACATGGACACCTACAATATCGGCCAATGCTTGCATTAACCAATTATTGACCGCCATACCACCATCAACGCGTACCGTTTTTAAACTGCCCGCGCCATCCTTTTTCATGGCCTCCATTAAGTCGCGCGTTTGAAAACAGACCGCTTCCAAACCAGCGATAACAATTTCGCCAATGCCAGTATCACGTGTCAAACCAAAAATAGCGCCACGGGCATGTGGGTCCCAATATGGTGCTCCTAGCCCTGTAAAGGCAGGCACTAAATAAACACCACGGCTATCCACCGTTTCTTCAGCAATAGCTTCGGTATCTCCAGCCTGTTTGATGAGCTGAATGCCATCACGCAGCCATTGCACCGCTGCACCAGCGACAAAAATACTGCCTTCCAAAGCATAAGTCACTTTGCCATTTAAACGATAACCAACTGTTGTCAACAAGCGATGCTGGGAGTTGATGACTTCACTGCCAGTATTCATCACCATGAAACAGCCCGTGCCATAAGTGCTTTTGACCATGCCTGGCTTGAAACATGCTTGGCCAATCAACGCAGCTTGCTGGTCACCGGCAACGCCACCAATCTGAATAGGCGCACCAAAATGACGAGTTTCTGTTTTTCCGAAATCACTAGCAGAATCATGCACTTCAGGCAACAAGCTAGAAGGAATATTAAATAACGCTAATAGCTCTTCATCCCATTCTTGGGTGTGAATATTAAACAATAATGTACGCGCAGCATTGGTAGCATCAGTAGCGTGTTTTTGGCCACCGGTTAATTGCCAAATCAACCACGTATCAATAGTACCAAAGGCTAATTCGCCACGGTTAGCACGCGCACGGGCACCGGCGACATTATCCAGCATCCACTCTAACTTGGTGGCCGAGAAATAAGGATCAAGCAATAAACCCGTTTTCTTCTGCACCATCGCTTCATTGCCTGCTTTTTTTAGACGCAGACAGCTATCAGCGGTACGACGATCTTGCCAAACAATCGCTTTATGCAGCGGTTTGCCGGTTTTTCTATCCCATAACACGGTTGTTTCGCGCTGATTGGTAATGCCCATTGCAGCAATTTGTTGTGCGGTAATACCACTTTGTTGTAATACATCACGACACACGGCCAAAGAAGAGTCAGCGATTTCTTCGGCATCATGCTCTACCCAACCATCAGCAGGATAAAATTGCTTTAGTTCGCGTTGCGCTGTAGCCACCGCTTGCCCTTGTAAATTAAAGATAATGGCACGAGTGCTCGTTGTTCCTTGATCTAAACTCAGTAAATACGGCTGCATCTTCTTCTCTAAACTTAGTTATTAGAAATTACGTTTTTGTTATTCGACACTTTGCTTACACTCGCTTAAACAAGCGGTAATTTTTAAACAAATTGCCCAGAATACCAAAATAAAAACGGAGTTTTACGTAAGTCCTAGTTATGATTACAGGGTAGGACTTCAGTGGACTGACAGAAGTCCTCGTAAAAGTCCTCAGCGATTAGGGTAGGCGATTAACGTGCTTACGCCTAGCTCTTTTTTCAGTACAAATTGAATCTTATTTTATGGTTTTTGTCTTGTTAATTACCGCCCCGCCTACCCATTTGAACGCATGGCATAGCTATTATTTTGCCCAAGCAGCAATTGCGGATGGCCATAGCGTTAAGCCTTTCTTTTATGCCGATGGAGTCATGCTGGCCAATCGTTTGTTGTGCCCTGCTCAAAACGAAAAAAACTTAGCCCAGCTGTGGCTAAATCTGGCCCAACAGTGTGAGTTTGAATTGTCTGTTTGTGTGGCTGCAGCGTTACGACGGGGTGTGAGTGATGCTGAGAATGCCTCTCGCCACCATTTAAACGGCGACAATCTGTACGAAGGTTATACACTGACTGGTTTAGGGGTATTAACCGAAGGCCTAATAACGGCTGATCGTGTCATCAGTTTTGTTGGAGAATAAGGTAACTATGAAACCTTTATTTATTCAGCATCGCGCGCCTTATGCTAATTATAACGCCCAAGAAACCCTTGATGCCTTATTAGTGGTCGCGGCTTTTGGCCAAAATCCGAGTGTGTTATTTCAGGGTGATGGTGTTTGGCAACTGATTGAGCCACAACAACCGCAAGAGTCAGGTCGATCATCTCTCGTTGCGCAATTAACTGCACTTGATTTGTATGATGTAGAAGATATTTATGTCGACAAACAAAGCCTCATTACTCGTGGTTTAAGCACCAGCCAATTGGCATTATCGGTACAGCTTATTGAAACAAATGACATGGCTGCTTTTATTGCCCAACATCAACCATTAATTAGGTTTTAACATGGCAACATTACACCTGATTAGCTGTAATTTGACTTTGCATCCCGAAATTGCCCAGCAATTGCAGCAGGCATTATCGGCAGACGATGCATTATTATTTATGGCACAAGGTATTTATACATTATTAACTATGCCGTTATCATATAGCCAAGCCATGTATATATTAACCAGCGATATAATGACGACGGGAATACAGCCGCCACCCACGGTCACAGCGATTAATTATGGCCAGTTTGTAGAGTTAGGAGCGCGCTATGAACGCAGCCTTAGCTGGAACTAATGATGTTGCTGTTGATGATGAGGGTTATTTACTGCATTTATCTGATTGGACACCTGATATCGCCGTACAATTAGCCGCACAACAACAATTAACGCTCAACGAAGCGCATTGGGATATTATTTACGCGATTAGAGATTTTTATCGCCAATATCAACGCTCACCAACAACACGTGTACTGTTAAAATATTTAGCACAACAACTGGGCGCCGATAAAGCCAGCAGTATTTATGTGATGCAGTTATTTGGTGATGGCACACCTGCAAAAACAGTGGCACGCTTGGCGGGCTTACCCAAGCCGACAAATTGTATTTAAGAAATATATATCGAGACCAATAGAAAATGGTTATGAAAAATATCTACCGCGATGCAGAACATCCTTTTGCTCAATATGTTCGCATTTTGGGTAAAGGTAAAAGCGGTAGCCGCTCACTCACATTTGACGAAGCCAAAACCGCTTTTGGCATGATTTTGCGTGGTGAAGTGCTAGATGCCCAACTTGGCGCATTTTTAATGCTGTTGCGCGTCAAAGAAGAATCGCCCGATGAATTGGCTGCTTTTGTCAGTGCAACCCGTGAATGGCTTAAAGCTCCTGCCCTTGCTGTAGATTTGGATTGGTCATCTTATGCAGGCAAACGCAAACATTATCCGTGGTTTTTATTAGCGGCATTAGTGTTGGCCGAAAATGGCTTGCGTATCTTTATGCATGGTGCTAGTGGTCATACCGTTAATCGCTTGTATACCGAAGATGTACTTTCTGTGTTAGGTAAGCCAATTTGTGAAACATGGCAGCAAGTAGAAACTGAACTGAACACGTGTCATTTTGCCTATTTGCCTTTAGAGGCGTATTGCCCACCTTTAGGCAATATTATTCATTTGCGTAACGTCATGGGCTTGCGCTCACCTGTGCATACCTTGTCGCGCTTGATCAATCCTTTAAATGCCCGTTGTTCGCTCCAAGCCATCTTTCATCCTGCGTACCGCGAGTCTCATCAATTGGCAGCGCAACAATTAGGCTACCCTAATACCATGGTAATTAAAGGTGAAGGCGGTGAGTTTGAACGTAATCCTGATGGCCGTTGTTTGGTCAAAGGTATTCGTAATGGAGAGCTCTACGATTTGGAATGGCCCATGATGTTTGAAGAGCGACACATTGCCGAAGAGTCATTTGAATTAAATGATTTCTTAGCCGTTTGGCGTGGCGAAAAAAGCCATCAATATGGCGAAGCAGCAGTCATCGGCACACTAGCGTTAGCGCTCATAGGGCTCCAGAAAGCAAATACGCCCGAAGAAGCATTTGCTACTGCTACCATTTGGTGGAAAAAACGCAAAGCTACGCAAAAAGTTAAGTCTGGCGAACAACTCGATATGTTTGGTGGCGTGCTCTAACTCGCCGTCCATCATGCCGTGCAAACGGAAATCCATGTGCGCTCACGTATAACTGAGGCATTACGTCGATGGATTCCCCCGTCGAGCTGGGAGTGACTTTTTCAAGTGTCATTGGGCGAATAAACTCGCCCCTACGCTTTAAATACCCAACGCGCCAATCTCCTGATACGCGTGGTTCAGCCAAATTTTTACGCGCTGTCTTTCAAGTAAGCCCAAGGCATTGGAGCTTTCGCTGTCTTTATTTTTCGCTGCCCAAAAACTATAGCTATTGCTATCTATTTTGGTCATTAACGGGGCATGAAGACGCTTTAAGGTAAAGATTTTAGCATTCAACGCCAGTGCTTTTTCTTTAACGCCTGAAGACTCAAAAATATTAAAGCTTTCATCGCGAAGTTGATTTTGCACGACGATATAATTAAGGCGCGAACCAAATTGATTCAGCAACTTTTCAAGTAAATCGACACAATCTTTGCCAGAATCAATGACATTCCAATAGCAAATAGTAATATCCAGCTCTTCGGCTAATGCTAAAACACCTGACTCTTCGATCCACTTTGCTAACGGATGATGTGTCTGCGCAGCCAAATCAACCAAAATACGCTGCTCAGGATCTTCGGTAGCGGCTTCGATAATAGCATCCAGACTTTGATAATCATCAATAACGGTTGGGGATGCATAATCACTGTAATAACGTAGTAATGAGCCATGTGATCTATCGGTATCAAAACCAAGAAAAGGGATTTGATGGTCAATCATGTACTGCGCCAATAAACGCGCCACCACCGATTTACCCACGCCCCCTTTTTCGCCACCCACCAAATGAATTGTCGCCATATAAAACCCTCGGTTAATTAGACATTAAAACAACACCAACTGACTACACCACAGACTTATGACGTCTTCCTTGCAGACCTCGTAATGGCTAGTCTGTTGCTCCTGACAATATAGATGCAATTAGCGTGCTATATATGTTGGTCTTAGGAAATTTTGTTGCTGTTTTAATGCCACAAGGTTTTTCAACGTGTCTCACAAATACCAAGGTGTTTTTTGAAGTACGTTGGGTTGCTGTAATGAGGGAATTATGGGCAGCCTTTCGGCAGCACGATGTTTAACAAATGAGAGCAGACTGCTGATAAATCTACTCCCATATCGTGTGATTAGTAGTGCGGTGGCGGTGTAAAACCACCCATGACCTCTGCCAGTAATGACGCAAATTTAATCGTCGTTTTATCGTGAAAAGGCGCACCCATAATCTGGATGTTTACCGGTAAGCCTTGAGGGGTTATACCAATAGGCGCACTCGTGGCAGGCAAACCCATTAACGTCGCAGGCGCAATCCACATAAACATGTCGGTATAACTGCGTTGCTGGCCATTAATGGTAATCTTGCGTTGCACCATCTCAGGTCGATGTTGATGTTTTAGCGCGGTAGTCGCCGCTGGAGGCATCAAAATAACATCGTACTCGTCGAATACCGCCAAAAAACGCCGACGCAGACGTAAACTGTGCTCATGTGCTTTACGCCAATCAGTATAACTTTGGTCTATACCCGTCATGAAATGTTCGAACAGTGTTGGCGCGTTGATATATTTGCCTACTTTTGCCAATACGGGCGCTGCCAAACCAATCACCCGACGTTGTAATTTGCTTTGTGAGGCTCCCATTAGGCTGCCTAACTGCTTCAAATAAAGCGGATAAAAATCATTGAGTGTCATACCCAATGGTGAACCTACAGTAAGCTTGACATCACTAGCTTGCAGCTTTTGCTGTAATTGTTGATACAGCGTTGCCATCTGCTGGTCAATTGGGCACAGTGGATCATCAGTCCAGAGCAATACCCGAAACTCTTTGAGTTTTTTGTGTTTGGCGGCAGGCAGTTTTAAATGCCAGCCCGCTTCCATCATCGGATTAGCGCCTGCAACCACATCCAATAGTAATTGCAAATCATCTGCTGACCGAGCCATTGGTCCAGCGACAACCAAATCCGGCTCGGCTAATGTTCCTTTCGGGCCTGGAATATGACCCCGCATAGAAATCAAACCATGAGTTACTTTATGGCCATAAATGCCACAAAAATGTGCAGGAATACGAATCGAGCCACCAACATCACTGCCGAGCTCTAAAGCCGTGAAGCCTGCGGCCACTGCCGCCGCCGCACCACCTGATGAACCACCAGGCGTTAATGTCTTATTCCAAGGATTGTTTGATGTGCCATACACTTGGTTATAACTTTGCAAGTCCGACGCAAATAACGGGACATTCGTTTTGGCGAAGACAATCGCCCCTGCATCCAGCATTCGTTGTACGGCAAAGGCGGCCTGTTTCGGCACATATTGGCGCAGTTCGGTTGCTCCAGCAGTACATGGCATACCTTCAACTTCGTACGTATCTTTAATAGTGACAGGCAAACCATGCAACACGCCCCAATTTTCACCCCGAGCAAACGCAGCATCGGCGGCATCAGCGCGTTGTCTTGCTGCCTCCAAATTCATCGCGACCACCGCATTAAGCTCGGTATTTTTAGCGTCGATACGAGCAATATAAGCTTCTAATAAAGCACGACTGCTAATTTCACCGGCTTTTAGTTTAGCCACTAATTGCTTGGCATTAAGGTATAACCAATCACTACTCACAGACTGCCCCTTGCTAACCATCAAAAATAATAGACTCGTATCTTACGGGTTTAGCGCAGATTATAAAGTACTATCGTGCCATCTTTGCTGAAAAATAAACGAACTATGCAAATCAAAAAACAACTGTTTTTATTCAAAATGAATTACTTTAGTTGATGTTTTTTAGTATTTTTCACCTTGTTACGCGATTAAATCAATTTGAGTGAGCAAAACACGTTTTTCACACCGAGGCTAATAACATGCGTCCCATGCCTTTGCTGCTATGTTGTTTAGCTTTATTGACCCTTGCGCCTAGCGCCGATGCTCGCCCTGCCAAAATAACTCATTTCGCTAAGGCCAAACCGTTCAAAAAAGTATTTATCATCGTACTGGAAAACACGACAGCAGCAATGGCAATGCAGCAACCTTATCTAGCGAAACTTGGTCAGCGTGGTGCAAGCTTGAACCAGTTTTTTGCCGTAAGTCATCCATCGCAACCCAATTATATTGCCATGACTGCTGCCAGCGCACATGGCGTGAGCAGTAACCAGAATATTGATCTTGATGTCACTCATATCGGCGATTTGCTGGAAGCCAAACACAAAAGCTGGCGCCAATACGCGGAAGGTTATCCGGGCAATTGCTTCACTGGCGCCGTAAGTGGCAGATATGTACGCAAGCATGCCCCCTTTATCAGTTACCACAATGTCCAAAGCAACACTGTACGCTGTGCCAATTTAGTCAATGCAGAACAGCTAGATCAAGATATTGCTCAAGGCAAGTTGGCAGATTATTCGCTGTATATTCCCGATTTGTACAATGATGGTCACGACACGGGTGTTGCTTATGCCGACCATTGGTTACAAAAGACATTTGGGCCACGTTTTAACAATCAGCAGTTTATGCGCGACATGTTGGTGGTGATTACTTTTGATGAAGATGATTACAGTCGTGACAACCGTGTTTATACTGTTTTATTAGGTAATGGTGTCAAAGCGGGAGCAACCTCCGAGCGTCGCTACGACTTCTACAGTTTGTTGAAAACCGTCGAAGAGACACTGGAACTCGGGACATTGGGCAAAGAAGATGCCACAGCGACAGTAATAAATGATATTTGGCGATAGATGACAAAATAAGGAACAACAGACGTGACAAGTTACAAACTAGCCGAAGGTCAATGGGACGATATCCTACAACTAGACCATCTACTCAGCGCCGAAGAACGGCAGGTGCGCGATAGTGCTCGTGCATACTGTCAGGGCAAATTGTTGCCACGCGTGCGTGAAGCTTTCCGCCACGAGATCTTCCATCGTGACATCATGACGGAAATGGGCGCTTTGGGGTTATTGGGTTGTACGCTTGAAGGTTATGGCTGTGCTGGCCTTAACTACGTCAGCTACGGTTTGGTTGCCCGCGAAGTCGAACGGGTGGATTCAGGCTATCGCTCTGCCATGTCTGTACAGTCCAGTCTAGTTATGTACCCTATTTACACGTTTGGCTCAGACGCGCAAAAACAAAAATTCCTGCCCAAACTCGCTACCGGCGAATGGGTCGGCTGCTTTGGCCTGACTGAGCCTGATCATGGCTCCGACCCCGCCGGCATGAAAACGCGAGCACGTAAAACCGACGGCGGCTGGATTCTCAATGGCAGTAAGATCTGGATTACCAACTCACCCATCGCCGATGTTTTTGTCGTCTGGGCGCGTAACGAAGATGGCAAACTCTGTGGTTTTATACTAGAAAAAGGCATGGTTGGCTTAAGCGCACCAAAGATTGACGGCAAATTTAGCTTGCGTGCCTCGGTCACTGGCGAAATAGTCATGAATGAGGTCTTTGTGCCCGAGGACAACCGATTACCTAAAGCCAACAGCATCGCCGCGCCTTTTGCCTGCCTAAACCGTGCTCGTTACGGCATAGCTTGGGGTTCAATGGGTGCGGCTGAATTCTGCTTTCATACCACCCGTCAATACACGCTAGATCGCCTACAGTTTGGTCGACCACTCGCTGCTAACCAACTCATTCAGAAAAAGCTGGCCGACATACAAACCGAAATCGCATTAGGACTTAATGCGGCTCTCACGGTTGGGCGCGCACTCGATGCCAATACGGCAAGTGCCGAGATGATTTCACTAGTCAAACGCAACAATTGCGGCAAGGCGCTGGATATAGCTCGCCAAACTCGTGACATGCACGGCGGTAATGGCATTTCAGATGAATACGGCGTGATCCGCCACATGCTCAATCTTGAGGCGGTGAACACCTACGAAGGCACGCATGATATTCATGCCTTGATTCTGGGGCGACTGATTACAGGGATACCAGCTTTTGAGGGTTAATCTTTTGTGATCAAAATCGTCCCATCACGAAACCACATGTGCTCTGATGCCTGTTTCCAAACAAGCAGCTTACAACAAACGTGCTTGGTGGCTTATTCCTTAAATACAACAGTCGAACAAACTTCTAGCACAATACCGCGCAGCCACCGATGCACTGGATCGGCATCCATTCGAGGATGCCATAGCAAGGAAACTGTGATTACTGGCGTGATAAAGGGAAGTT
>CANBZV010000002.1 GCA_947373945.1 Moraxellaceae bacterium
GAAATTTGTTTGGATGAACGTGATGATGTCTGGGTGATGCTGCATTCGGGCAGTCGTGGCATTGGCAACTGCATTGGTCGTTACTTTATTGAGTTGGCTAAAAAAGATATGCACCGCGAATATGGTCATTTACCCGATAAAGACTTGTCGTATCTGGTCGAAGGTACGCAACATTTTGCTGATTATGTCGAAGCGGTGTCGTGGGCGCAGGATTACGCCATGCTCAATCGGCGCGAGATGATGCGCTTAGTTGTGGAGGCGTTAAAAACAGTATTGCCACCCTTTGAATTAACTAAAGAGGCCATTAACTGTCATCACAATTATATCGACCAAGAAACGCATTTTGGTGAAAAGGTTTATATCACCCGTAAAGGCGCGATTAGTGCGAAAGATGGTGAGTTAGGCATTATTCCTGGCAGTATGGGCGCAAAGTCCTACATTGTTCGCGGTAAAGGTAATAGTGAGTCTTTTTGCTCGTGCTCGCATGGCGCGGGACGGAAAATGAGTCGCATGGAAGCGGAACGTAAGTTTGATAGCCATGATTTAGTTGAACAAACGCAAGGCATTGAATGTCGTAAAGATAAAGGCGTCGTTGATGAAATTCCTGCCGCCTACAAAGACATCGATAAAGTGATGGCGCACCAAAGTGATTTGATTGAAGTGGTGCATAGCTTAAGACAGATAGTGTGTATTAAGGGTTGATTTACACAGTGCTGGTCAGCTGACCAGTGAACACCGAGGAGAGGCATTATGGCCAAACGTAAAAGTGTAGTAAAAGTGCAAGAAAAACCACGTAATTTGTTGGCATTGGCGCCGATTATGCAAAAAGGCGGTGCGCATGTAACCAGCTTGAAAGCATTACGGCGCGCCGACCATCAACGTACTCAAATGTCCGCACGGGAGGAGTTTTCTTCCCGTGAGGATGGCGTATCACGGTTGAAGATCAATAGTAATCGCCTGTTCACGTATGGACGATAATTGGCTCTGCTCCGACAATCCGCTATGAGCGAATCCATGATTCTGCGCCGCTAATTCAATTTTCACTCGACAGTCCTGCAAGTTGGCTTCATGCCGCGGGTGTTCATGTAATATGTCGTCTTTTAATTCTCCAGTCTTCTGCTGCAACACAAGCGTCGCTGAGCGTGCCTCACGCTGATTAGTCTCTAGCATTATTTCGTCTGATTTGGTGTTTTCAACCGTGCTTTGTTCACCATTTAGCGCCGATGTCAGCGTCCAATAACAGTTATAGGTAGTACGCAATAGTAAGTCACTGCTGTGGACTTTGGTGTCCCAGTACATATTAAGGAAAGGGTTACTGGCTAATGAAATGCTTTGCTGGTCAATAGGAAAGGTAATCGCAAAGCTTTCAGGAATGATCGGAAAAGTGCTGGCGTAAAGTTGATGCTGGCTGGCCCGATTCAGGGTGAGGGTATAACTCTTATCTGTGCTAAGCGGTAATGTTGCGCGATAATGTACGTCATTAATCAGATTGTCTCGATATTCCATCACGTCATGGCTAACGCCATCGCTAACTTCCATATAGTCGCCGCCATTCAAAACTACGACTACCGTGGAGTTTTCCTTGCCCAATGACGCTTTAATCACTGCCTGATCTTGGGCATAAAGTCGTGCGTGCAATACCAGTTTGTCGGCAGAAATGTCGTGTGAGTCCGACTGGTTGCAGGCGGCAAGCACTAGGCAACAGGCGAAAGCGAGTCGTCGATGGCTAGTCATGATTGCATCCGAGTAAAAGAAATATTTATTTACATTTTATAGCTCGTGAATGAGTATTTGTCTAATCTCGCTCCGCTTTATAAGTCTCGTGTTAATCAGGTTGCTGCGTGAACTGCTTGCCATTGTCAGTACACAGGATGCGGTCTATAGTTGGTGAATAAAAAACCAAACTACGGATTGTTATGGCGCATAAAAAGATTGAACAAGCTCTTCTCGAAAGTGAGCAACGTTATCGTGCGCTGTTTAATAACCGAACTCAAGCTTTGGTGGAATGTCGCATCATTACCGATGTTGAAGGCAAGCCTATTGATTACCTGCACCAAACTGCCAATGATGCCAGCTGTCGTATGCTAGGGCTACCGCGTGAGCAATTTGAAGGCAAACGCATTACTGAGTTATTTCCTGACGTTAATACCGTTGCTCCCGAACTCGTCGAGCAGTTGGGTAAAGTCGCTTTGCATGGCGATGAAGTCACACTAGAGGTTTTCTTTACTCCAAGCGGCCAATGGTTTTCAGTCTATGCCTACAGTCCGGGTCAAGGTGAATTCACGGCTATGTTTACCGATATCACGGCGCAAAAAAAGGCGGATCAGGAGCGTGATGTATTAATGGAGCAACTACATCAGGCAGCGGTGCTGGCCAATCGTGAGCGGGCGCAGCTGGAGGCGGTATTTCAGTCATTAGCTGAAGGTATTTCAGTCTTTGATATGGCAGGTAATTTGCTTCTGAATAACGATGCGTTGGCGCGAATCTATGGGTTTGCCCAAGGCGAAGATATGCATCAAAACTTGGCTTATTTCGAGCGGATTTTTGAGCTAACTACGGCGGATGGAGAACTGATTCCAGTGTCTGCTTGGCCGGCTTCACTCGTGTTGCAAGGAGAGTCGATCAAAGAGTGGGAGTTGCGGGGGCATCGGGTGGACACAGGCCAGTCCTGGTGTTTTAGTTATAACGGTACGCCTGTTTGTAATGAAGATGGTCAGCAAATATTAGCGGTTGTAGTGACGCGTGACATTACCGAACGCAAACGGCTGGAGCGCGAGCTGCATCAAGCGTATAACCGTCTCGCGAATAGCTTGGAAGCGGAGCAGGCGGCAAAAGAAGTTGCTGAGGCGGCTAATCGCGCCAAATCGGGCTTTTTAGCGACAATGAGTCATGAAATTCGCACACCACTGAATGGCCTGATTGGTTTTACCGGCTTGTTGCTGGATAGCAAATTAACGGAAGAGCAGCACCGTTTTGCTGAGTTAGTACGTCAGTCGGGCGAATCTTTATTACATCTCATTAATGACTTTCTCGACTTTTCTAAGATTGAAGCGGGTTATTTGGAGCTGGAGCCGTTGGTGTTTGATCCTCTCCTAGTGGTGGAGCAGGCGCTTAATCTCGTTCAGGTAGCGGCTGAGCGTAAGGGGCTGGCACTACATCATCAGCTACAGACACCACATTTTGTTCGAGGCGATGCGGGGCGTTTGCGGCAAATATTACTTAATTTGTTAAGTAATGCTGTGAAGTTTACCGAGCACGGCGCTATCTCCCTGAACGGAGAAGTGTTGATGATGCAGGGTGGCGTGGTTTGGTTGCGCTTTATTGTGGTTGATACCGGTATTGGCATCAACGAAGAGGCGCAAGCGAGATTGTTCCAACCATTTATTCAGGCGGACGCGTCAACTACCCGCCGCTTTGGCGGTACCGGATTGGGGCTGGCTATTTGTCGCCGATTGGCGGAGGCGATGGGTGGTACGGTGAGTTTGGCTAGTAAACAAGGGCAGGGAAGTACGTTCACGTTAACACTGCCTTTCGATACCGTGCCTGAAGGTGTCGTAGCGGAGGCTGAGTCACTGTCAGGCGGTGAATTATATAGCGGCAGTGGTCACACCAATGGCCGAGTTCTGGTCGCGGAAGATAACCCCGTTAATCAGTTAATGGCTGTTGAGATGTTGAAAAGACTAGGTTTTCGCGTAGATGTCGTTGGTAATGGAGAGGAAGCCGTTCAAGCCGTGCAACACTTGCCTTACGATGTCGTATTAATGGATTGCGAGATGCCAGTAATGAGCGGACTGGAAGCGACGCGCTTGATTCGCACGCAAGAGTCAGTAGATAGGCGAGTGCCAGTCATTGCCCTGACTGCCTCGGCATTAAAAGGTGATCGGGAGAAGTGCTTAGAAGCGGGTATGGATGATTTTTTGTCCAAACCCATGCGCCTGAGCGATTTGCGTAAAAAACTGGAAGTGTGGCTCGGCAAGGCAAGGTGATTTGGTAACGGCAAATATATTTGCCGCTACCGTTTATGACCTGAGGTTAGCCGATAACGGGTCTTACCTGTGCCGCTGCTGTGCGAGCATTGGCGCGGGCGCTATCAACATCCTGAGCACGGCATAACGCCACACCCATGCGCCGTTTGATAAAACTTTCGGGCTTGCCAAATAAACGCACATCACTATTAGGGACTTTTAAAGCGTCTGCAACGCCTTCAAACGCAATGCCTTGCGCTTCCAAACCACCATAAATCACCGCGCTCGCGGCAATGCTGTGGGTGCTGGTATCGACGGGTAAGCCCAAAATGGCGCGGGCATGAATCTCGAACTCAGACTGATATTGACTCGCCAACGTGACTAAGCCGGTGTCATGCGGCCGTGGGCTGACTTCCGAAAACCACACCTCATCACCTTTGACAAACAGCTCAACGCCAAAAATACCGCGCCCACCCAAATTGCTCGTTACTTTTTCCGCAATGTCTTTCGCGCGCTGTAGGGCCAATGCGCTCATCGCTTGCGGTTGCCAGCTTTCAACATAATCACCCGCAACTTGTTTATGGCCAATCGCGTCGCAGAAGAAGGTTTCAACCTGGCCACTGGCACCAACAGCACGCACCGTCAGCAAGGTGATTTCAAAGTCAAAATCAATCATCCCTTCTAAAATCACTTTGCCATGATTAACACGACCGCTGGCAATCGCGTAATCCCACGCTGCAGCCAATTCTTCAGCACCATCCAGCTTCGACTGACCTTTACCCGATGACGACATCACGGGTTTGATAAAACAAGGAAAACCAATGCGCTGGGCGGCGGCTTGTAATTGCTCCAAACTCTCGGCAAAGGCATAAGGCGAGGTTGCTAGACCCAATTCCTCGGCGGCCAAACGACGGATGCCTTCGCGATTCATTGTTAAGTTGACGGCGCGAGCGGTAGGAATGACTTCGGCAATGCCTTCTTGTTCAATCTCAACTAACACCTGCGTGGCAATGGCTTCAATTTCAGGGACAATAAAATGCGGCTTTTCGGCGATGATTAACGCCCGTAAAGCCTCAGCATCACTCATGTTAATGACAAGGGCGCGATGAGCAACCTGATGTGCAGGAGCGTTGGCGTAACGATCAACGGCGATCACTTCCACGCCTAACCGCTGTAAAGAAATTACTACTTCTTTGCCCAGTTCTCCTGAGCCTAATAACATCACTTTGATTGCGTTGGTGCTGAGCGGAGTGCCGAATTTCATCTGCCAATACTCGAAGGAATATAATGGCCGCTATGATAACGGTTGCAGGGCAGTGAGGCTATGTGACTTTTCCCGGACAAGAAAAGTTGGTGCGAAAACACAAATGATAGGCAATAAAAAAGCCGCAAACTTGGGAAAGTTGCAGCTTTTTTAAGAATTACGTGCTGGTACCGAGAGTCGGAATCGAACCGACACGCCCTCACAGGCAACAGATTTTGAGTCTGCCGCGTCTACCAGTTCCGCCATCCCGGCACGTAGAGTGGGATGCATTATAGGCAGCAAAAAATGTACGTCAAGCATTTTTAATGAAAGTTGTTATAATGCCGACCCGTTTGAATATTTCTTATGCAAAACCTATGCGCCTGACTGATTTTAGCTACGAATTACCCGATGAATTGATCGCCCGTCATCCTTTAAGCGAGCGTTCGGCCTCGCGTTTATTGCATTTAGCGACGGATGGTTTACATCATCGTAGCGTTCGCGATTTACCACAGTTGATTCGTCCGAATGATTTATTGGTCTTTAATGATACGCGGGTCTTAGCGGCGCGCTTATTTGGCAATAAAGCCACGGGCGGCAATATTGAAGTGCTGGTCGAACGGATCATTAGTGATGACACGGCATTAGTGCATCTTCGGGCGAGTAACTCACCCAAAGCAGGTGCCAAACTGTTTTTTGCGCGTGGCCAAGTATCAGCGATGATGCTGGAGCGCGTCGATGATTTATTTAAGTTGCAATTTTCTCAGCCCGTGCGCGCGGTATTAGCCGCGCATGGTGAAATGCCATTGCCGCCGTATTTGGGACGAGACGTTGAGCAAGCCGATAACGAGCGTTATCAAACCGTTTATAGCCATCCCGATAAAGTCAATTCGGTGGCGGCGCCGACGGCAGGTTTACATTTTGATGATGATTTATTAGTACAGTTAAAAGCCGCAGGCGCTAATTTTGCTTATGTGACTTTGCATGTAGGAGCAGGAACCTTTCGACCCGTACGCACTGAAGATATTCGTGACCATCAAATGCATAGCGAGTGGTTAAATGTGCCCGAGGAGACGGTAGCAGCGATTCGCGAAACCAAAGCTAAAGGCGGGCGTGTGATCGCCATTGGGACGACCAGTGTCCGGGCCTTGGAAAGTGCTGCTTTATATAACCATGGTCAGTTACAGGCATGGTCGGGTGAAACGCAGATTTTTATCTACCCCGGTTATGACTGGAAAGTGATTGATGCCTTGTTTACCAATTTCCATTTGCCTGAATCTACTTTGTTGATGTTGGTGTCAGCATTTGCAGGGCGGGAGCGGGTGATGGCGGCGTATGCGGAAGCAGTGACTAATAAATATCGCTTTTTTAGCTATGGCGATGCGATGTTTGTTGAGCGTTGATAAAACATTGTTTGGCTGAACTCCCAATACGCTATACTTGCGCCCTTGTTTTTAACAGCACCTCATTTTCTATCATGCAATTCAAACTTTTAGCCACCGACGGCCTTGCCCGTCGCGGTGAACTGACCTTACAGCACGGCAAAGTACAAACGCCCGCATTTATGCCTGTAGGTACTTATGGCACCGTCAAAGGTATGTTTCCGTCCGATGTTGCCAATATCGGCGCGGAAATCATGCTCGGCAATACCTTTCATTTATGGTTAAGACCGGGTGCAGACATCGTCAAGCAACATGGCGGCTTACATAAGTTTATCAATTGGGACAAACCTATTCTTACCGATTCAGGCGGTTTTCAAGTATTCAGCTTGGGGGCATTGCGCAAGATCAGCGAAGAAGGCGTTAAGTTTCAATCGCCGGTTGATGGCTCGAAAGTGTTTTTGACCCCTGAAATTTCGATGCAAATTCAGCGTGATTTAAACTCCGATATCGTCATGATTTTTGACGAATGTACGCCGTATCCCGCGACCGAAAAAGAAGCGCGTGAGTCGATGGAGCTGAGTTTACGTTGGGCTGCACGTTGTAAGTTTGCCCATGAAGGCAATCCAAATGCTTTGTTTGGTATTGTCCAGGGCGGCATGTATGAACATCTGCGTGATGTGTCGCTGGATGGCTTGTTAAACATAGGTTTTGATGGTTATGCCATTGGCGGTTTATCAGTAGGCGAGCCCAAAGAAGAAATGTTGAAAATCCTCGATTACGTCCCCACTAAATTACCTGACGATAAGCCGCGTTATTTAATGGGTGTCGGTAAACCGGAGGATTTGGTTGAAGCGGTACGTCGTGGTGTGGATATGTTCGATTGTGTCATGCCGACCCGTAATGCCCGTAATGGTCATTATTTTGTCACCGATGGCATCGTCAGAATTCGCAATAGTCAGTACAAAACCGACACTGACACATTAGATGCACATTGTGATTGTTATACTTGCCAGAATTTCTCGCGCGCCTATTTACATCATTTAGACAAATGCGGCGAGATGTTGGGCGCGATGTTAGGCACACTACACAACCTCCGTTATTACCAACGTTTAATGGCGGGTTTGCGTACTGCCATTGAAAACGGTACATTGCCCGCCTTCGTGCATGACTTCTACGCTCGTCGTGGTTTACCTGTTCCTGCATTGTAAGTTCAACGTTATTTAGAGAGAGAAAGCATGAGTTTTTTGATTGCCGATGCCTATGCCGCTGCGCCTGCCGCCGCTGATCCTTCTGCATTTGCCAACATTGCCATGTTGGTGGTGTTTATGCTCGTGTTTTACTTTTTGTTATGGCGCCCGCAAGCCAAACGCCAAAAAGAACATAAAGGCTTGATGGATAATTTGCAAAAGGGTGATGAAGTCGTGTTTGCTGGCGGCTTATTAGGTCGCATTAAAAACGTCGATGATGATTATGCACTGGTTGAACTTGCTGATAATTTAACAGTAAAAGTGCAAAAAGCGGCTGTTTTAGCCACGCTGCCCACAGGTACTCTCAAAGGTATTGGTGTGTCGACAGCAACCAATTTAACTAAAGACTAGAAAAAACAGAACTGCTATGCGCTATCCTGCTTGGAAATATATATTAATTGTAGTGGTGTTTATCATCAGTACACTTTACTCCCTACCTAATCTGTATCCCGATGAGCCAGCGGTGCAAATCTCTGGCGCCAATGCGGGTATTAAGACTGACAAGACGATATTGGCGCAGGCTGATGCGGCGTTAAAACAAGCAGGATTGCCTTATCACGGTTCTGAAGTGCAAGAAAAAGGTGTCTTAGTGCGCCTCGAAAGCAATGATGCCCAGCTTAAAGCGCAAGATGTGATCAAAAGAGCCTTGGGTGATAACTATGTTGTTGCGTTAAATTTGGCTCCAACGACTCCGAGCTGGTTATTAGCCATTCATGCCAAACCGATGAAGTTGGGCTTGGACTTACGCGGCGGTGTCCATTTCTTGCTGGAAGTGGATATGTCGAAGATTCTTGAGCAGCGCCAAGAAACCTATACTACTGAAATTAAAGCCAAGTTACGCGAAGCCAAAATTGCGTATCGTGCAGTCAATGATGTGCCTAGTGGCTTAACCATCAAATTTGAAACGATTGCTGATCGTGAGCAGGCCAGTAAACTATTGGCAACAGAATATCGTGAGTTTGTCTTTGTCCCAGCAACGCGCGAAGATGCATTTTTTCTTGATTTAGGCTTCTCGCCTGCCAAGCTCAAAGAGTTTGCCGACTATGCAATTAGCCAGAACTTAACAACGCTGCGTAATCGAGTCAACGAATTAGGTGTGGCAGAAGCCTTGGTTCAACGCCAAGGAGCTAGTCGTATCGTCGTTGAATTGCCTGGTGTACAAGATACTGCCGAAGCCAAACGTGTTTTGGGGCGTACTGCTACACTGGAGTTTCGTTTTGTTGATTGGGAGCATAAAGGTGAAGCGCCTGATGGTATTGCTCCGCCGGGCACCGAAATTTTCCCGTTCCATAAAATGGGCGGCGAACCCGTTTTATTGCAAAAGAAAAAGATTGTCACCGGTGATCGTGTCGTCGGTGCGCAAGCTGGTTTTGACGAATACTCAAACTCTCAAGTCAACATTACTTTGGATAGTCGTGGCGGCAAAATGATGGCCGAAGCGACCCGCGATAATGTTGGTAAGCAAATGGCCGTATTGTTTGTCGAGCACAAACAACGTAGTCGCTTTACGACCGATGCCAACGGCAAACCGATTGAGCTTCGTGAGCCTTATGTGGAGAAAACGGTAATTAACCGTGCAACCGTTCAGTCGATGCTAGGTTCACAATTTCGCATTACGGGTCTGGACTCTCCAGAAGAAGGCAAAGAGCTAGCACTGTTATTACGTGCTGGCGCGTTAGCTGCCCCGATGTATTTTGTTGAAGAACGCACCGTTGGCCCAAGCCTGGGTCAAGAAAATATCGACAAGGGTTTAATGTCAACCTTGGTTGGTTTTATTCTGGTTGCTGTCTTCATGTTGGTGTTTTATAAAATGTTTGGCTTGGTGGCCAATATTGCCTTGTTTGTTAACGTGGCGATGATGATAGCGGTAATGTCTGCCATAGATTCAGCGCTTACGCTGCCGGGTATTGCGGGTATCGTCTTGACCGTAGGTATGGCCGTTGATGCCAACGTCTTGATTTATGAGCGTATTCGTGAAGAGCTAGCGGGTGGATCATCACCACAGCAGTCTATTCTTCATGGTTATGATCGCGCTTTTGCGACCATTATTGATGCCCACGTTACAACGTTAATAGTATCTTTGATTCTCTTTGCTGTCGGCACTGGGCCGATCAAAGGCTTCGCAATTACGTTGTCGATTGGTATTGTCTGTTCGTTGTTCTCCGCGATTACCGTCACCCGTGCGGTGGTACAACTGATATACGGTGGCCGCCGTGTCACCAAACTAAGTATCTGAGGTAAGCCGCTATGATGTTTGAAGGTAGAACAATTGCGTTTATGCGCTTTCGTAAACCAATGGCGATTTTCTCGTTATTGGTTGTGTTGGCAGGTGTCATTTCTCTCTTTACCAGGGGCTTGAACCTAGGTCTGGATTTTACTGGTGGTACTGTTGTTGAGTTAAGTTTTGCCCATCCGGTCGAACAAACGCTTATTCAGGCGGAGCTAGAGAAAAACGGCTTCCATGATGCGATCGTGCAGCATTTGGGCAAAGCGACGGATATTATTATTCGGATGCCGCCCCAAAAACAAACGGGTAATGTCAGTAACAGCAGTATTGGTGAGCACGTATTAGCTGTCGTGCAAACGGATGCTAATAATCCGGCGACCTTACGCCAAGTTGATTCTGTTGGCTCACAGGTCGGCGCAGAGTTGTACACTAACTCCATGATTGCGATTGCGTTGTCATTGAGTTTAATGATGTTGTATGTGGCGATTCGCTTTCGTTTCAAGTTTTCGGTGGGTGCAGTTAGCTCGTTATTACACGATACCTTGTTTACGGTTGGTGTATTTTCGTTGATGGGTTGGCCGTTTGACTTGTCAGTATTGGCAGCCGTGCTGGCATTGATTGGTTATTCTTTGAATGACACGATCGTTGTATTTGACCGGATTCGTGAAAACTTTCGTCGTTTGCGTAAAGTGGATGTCATTGAAATCATTGATATTTCGCTCACTGAAACCCTGCGCCGTACCATAATGACCGTAGCGACGGTGGTATTAGTCGTCATGGCTCTGTTGTTGCTTGGTGGCCCAGCCTTAAAATGGTTCTCGGTGGCGATGTTGGTGGGTTTGTTTGCGGGTACGTATTCGTCGATTTATATTGCAACCAGTTATGCCTTGGCAATGGGTTTAAGCAAAGAAGACTTTATGGTTGTTGCTAAGTCAGAATTCGTCGAAGAGGGTGAGGAGATTCAGCCCTAATGCTTGTGTGTTTTATAAGGGCGCAATGTTTGCGCCCTTATTTCTTACCACAGATGTGCAATGGTGAGAAAAGCAAAAAAGAGGCTGACAAATCCAATCACAGCAACAAACTCTTCATTATGATGGGCTGTTATTGATGGGGGATAGCGACCTAGCGTTACTAGCCGTAAAACAACTTTACCAGGCCAGTACAAGACATACGTCAATACAAACTCAAGTATGGCATCCAGTAAAATATCCATTTCAATGATTCCGCCATTAGTTAGCTACTAATGCCCACTTTCTTATACAACGCATCCATACACCATGCTGGGCCAATCAATAAAAACTGTAAGTCTTTGAAGAAGGATGGTTTTTTGCCTTCAATATGATGGCCAATAAATTGACCTATCCACGCAACAACAAATAAACCAATCGCCCACCAGACCAAGTTAGGTAACATTGCTGCAATCGCCAGCATGATGGCTGACATAACAAACATGCCGACTGCCAACGTTACCGACAATTGGGCATAAAACCATATCGCTGCCACGGTAGCAGCTAAGGCAAGTCCCCAATGTAAACTATAAGCCAAGGCCAAAACGGTAAAGCTGATAACAGGCACACACAGCCAATGTAATTGTTTGTTGGTGGGGTTGCGGTGGCTTTCGCTGTACTCATCAAGCCAAGATTGCAAAGTTCTCATAATGACTCTCTTTAATCGCTGAAATAAATCCGGAGGGAATGGATAGACATCAGTATAGAACATCATTAAAGAGCGAACTGTATGAAATCAGACAATTGCTCTGGTAAAGAATAACGATTATTTCGAGCGATTATTCGATGCTGGCGTGACTAGGTTTATAGGAAGTCAATACCACCCCAAAGAGCACCAAGCTAGCACCAAAAATTTGCCAATAAGTCAGAAACTCATCTAATAACCACGCACCTAATGCCAAGGTAATGACAGGACTTATGGCGCTAATCAACGCCGATTGTGGTGCGCCAATACGGCGAATCCCTTGGGTTAATAAGGTGGCGGGAACAAAGGTGCAAAAAAAGCCCAAGATAGCGCTGAGTAACCAAACACGTTTAGGAATAGTCGTTAATATTGTTAGCGAATGACTAAATAGAAAATGTAAAAAGCAGCATGTCGAGGCAATGGATAATGCGAGGGCGGTAAATCGTGCTGCACCAAACTGAGGAATTAATGCTCCGCTAGCAATCAAATAAGCGGCATAGGCTAAGGCGCCTAGAAACACCAGAATACTACCTAGAATCAGATGCGTGCTTTCTTGCTGCTGATTGCCAGCAAAAACCAGCATCATACCTGTGTAACTAATGGTAATAGCTATCCATGTCTTGCGGCTGATGGTCGTTTTGAAGCATAGAGCCGACAAAAAGACTGTCAGTGTGGGATACATAAATAAAATTAAACGCTCAAGACTCGCACTAATAAATTCCATCCCCCAAAAGTCTAAAATACTGGCTCCGTAATAGCCTGCAACCCCTGCGATAATCAAGCCACTATAATCTTTGCGATTCAGGCATGGACTGGCTTCGTGAGCTGTATAAAGCATCACCAGAAAAAAAGGCAAGGCGAATGCCATGCGCAGGGCGAGAAGGGTGACAGCATCAACAGAGTATTGATATGCGAGTTTGACAAATACCGATTTAGCCGAAAATAACGTGGCGGAAATGAGTACGCAGATTACACCCGTCATATAGCTTTTGGACTGCATAAGGCGGTTTTTCTATGTGATGGCAGGCTGTGCAAAATAGCATTTATAGCCTTAAAAAACACGAGTAGAGTTTTTGGCTCGAAGAAAGTCATATTCAAGAAATTAGCGGTTGAGTAAAAGCGATACTTGGTCTAATAATTGCTGCCTAAAATCTGGGGTTTGTACAGAACAACACGGGAAGCAATGACTAAAACAACAAATTAATGAGGTTGACGATGATAGAAAACGGCGATCTGATTTTGACCTATTTGGAGCGGTTGGGTGTGGAATATGTGTTTGGTGTGCCAGGCGGCAGCATCGAACCGTTGTATAACGCCCTAGCACGGAGCGCAAGAAAAGGTGGCCCTCGAGCAATTGTTGCTCGTCATGAAGCAGGTGCGGCTTTTATGGCCGATGGTTATACGCGCGAAACAGGAAAAATAGGGGTCTGTTGCTCCACGGCAGGGCCTGGCGCAACCAATCTGATTACCGGAGTTGCTTCCGCTTATGCAGACGGTATTCCGATGCTGGTCATTACTGCACAAACGTCCATAGAAAAATTTGGCCGTGGCTCGTTTCAAGATAGCTCTTGTACAGGCATCAATACCGCCGAAATGTTCACGCACTGTACGCGTTTTAATACCCTCGTCTCCCATTCTGCCCAGCTTGAACCCAAGCTGCTGCAAGCAATCAGTTATGCCATTAGTAATCGTCCAGGCCCAGTGCATTTGAGCATCCCGCTCGATGTGATGCGCGATAAGGTCGAGCCTCATCGAATTAATGGCACCATGCGTGCGTTTATTAACCACGAAGTTGTACCTAGCCAAGAGGCGATGCAGTTGTTGTTAAAGGATTTAGCAGATAAAAATAAAGTCACTGTGGTGATTGGTGAGGGCGCAGAGGGCGCGATAGACGCCATTATCAATTTGATTGAGCTGCAAGGTTGGCTCTTTGTCACGACGCCAAGAGCCAAAGGTTTGGTCAATAACTTTCATCCCCTTTATCGGGGTGTTTTTGGTTTTGCGGGTCACGAAAGTGCGCGTGAAGCATTACTGCCCGAAAACGCCCAGCGTGTGATTGTTGTTGGTACGGCACTTGATGAAGTGTCAACCAGTGGTTGGGACACCTCAGCGATTATGTCTAAACGCTTAATCCACGTGTCGAGCAACTCAGAACATCTTAGTCGTTCGTATATGGCAAAGTTATGCATTCTGGGTTCTTTTGAACTCATGCTCAAGCCCTTTGCGGCACTGCTGGAGCGGCAGTCATTAAAAAAAGCGATGGCTCCATTACAAGATGATGAGGGTTTGCCGTGCATGGTGAGTTTGGCGAATCGAGAGCGCTGTTTTGATGCAGAAGGTCGGGTCAAGCCGCAAGCACTAATGACTAAGATGAGTGCGATTTGTCCTGATGATACCCGTGTATTAATGGATACCGGTAATAGCTTTCTATGGGGTATTCATTACTGGAATTGTAAGCGGCCAAAAGATGTGGACAGCCGTAAAAGCCTTTTCCATATTGGTATTGGCTTTGCCTCAATGGGATGGGCGATTGGTGCAGCCGTTGGCATGGCGCTAGGCGCAAAAGGCCGCCCCGTCGTTTGTTTTACGGGTGATGGCAGCATGTTGATGAGTGGCCAGGAAATTACGGTAGCCTTGCAGGAAAGCCTCAATATTTTGTTTGTCGTGTTGAATGATTCATCACTAGGGATGATCAGACACGGTCAGCAATTGGGTGGAGCCGAGCAAATCGGCAATGAGTTACCCGCCGTTAATTTTGCCCAAATGGCGCAAGCCATGGGGGTCGAAGCGTATCGTATCGAAACCTTGGCCGACTTTGACCGCTTGGATATCCCCGCGCTACTCAGCAAGTCGGCCCCGTGTTTACTGGATGTGTTGATTGATGGTGATGAAGTGCCGCCTATGGGCGCACGGATGAAAGTTTTGACAGGAGCAGTGTGATGACTGACCAAAAGCAGGTTTTTCACAGTAACATCTGGTTTGAAGAACCAGAGGCCGACAATCCTTTTGCGGCAAAAGCATGTTATTGCCATGGTTATGATGTCTATGGCGAAGTGCTGGGTAAGGCAAGCTGGGCTGAGTATATCTATTTGATGTTTAAAGGTGAGCGTCCTTCCCCCGCCCAGGCGCAAATGCTGGAGTGGTTGGCTGTGGCACTAGCCAACCAGGGGCCACGCAACGCGGGTGTACGTGCAGGTATGAATGGTGGTGTTGGTGGCAGCGTCTCGGCGGGTTCGCTAATGGCGGCGCTGGCGGTAGGAGCAGGACAGTACGGTGGTGCGCATGAAGTATTTCATGTCGTTAACCTGTGGCAAAGCGCGGGGCAAAATTTGGCGGCCTGGCAGCTTGCGATACAGCAGTTGCTTAATAATAAAGACGTGGATATCTGGTTGCCGATGGAGCATTCCCCTGGTTTTGACCCCAATGGTAAAAGCTGCCCGACGCCGGTTCGGCAAACGTTACGCGCTTTAGCGTCCTGTAACCCTCACGGAGCCTTACATTGGCTGGGTGAAAACCAGTCGGCACTTGAGGCCATTGCCACCTGCCCGCTAGCAATGACAGGTGTAGCGGGTGCGGCTTTCTTTGATTTAGGTTTTAGCGCAGAACAGGCCGAAATGCTCTTTTTGATACTTGGTATGCCAGGTGCCGCTGTGCAGGCACTAGAGCAAAAAGAAATGGGTTGGAAAAAGTTTCCCTTTATAGCCTCCATGATTGAGCTGCAAGATGATCCAGGCTCTTTTGGTATCCCAAGCATTGAGGAGTTCGGACTATGAGTAATAGCACGCTGCTGGCAAACGAAAATAAATGGCAAACCAGCATAGGCAAAGCCTTTTTATGTGATAGAGCGGTGTTAAGAGGTAAAGACTTACACCATCAATTGGGTGACTGGGATTGGTTTGCCGTTTATCTCTATGGCATTACTGGGCGCGAGTTCTCTGAGAGTCAGATAAAAATGTTAGCCTATTTCTGGATTGCAACCAGTTATGCCGACCCTAGCATTTGGCCAAATCATGTTGCTGCGCTGGGGGGCACAGTACGTAGTACGGCATCTTTGTCCTGTATGGCTGGATTGGCGATTGGCGAGGCCTCTATTTATGGTCGCCGACCTGAAAAACGGGCATTGGATTTCTTTTACCGTACCAGCGCCGCTCTTGCCAAGGGTGAAGTGCTTGCAGAGATCATCGAACGAGAACTCATTGAGCGTAAAACGATCTATGGTTATGGCCGACCATTGGCAAAGCTTGATGAGCGCGTTCCCCATACTCTCGTTATGGCTAAGAAATTAGGACTAGATGGTGGTAAGCACCTACAACTCGCCAAAGATATTTATCACTACCTCAAAAATAACAAAGGCTTATCAATAAATATTTCTGCAATTAATACGGCGATTATTGCGGATATTGGTTTAAGCCCAGAGGAGTATCAGCTCTTTTTAACGCCGTGTTTTATTACTGGTATTGCCCCGTGTTACGTCGATACTCGTGATAAGCCAGAAGGCAGCTTTTTTCCTGTACGCTGTGCCAGCATCATCTATGGCGGTTTGGCTCGTAGGGCGTGGTCGGACTGATCCATTTGATGGATGAGTGGTCTGGTGATTGAGCTTGAGTAGCGCCAAGGGAAACGCAAAAGCAATGACAACAATACAGAGTGTAGAGCAGGGGCGAGTATGAGATATAGCAATAAAGTCGTGATTGTGACCGGCGCAAGTTCGGGTATTGGCCGTCAGGCAGCAATTGAGTTTGCCCGTGAAGGGGCCAGAGTGGCTGTTGTCGCTCGGCGACAAGATCACGGTTTGGAGACTGTTGAGCTGATTAAATCAGCGGGTGGGCAAGCTATTTACTGCCAAGCCGATGTCACGGTAGCGAACCAAGTCAGTGCCATGGTCGATGATGTAATAAGACAGTTTGGACGCTTGGATTGCGCTTTTAATAATGCGGGAGCTGCTGAACCTATTTCCAATACTGTTGATTTGTCGGAAGAAGATTTTGACCGTGTGATCAGTACGAACCTCAAAGCGGCTTGGTTATGCATGAAGTACCAAATTCCCGCCATGCTCAACAGTGGCGGTGGAGCCATTGTTAATATGTCCTCAGTGTGGGGAGTTGTAGCCACCTCTATGGGGGTTCCGGCTTATGTTGCCAGTAAACATGGCGTCATTGGTCTGAGTAAAGCGGCGGCATTGGAGTTTGGCAGCAAGGGTATTCGAGTGAACTGCATCAGTCCGGCTTGGGTGCCAACTGAAGCTAATGCCCCTGTACTTGATAATGCAGACTTGTTAGGAATGATTTTAGCTCAGCACCCCATTGGTCGCTTGGGAACCACGCTGGATGTTGCCAATGCGGTTAAATGGATGTGTTCAGATGAAGCCTCATGGTACACCGCTCAGAATCTAGTCCTTGATGGAGGGTATTCTGCGCAATAAGGCGTGATGAGTCTTTTGCGTATAATGATGTCGCCGGGTAAACGGCGGCATCATTACAATAGTCTTAAAAGTTATAAGTTAGTTCAGCATAAACACTGCGCCCAGCCATCGGAAAGTCTTTCGGCATATCGGCAACAGGGCCAGGGCTTGGTTCAGTGACATCGGTATCCAGCAAATTACGAACGGATAAAGCGACATCAAGACTTTTCCAAACTTCACTTTTACGCACTGTCATATCGACTGTTGTATAGGCATCGTTTGCGCTGCGGGGATCTCCGGCTACTCTCTTTTGTTTGCCTACCCAGGTAATTTGTGAGTCTAGGTGCCAGTCAGGAACAACGGTCCACTCGCTACGTGCATAGATTTGGTGATTAGGTGCATCACCAGCGTCCGTGTGCGTATTTTTGTCTTTTGATTGTTGGTAGGCGTAATTTGCTAAAAAGCGCAAGTTATATACCGGTGAGTAGTCCGCTTCTAATTCAAAGCCTTGTCCTTTGCGCTTACCAACGTTTTGTGCCTGAATGACATTACCCGCAGAAGGCACAAAGGTTATGTAGTCCTGAATATTGTAGTAATAGATATTGGCCGTATAAAAAAGCTCAGAAGATAGTTGATGTGAAAAAGCAAGTTCGTAGGTATCAATGGTTTCTGGTTTAAGCTTTGGGTTACCTAACAGAACGGGATTGTTGACGATAAACAATTCGGAAAAGGCGGGTGCGCGAAATGCTTTACCATACAGAAATTTGGTCGTCATTTTGTCAGTTGTTGCCCACACTAACGCGAGTCGTGGATTGGTGGTGTTGCCAAAGTCCGAAAAGTGATCATAACGAATACCAGTGGTTGCTTGCCAGTTGCGCGCGAACTTCCATTCGTCCTGGGCAAACAAATAGTAGCTAGTGCGTTGTTTTTCGGGGGCATAAACTTCCGCAGTATCACTAACATCCTCTAAGCCATTTGCGCGCGGTGAAAAGTCTGCATTGAAGTTTTTAGTTTCGGTCACTTCAAACATGTCTCCCCAATAACCACCCGTACCGACGCGCAGTAAGTGATTGTCCATGCCGCGATAAAGGGCGCTCAAGTCAACCCGCGCATTCTCTTCTTTAAAGCCAGGGTTACCAATAAAACCATCGGGATAGGCTCCGCCAAATGCCCCTGCAGGAAAGATCACGAGGTTTCTTTTAATTTCCTGAGTATTGCTGTAGTAGCTAACGCGGCTGTCAACATCCAGACTGGGAGCGAGCTCTTTGAGGATGTAGCTGTAATCGACATTATAGCGTTGGCTTTGAACACGGGAGGATGGGTCTAGTGCTTGCCCGACACCCACACCCGAACCGACATGATAACGGCCTTGATAGCCTATTCTGAGTTGTGAGTTATCGTGAGCGATTTCAAGACGTGCATCCACCATGTCTTTCATTGTGTTAACACTGCCAGGTGCCAAGCTGGCATGGGTGTTGAATAGGGCATCAAAGGCTGTTTGATGATCTTGCTCCACGATGCCCTTCCAGCCATCAGTTGTTTCGGCCTCAAGGGTAAAACCAACATTCACATTATTATAAGAGCCGCCATGCGTTAACCAAGCGGCCTTTGTGTCGAAGCTGCCCACTCTCGCGCCTGTTTGAGTCCCGCGCATATCATCTGGCTTTTTGGTGATGATATTGATAACGCCCGAAAAGGCATCGGCACCGTAAAGAGCAGAACCAGGCCCACGAATGACTTCTATGCGGGCAATGGATTTAACGGGCATGCCAATCCAGGCGTTACCCCGATTGCCGTGAAAAAGGCTGGTGACAGGAATACCATTAATAAGCATCAAAGTTTGCGGGTTATTGGTGGAGGTAATACCACGGATAATGTATTTGGGCGCATAGACCTGATCAGAACGCCCCACATGCAAGCCGGGCACAGTTTCCAATACTTGGTCAATGTCTGTCGCACCCATTGCCGTAATGTCATCTTCGGTAATGACAGTGGCAATAGCGGCGGCTTTATCAAGAGGTGTTTGTGTGCCTGAAGCAATAGATGTCACTCGTATTTTGCCGAGTTCATCTAGAGACATATCCCACAAGTCACCACTGGCAGTTGCCTTGTTACTATAAATTAGAGCCTGCGACAGGCTCATACATAACACAAGTGCCGTGAGTGGTGTCTTAGGTTGTTTAGCGGTTGATATTGGTAAGTTGTTCATCATATACACCATTTTTAATTTTACGAGTTTTTACGTTTGTTTGGTTATTGGCAAATAGCCGCCGTGTAACACTATTGCTGTGGATGAAATCCATTTTTCTAGAACTGATACTGTGCCTCAGCGAATAGGCTGCGGCCTGCCATCGGAAAGTCATTAGGGATGGCACCTACAGGGCTAGGTTCGCGCACATCAGCATTAAACAAATTGCGTACCGATAGCGTTAAATCCAGACCGTTCAACACGTCTTGTTTGCGTAAGGTAACGTCAACTGTTGTATAAGCTGCCAATGCCGCTCGCGTATCGCCGATAACACGCTTTTGTTTCCCAACCCAGGTTATTTGACTATCAATATGCAAATTCGAAGGCGTACTCCATTCACTTCGGCCATATATTTTATGATTTGGGGCTTCTCCAACATCGCTTTTACTGTTTCGATCTTCTGAATGCTGATAGGCGTAGTTGATCAAAAAGCGCATGTTATAGGCTGGGGCATAGTCGGCTTCCAGCTCTACACCTTGTCCTTGGCGTTTGCCAATGTTTTGTGCCTTGGCAATGCTGCCTATGGGAACAAAGGTAATAAAATCCTGAATGTTATAGCGGTAGACATTTGCGGTATATGAAAATTGTGAGGAAAGTTGGTGTGAAAGCGCTAGCTCATAGGTGTCTATGGTTTCAGGCTCCAGTTCAGTATTGCCTAAGCTGATCGGGTTACTGGTGACAAATAACTCCGAGAAAGAGGGGGCACGAAAAGCGCGCCCATATAAGAGTTTCGTCGTGATTTGACTCGTGGTTGCCCATACTAATGCGAGACGTGGATTGGTCGTACTGCCAAAATCCGAAAAGTGATCATAGCGTACGCCTGTTGTCGCGAGCCAATCGCGTGAAAACTTCCATTCATCTTGCATAAATAAATAATAACTTTGGCGCTGGTTTTCGGGCAAATAAACTTCGGCGGTATCGCTGACATCTTCTATCCCGTTGGGGCGAGGAGGAAAGATTGGTGTGCCATCAGGAAGAAAGGCGACAGAGAAGTTTTTAGTTTCAGTCACTTCATACATGTCATCCCATGCTCCGCCGATACCAAGGCGAATCAAATGACTATTTATGCCTTTATAAAGGCTGCTCAGATCAAGGCGGACATTTTCTTCGTGGTATCCCGGGTTACCAATGAAGCCATCAGGAAAAGCACCACCAAACGCACCTTTGGGGTACAAATAGATATTTTTCTCAATTTCCTGGGTGTTTTTATAATAACTAACCTGGCTATTGATGCCCCAGTTTGGCGTTAAGTCATTAAGCGTGTAGCTATAGTCTACATTGTAACGTTCGCTGGTCGTGCGGGAAGATGGGTCTAGTGCCTCGGCATAACCGACGCTCGAACCCACATGATAACGCCCTTGGTAGCCAGCTCTTAGCCGAGAGTGATCATAGGCAACATCAAGTCTAGCTTCCATCATGTCTTTCATCGTGTTCACATTGCCAGGGGCGAGGCTTGCTTGAGTTTTAAATAGACCATCAAACGCGGTTTGCTGGTCTTGTTGAACTGTTTTTTTCCAGCCGTCCGTTGTTTCCGCTTCAAGGGTGAAACCAATATCCATATTGCTGTACGTACCACCCTGTTCGAAGGAAATGGCTTTTGAACCAAAGCTGCCTGTACGTATGGCTATTTTACTGCCGTTAATGTCATTGGCTGTTTTGGTAATAATATTAATAACGCCAGAGAAAGCATCTGCGCCATATAAAGCAGAGCCTGGCCCGCGAATCACTTCTATCCGTGCAATTGATTTCACGGGCATTCCAGTCCAGAT
Source organism: Moraxellaceae bacterium (assembly GCA_947373945.1). Taxonomy (GTDB): domain Bacteria; phylum Pseudomonadota; class Gammaproteobacteria; order Pseudomonadales; family Moraxellaceae; genus Agitococcus. Next base: position 21,175 of record CANBZV010000002.1, read on the forward strand.
ATTGCCTCGGTTACCCGTAAATAGGCTGGTCACGGGAATGCCATTAATCAACACCAAAGCTTGTGGATTAAAGGTGGAGGTAATGCCGCGGATAATGTATTTAGCCGTGTAGCCTTGGCTTGAGCGTGCGACATGTAAACCTGGGACGGTTTCCAATACTTGATCAAGGTCTGTTGCTCCCATTGCAGTAATATCATTCTCTGTGATAACGGTCGCGATAGCAGCAGCTTTATCAAGCGGGGTTTTTGTCCCTGAAGCAATGGACGTTACGCGTATTTTGCCTAGATCGGCAAGCGACATGTCCCATAAATCACTATTAGCCGTTACGACATCACTGCACGTTGAGAGGAATGAGAGCATTAGAGAGAAACGAATTATGGTAACTTTTTTATCTGGATACTTTGAGATAGATGTTTTTACTGTTTTTTTCATTATGGACACCATCTGGCTTTAAGTCTTAATTGTGATGACTTCCATTTTATTATTGCTGTTGTACCGTTACATGGTGAACGAGGCATAGAGTACATCGCTTGAATTCGTTATTACATACTTTCTGTTGTTTTTTTTGTGGAAAATTACTTTTTTGCCGGTTGTTGACTTGACAGCTGGTTAGGAATGGTGTTTTTGCGAGCGCTATTGGCATAAAAAAATAGAAAATGTTGGTATTCACGCTAAAAATATCAGTCAAGGTAGAGTACAATCGCGCGCTTTTTGTTTTTTTAGCGGACTAGCGCAAACGCTGCGCCTAAGTTTAGTTCTAAGTTTTCGGGGGTTAGTCGGCCACAAGTCAAGACTAGCCGTAGTTGTAAAAACTCAAGCTGAGGGTTGACCATGCAAATCGGTATTCCAGCGGAAATCATCGCTGGCGAAACGCGTGTCGCTGCCACTCCAGAAACGGTAAAGAAATTTATCGCCGCTGGACATAGTGTAGTGGTACAAACGGGCGCTGGTATTCAGGCAAGTGTGCCAGATGCTGACTTTAGTGCAGCAGGTGCGACGATTGTAAATGATGCGGCATCGGCTTACGCCAGTGATGTCATTCTCAAAGTACGTGCACCAGAAACGGACGAGATTGCTCTTATCAAAGAGGGCGCTGCCGTTGTGGCAATGTTTGATCCTTTCCGTAACCCCAATTTAGAGGCTTTTGCAGCAAGAAATCTGCAATGTTTCGCCTTGGAGTTGTTACCTCGGACCTTGTCGCGTGCGCAAAATATGGACGTGTTGTCCTCGCAAGCGAACTTGGCAGGTTATAAAGCCGTGTTGTTGGCTGCGAATGCTTATCAACGCTTATTCCCGATGTTGATGACGGCTGCGGGTACTGTTAAACCTGCGCGTATTGTTGTCTTGGGTGTAGGTGTGGCTGGTTTGCAAGCAATTGCCACCGCAAAACGCTTGGGTGCGATTGTTGAGGCGTCAGATATGCGTCCTACTGCTAAAGAGCAAGTTGAGTCTTTGGGCGGTAAATGGTTAGACGTGCCAATGTCTGATGAAGAAAAAGCTAAAGCGTTGGGTGCTGGTGGTTATGCGTGGGTTCCTTCCGCTGACTACGTGCGTGATCAAAAAGTGATTGTCGATAAAGCTGTTTCTGCGGCTGACATTATTATCACGACTGCATTAATTCCGGGTCGTGCAGCACCGAAACTGGTTTATGCCGATACCATCGCCAAAATGAAAGCCGGTTCTGTCATTCTCGACATGGCTGTCGAAAGCGGTGGCAATGTCGAAGGCTCCGTATGTGGCGAAACAGTCACGACCAGCAATGGTGTCAAAATCTTGGGTATTCCTAATATCCCAGGTACGGTTGCGGCTGAATCTTCCGCTTTATATGCGCGTAATTTGCTCAATTTAATGTTGACCTTGTTCAATAAAGAAACAGGCGCGTTAGCAGTCAACATGAGCGACGACGTACATAAAGCCTTGCTCATTACCCAAGCAGGCCAAGTCCTGTTCGCTAAGAAGTGAGGAGCTAAATCATGAATGAAGTGATTACTCAAGCGGCTGAACACGCCGCCAGCGTGCCTTTTGTCAGCATCTTTACCGTGTTTGTCTTGGCAATTTTTGTTGGTTATTACGTCGTTTGGGGCGTAACACCGGCATTGCATACGCCATTGATGGCCGTTACTAATGCACTTTCCGGCATTATTGTCGTTGGTGCAATGTTGCAGACTGTCGCTACGGGCGTTGACCCTAACGCGTTACAATCAATTAGCGCGACCAGTTTGCTGGGCGCATTTGCCGTCTTTTTGGCCAGTATCAACATCTTCGGTGGCTTTGCCGTTACCGAACGTATGCTTGATATGTTCAAAAAGAAAAAGAAATAAGGAGCGACCACGATGCAAAGTTTTGCACAATATGCCGATTGGGCGTACCTGATTGGTGCCGTACTCTTTATTTTGACTCTGCGCGGTTTGTCTGGTCCTAAAACAGCCATTATGGGTAACCGTTACGGCATGACGGGCATGGCATTAGCCGTGTTGACGACCTTCTTTGTTGCCCCTAGCCCGGTGTTGGGTTTGATTGTTGGGGCGATGGTGGCCGGTGGTGCGATTGGTATTTATCGTGCCAAAACAGTTGCCATGACGCACATGCCCGAAACAGTGGCGATGATGCACTCAGCGGTCGGTTTGTCGGCGGTGTGTATTGCTGTAGCTGCCGTTTTACACACAGGCATTCATCACGATGGCGTCCACCGTTTTGAATTGTTTATTGGTTGTTTCGTTGGTGCGATTACCTTTACGGCGTCTGTGTTTGCCTATGGCAAATTAGCGGCGAAAAAATGGGCTAAAACCATTAAAGGTGGCTGGGTCAAGCCAGTACAAGCGGGTTTGTTTTTAGCCATGCTGGGTTTTGGTGTTGGTTATTTCACGACCGAAAATTTGACCGATTTCTATCTGATGACCGCCTTTGCATTGGCCTTTGGTTATGTCTGGATTGCGCCTATTGGTGGCGGTGATATGCCCGTCGTGGTATCGCTGTTGAACTCATTTTCGGGTTGGGCTGCTGCAGGTATTGGCTTTACCTTAAACAATCCGATGTTGATTATTGCCGGTTCGCTAGTGGGTTCTTCGGGTGCGATTCTATCCTACGTTATGTGCCGCGCCATGAATCGTTCATTGTTGAACGTATTGTTTGGCGGATTTGGCGCAACAGCAGCGGTGGAAGAAGAAGGCGACAAGAAAGAAAAGAATTACCGTTCTGGTTCGGCGGAAGATGCGGCTTTCTTGATGTCCAATGCTGACTCGGTAGTGATTGTTCCTGGTTATGGCTTGGCACAAGCGCGTGCGCAAAATGCCGTCAAAGAACTAGCAACGGTATTGAAAGAAAAAGGCGTTACTGTACGTTATGCAATTCACCCTGTAGCGGGTCGTATGCCTGGCCATATGAACGTGTTATTGGCTGAAGCGGATGTGCCTTATGATGATGTCAAAGAAATGGACGAAATCAATAGCGACTTCGCATCTACGGATGTGGTGTTGGTGATTGGTGCTAATGACGTGGTCAATCCTGCCGCTAAAGATAATCCTGCATCGCCTATTTATGGCATGCCGATTATTGAAGCGCATCGTGCGCGTACTGTCATGGTTATCAAACGCTCGATGGCTACAGGTTATGCTGGTTTGGATAACGACTTGTTCTACCTCGACAAAACGATGATGGTTTTTGGTGATGCCAAAAAAGTCCTCGAAGATATGGTCAAAGGTGTTACCGGTGGTGGTCACTAAACCGCGCAGTTGATACGCTTAAAACCCCGACGTGTTCGGGGTTTTTTGTTTGCTAAATAGCTGCATTCCTTAACACGAAATCTCCCCCAACTTCCAGTACTTACGTTACAATTATTGCTTTCAGATATGGTTTAGGTTTAGGGCGGCACTATGCTGTTAATGATAGATAACTACGACTCGTTTACCTATAACATCGTCCAATATTTGGGTGAGTTAGGGCAAGATGTGCGGGTCTTTCGCAATGATGAAATTTCACTTGCTGATATTGAAGCGCTGCAACCAAATCATATTGTTATTTCACCAGGTCCTTGCTCGCCCAACGAGGCAGGTATTTCCTTGGCCGTTATTCAATATTTTGCGGGAAAAGTGCCGTTATTAGGTGTTTGTTTGGGGCATCAAAGTATAGGCCAGGCGTTTGGTGGCGATGTCATTCGCGCGCGTCAGGTCATGCATGGCAAAACATCACCGATTTATCATAAAAATCAGGGCGTATTTCGCCAGCTTAATAATCCTTTAGTGGCTACGCGTTATCATTCATTGGTGGTAGACAACAATACTCTGCCTGACTGTCTTGAAGTCACGGCTTGGACTCAGTTGGAAGATGGTTCTCTAGATGAAATTATGGGCCTGCGTCATAAAACATTGGCAGTAGAAGGTGTGCAATTTCATCCAGAATCTATACTTACAGAGCAAGGACACGCCCTGTTACAAAATTTCCTTGAGGCTTAACGCATGGATATTAAAACAGCCTTGGCTCACGTTGCCTCGCGCCAAAATTTGACGCTTATTGATATGCAATCCGTCATGCGTTCAATTATGACGGGTGAGTGTACATCTGCCCAGATCGCTGGCTTTTTAGTCGCTTTGCGCATGAAAGGCGAGACACTGGACGAAATTGAAGGCGCAGTGCGCGTGATGCGCGAGTTGTGTACTCCTGTCGTGCTGTCGACATTGGAACATACGGTTGATATTGTTGGCACGGGCGGCGATGGTGCAAATTTATTTAATGTCTCTACGGCATCATCGTTTGTTGTTGCAGCTGCGGGAGCAACGGTCGCCAAGCATGGTAATCGGGCTGTATCATCCAAGAGTGGTAGTGCCGATGTTTTGGAAGCGGCTGGTATCAATTTGAATTTAACGGCAGAGCAAACGGCCCGTTGTATTGATAGTGTTGGCGTGGGCTTTATGTTTGCGGTAAATCATCATGCCGCCATGCGTCACGCAATTGTGCCTCGACGCGAATTAGGGTTGCGAACATTGTTTAATGTCTTAGGGCCGCTCACTAATCCTGCGGCAGTCAAACGGCAGGTTCTAGGGGTTTATGCTCAAGAATGGTGTAGACCGTTAGCAGAGGTTTTAGGGCGTTTAGGTAGTGAGCATGTGATGGTCGTACATGCTCAAGATGGCCTCGATGAAATCAGTTTGGCGACACCGACCTATGTAGCTGAATTGAAAAATGGCGAAGTTCGCGAGTATCTACTACAACCGGAAGATGTTGGCTTAAAATCGCAAGCATTAGATGGTCTGATTGTGGATAATGTCTCACAATCGCTGGCATTGCTGGAAGATGCCTTAGGCAAGCGTAAAGAGCCTGCAGCAGACAAGGCGGCCGATATGATTGCCCTTAATGCAGGCGCGGCACTCTATGTTGCAGGGGTTGCGGCGACCATTAAACAAGGCGTGGCGATGGCCGAAGATGCAATTCACAGCGGTTTGGCATTAGAAAAATTAGCAATTTTGCGCGACTTTAGTTGTGCTTTTATACCTGTTTCGGCCTAATTATCAGATTAACTATTATGACATCACATATTTTGGGGACGATTCTCCAGCGTAAAGCCGAAGAAGTTGAAGTCCGTCAACGGCAAATCTCGTATGCTACGCAGGATGCTCGTGCGCGAACTGCAATGCCGGTACGGGGATTTTATAGCGCCCTTAAGCGTCGCGTAGACAAAGGCGAACCTGCAGTTATTGCTGAAATTAAAAAAGCCTCGCCATCAAAAGGGGTATTGCGTGAAGATTTTGTGCCTGCGCAAATTGCCCGTAGCTATGAAAAGGCTGGGGCAGCCTGTTTGTCGGTATTAACGGATATTGATTTTTTTCAAGGGGCGGATAGTTATTTACAGTCAGCGCGGTTTTCATGCATGTTGCCCGTTCTGCGTAAAGATTTTATCGTTGATCCTTATCAAATTGTTGAAGCACGGGCTATTGGTGCCGATGCTGTCCTGCTGATTGTCAGTGCGTTATCCGATGGCCAGTTGGCAGAGTTTTATGCCTTAGCAACATCACTCGAATTGGATGTATTGGTTGAGGTTCATAGCCAAGCCGAACTTGATCGTGCATTAAAATTACCGTTGACTATGATCGGTATTAATAATCGAAATTTAAAAACGTTCCAAGTTAGTTTAAATACCACATTGGCCCTGTTGCGTGCCGTGCCTAAAGACAAAATGATTGTCACCGAAAGCGGTATTTTGCATCCCTCGGATGTGACATTGATGCAAGCGAATGGCATTAATGCCTTTTTGGTGGGTGAGGCCTTTATGCGCGCTGATGATCCAGGTGATGCGCTTAAAGACCTGTTTTTTTCGGGGCCAAAAATCAGCGGGTTCCGAAGATAACCATCGTTTTGCCTTTGACGTTAATCAGTCCTTGGTCTTCCAAGGACTTTAACACGCGACCAACCATCTCCCGCGAACAGCCAACAATCCGTCCGATCTCCTGACGAGTTACCCGAATTTGCATGCCATCAGGGTGGGTCATCGCATCAGGCTGTTTGGATAAGTCGAGTAAGCAGCGTGCTACTCGTCCTGTAACATCTAAGAATGCCAAATCGCTGACTTTTCGTGTTGTTGCTCTTAAGCGGCCAGCCATTTGTGCTGATAATGCAAACATCAAGCCTGCATCTTGGCGCGCCATTTCCCTGAACTTCCGATAACCAATTTCTGCAATTTCACAGGCGGTTTTGGCGCGGATCCATGCACTACGGATTGGCTTTTCTTCAAATAAGCCCATTTCACCAAAAAAGTCGCCGGCATTAAGGTAGGCGACGACCATCTCGCGACCTTCACTATCTTCGATAACCACTGAAACAGAGCCTTTGACAATGAAGAATAGTGAGTCGGACGCATCTCCTGCATGAACAATGGCAGTACGGGCAGGATATTGACGCAGATGGCATTGCTCTAGGAATGGCTGTAAGTGCGGGATGCGGTCAAGAGCAGGGATAATGGCCATAAGTGTATCCTAATCAGTTCAATTTATTATTTATTGCTGTTTTTCGAGGGTTGCTGGGTAAGCCCTCACTATAATAAGTCCAATGTAGTGCAAAGACAGGGCTTTTTATAGCAAAATTGCGAACTAATTGCCAATTCATGTCATATCCAAACGGGGCTTTTGGGCGACGGCCAGCAAATTTGACGCTTGTTGGCTTGCTTTCGGTATCCTGATTGAGCAAAGTGCGCAACATGAGCCACATTGGTTCCGTAAATATAGTTAAACGATAGGCGGATTTTTCATGCAAGCAAGTGTGCAGTGGGTAAAAGATGTTTCTTTTGTCGTTGAGTCTGGCAGTGGTCATGCTGTTGTCATTGATGGCTCACCGGAGCATGGTGGCCGCAATATTGGTCCTCGACCAATGGAGTTGCTGTTGATGGGATTGGGGGGCTGTGCATCATTTGATGTGGTGACAATTTTGAAAAAATCGCGCCAGCAAATTACTGATGTGCGTGCAGAGTTAAGTGCTGAGCGTGCTGATGCCATTCCGGCGGTGTTTACTAAAATCCATCTGCATTTTGTCATTACTGGCAAAGAGTTAAAGGAAAATCAGGTCAAAAAAGCAGTGGAGTTATCAGCGGAGAAGTATTGCTCGGCTTCAGCGATGTTGAGTGCTGGCGGTGTAGTCATTACTCATGATTATGAGATGATTGAAGGGTAGTAAGGGTCATCCTTTTAATCGGAAAACGTTATTCCCAGCTCGACTGGGAATCCATCAACTGTTGCCACAGCAGTGTTTGACCGCTAATGGATTCCCACTTTCGCGGGAATAACGAAACAAAAAACAAGGGATCTAGACAACTCTGAAGGGTAGTACTTAAGTGTTGCCATTGGAGTTCTATTTACACCTTCGGTTTTTTCTTGCGTACGTACAAGGTCTTTTTCACTCGAGCGACAACCGTGCCATCTTCTGCAAGCACATCAATTGTGTATTCGGGAAATACTGCTTTGCCGCTTGCTGCCGCGTTACGGACCTGCTCAATGTTTTTCTGTGTCAGACGGAACTGCGCCGTCACCGTGCCGCGCCCAGGCGCAACGAAGTCAATATTGGCCGCTTTATCCCAGACAATATAGTCATTGCCCAGATTCTCCATCAACATCACCATAAAAAATGGATCAGTCATTGCGTAGAGGCTGCCACCAAAATGGGTGCCGACATAATTTTTATTGCCACGATGCAAGGGCATACGAACATCAATCGCTAGATAATCTTTGCTGATGTAATCGACTTTAATGCCTGCGCCTAAAAAAGGCAGATAGGTGCTGAGGAAAAAACGTAATTTAAAGGTGTCGGATAAAAGCTGCTTAAACATAAAAACTCGTAGTCGTCATAACTTTAGAAATCATTCCCATGACCTGTTTCACGGGCTGTGGTAAATCTGCGCCGCCCGCATTTAGTGCTTGTTGGCGATGATGGTCTTCATCTTCATGCATTTGCGTCAAAATAGCATGAGTGCGCTCATCTTGAGGGGGGATGCGTTGTAGATGGCTTTCTAGGTGGGTACAAACTTGTTTTTCGGTTTCGGCGACAAAGCCTAAGCTCCATTTGTCGCCGGCAATACCCGCTGCGGCACCTATACCAAACGACAAGCCATACCATAACGGATTTAAAAGGCTCGGCCGACTATGCAGTTCATGCAGACGTAGCTCGCACCATGCAAGGTGGTCTTGCTCCTCCAGTGCGGCGCGTTGCATTTCTGCACGTACTGTCGGTAGTTTGGCCGTCAGCGCCTGCCCGTGATATAGGGCTTGCGCACATACTTCTCCCGTATGATTGACGCGCATCAGTCCTGCGATTTCTGTTTGCTGTTCGCTGTTTAGTACGGGCGACGCGTATGTTTGCGCAGGACTAGGGCGTAAAGCAGGCATAGAGTTAGGTGTCAAAGTGCGTAAAACTTGGTCAACATGACCAATTAGCATATCGGCAAGGGTGTAATGTCTCATAATAACTCCGTCCGTTTTAGCCTGGAGGCCAGTTTAAACGTCGGCCTGCTAGCAAGTGTAAATGAATATGGTAGACGCTTTGTCCGCCATCCTGATTGCAGTTCATAACGACACGATAGCCCGAATCGGCAACACCAATTTCGTGGGCGATTTGGCTGGCTGTCGTCAGGAGTTCGCCTAATATCGCGGCTTCAGTTATTGGGACATCATTTAAGGTGGTGAAATGTGTTTTCGGAATAATTAATACGTGTGTTGGCGCTTGCGGGAACAAATCATGGAACGCAATTACCCGTTCATTTTCAAAGGCAATTTTCGCATTAATTTGTTTCTGGGCGATTTTACAAAATAGACAATCCATCATTATCTTCCGACTGAAAAAGTATCTTGTTCTTGGCGCGTTGGCCCGTACGCCAAAAAGGCGAACGGCGAAGTGATAAAGGTACAGGGACTAAGTTCGTCGTTCAATGTTTCTTTGCGCTTAGTTTTGGTGCAATTTCGCGCATATTGCTCATTATTGGTGCGTAGTGGCTGTTCTGTGTCGAGTTTAGTAATTGTTTTTCGGGGCTAATGCGCCATTTTAAGACGTGGCATGTTATTTGCTTTCGTGTGGCTGGCACTATCTTCTGTAGTTGTGACTTGAGCAACGACGTTAATCTGCTAAACTGCGTGTGCTTTTAGTAGGGCATTAAAAATGTGGCCAACAGCAATAAGCCTGTTGTTATACACATGTTTCGATAAGTAAGTCGGAATTAGTGCGACTTAGGGCTTGCGTAACATTTTGTTTTTAATGGTTTTATTGCGTATTTTTCTCTGTAAAGCAGGGCTGATGCACGCAACTGGCCATTCTAGTGCAAGTTCTAAACTGTCAATGACAAGTTTTGAGTGGTTGAGCGGTAGTGAACCGTTTTGATGAATATTCGATGCTGGTAATTTTGGGAGCAGATGCAAATGGCCAATAAAGCCTTAGAACTTATTAAACAAAATGACGCCAAATGGGTCGATTTACGTTTTACCGATATCCGTGGTAAAGAACAGCATGTTTCTTTCCCTGCCTATACCGTGGATGAAAGCACATTTGAACAAGGTAAAATGTTTGACGGTTCTTCCATTGCTGGTTGGAAAGGTATTGAAGCCTCTGACATGATTTTGATGCCAGATCCAGAAAGCGCGTTCATGGACCCGTTTTTCGACGAACCAACAGTTGTTATCAGCTGTGACATTATTGAACCAAGCACGATGCAAGGTTACGAGCGTGATCCACGTTCGATCGCTCGTCGCGCTGAAGCCTATTTGAAAGCTACTGGCATCGCTGATACTGCTTACTTTGGTCCAGAGCCAGAGTTCTTCGTATTTGACGAAGTGAAATGGGATATCGACATGAGCGGTGCTCGTTGCACTATTTATGCTGAAGAAGCAGCTTGGTCAACTGGCAAAGACTACGAAGGTGGCAACACTGGCCATCGTCCACGCGTCAAAGGGGGTTACTTCCCAGTTCCTCCAATCGACTCTGCACAAGATTTACGTGTTGCTATGTGTAACGCTATCGAAGCAATGGTTGGCGAAGGCAAAATCGAAGTACAACATCACGAAGTGGCTTCTTGCCAAAGCGAAATCGGTGTTGCTTTCAATACCCTAGTTCGCAAAGCTGACGAAGTACAAGTATTGAAATATGCCGTACACAATGTTGCCCATGCCTTTGGCAAAACCGCAACCTTTATGCCTAAGCCATTAGTTGGCGATAACGGTTCAGGTATGCACGTTCACCAATCGTTGAGCAAAGATGGCAAAAACTTGTTCTCGGGCGACCAATACGGTGGCCTGTCTGAAATGGCTTTGTTCTACATCGGCGGTATCATCAAGCATGCTCGTGCGTTGAACGCGATTACCAATCCGTTGACCAACTCCTACAAGCGTTTGGTTCCTCACTACGAAGCGCCAATCAAATTGGCTTACTCTGCACGTAACCGTTCTGCATCGATTCGTATTCCTTACGTTAGCAGCCCTAAAGCTGTGCGTATCGAAACTCGTTTCCCAGATCCAGGTGCAAACCCTTACCTGTGCTTCGCTGCGTTGATGATGGCTGGTTTGGACGGTATCCAAAACAAAATCCATCCGGGTGAAGCTGCAGACAAAAACCTGTATGACTTACCGCCAGAAGAAGATGCATTGATCCCAACCGTAGCTGAAAGCTTGGATCAAGCGTTGGAATCGTTGAAAGCTGATCATGACTTCTTGTTGAAAGGTGGTGTCTTCACCCAAGAATTCCTTGATGCTTACATCGAGCTGAAAATGGAAGAAGTTCGTCGCTTAAACACGACAGTTCATCCAGTTGAATTCGATATGTACTATAGCGTTTAATCCTTCTGCTATAGTCAATACACTTCGGTGGCAAAAAGGCTCATTACCCTGAGCCTTTTTTGTTTTTATGGCGAAGAAATAATTTAAGGGCTTAACGATTACTTACTCAGCATTACATGTGATCAATATGATCTGTGGCTGAAATAAGTAATGATGGTTGCAGTCTTATGAACGAATTGTATTGAGTGGAGATAATAAAGATGCGCTATTTACTTGTTCTTTTATGGTGTATCAGTAGTTTTGCGCAGGCGGGAATTTATAAAAGTTATGACAAAAATGGTAATGTCGTTTTTACCGATACACCGAGTAATGATGCGCAAGAGGTTGCCGATAAGCCGATTGTCACTATTCCAGCCTTACCTAAAGCGCTAATTGATCAGCAAAAAGCGAAATCAGCGAATAAAAATAATGTCGCCCTCGAGCCGTCAGCTTATAAAGTTATCATCGAAAACCTGAAACCCAATGACTCATTCCGTCGCGAAGATAAATCAGTGACTGCGAATATTCAATTAGTACCACCGTTGTGGAAAGAGCATCATTTGCAATTAACGCTGGATGGTAAAGCATTGAGCCAAGATAATTTTAGTCCGCAAATTGATTTAACGACGGCAGAGCGTGGGCAGCATCGTCTAGAAGTTAAAGCGGTCAATTTAAAGGGGACAGTGCTCGGTAGTGAAGTGGTTGATTTCTTTGTGCAGGTTCCTACAGCAATCAAGCCTAAAACTAAATAAATTGTTTAGAAACAGAAAGTTTTAATGTTGGCGGCTAGACAGTCAGTCGATACGGCTGCTTGAATATAATAAATGACGACAGGAATCGGCAGTCGTTCTGATTGTGCAGAGTAGTATGATTAAACGTATTTTGGTCACGGGTGGTGCGGGCTTTATTGGGGCGAATTTTATTCTGGATTGGTTTATGGCAAATCCAGATAGTGTGGTCGTTAATTTGGATAAATTGACGTATGCGGCGAATCCAAATAATTTAAAAAGCATCCACAATAATCCACGCTATCAGTTGGTTCGGGGTGATATTGGCGATCGTGTGCTGGTCGCTGAGCTGCTAAACAAATACCAACCGCAAATAATCGTCAATTTTGCGGCAGAAAGTCATGTTGATCGCTCTATTCATGGGCCTGAAGCCTTTATGCAAACCAATGTCATGGGTACTTTTTATTTGTTGGAATCGACACGCCAATACTGGCTGTCTTTATCTGCCTCTGAGCAAATTGCCTTTCGGTTTTTACATGTTTCCACTGATGAAGTTTATGGTTCCTTAACCCCGAACGACCCTGCATTTACTGAAACGACAGCGTATGCGCCTAATAGCCCCTATTCGGCTTCAAAAGCGGCTTCTGATCATTTAGTTCGCGCGTGGCATCATACCTATGGCTTGCCTGTAGTAACGACAAATTGCTCCAACAACTATGGCGCCTTACAGTTTCCTGAGAAATTAATCCCATTAATCATTCTGAATGCGTTGGATGGTAAGGCGTTGCCGGTTTATGGTGATGGTTTAAATGTCCGTGACTGGCTGTATGTTGCCGATCATTGTTCAGCGATCCGTCGGGTGTTGAGTCATGGCCAAATTGGACAAACATATAATATTGGCGGCGCCAATGAATTATCTAATATTGACGTCGTTAGACAAATTTGCCAGCTGTTAGATGAGTTGCGACCTCGTGGTGATGGGCTTTCGTATGCTCAACAAATTACTTTTGTTGCTGATCGCCTGGGTCATGATCGTCGCTATGCGATCAATGCCGAAAAAATGGTGGACGAATTGGGTTGGCGGCCCGAAGAAACGTTCAGTACGGGGTTGCGTAAGACCGTGCAATGGTATTTAGATAATCCCGTATGGGTAAATGAAGTTCGTAGTGGTGACTATCGCCAATGGCTAACGATGAATTATGGGGAGAAAAAAGAATGAAAGGAATTATCTTGGCGGGTGGTTCAGGAACACGTCTTCATCCTTTGACACTGGCGATCTCTAAGCAGTTATTACCGATTTATGATAAGCCCATGGTCTATTATCCGTTGTCAGTGTTAATGCTGGCGGGGATTCAAGATATTTTGCTGATTTCGACCCCGAGAGATTTACCGTTTTATCAGCAGTTGTTGGGTGATGGTGCGCAATTTGGGATTAATCTGTCTTATGCGGAGCAGCCATCGCCGGATGGTTTGGCGCAAGCGTTCATTATTGGTGAGTCATTTATTGGCGATGATAACGTCTGTTTGATTTTGGGTGACAATATTTTTCATGGTCAGCATTTTACTGAAAAACTGAAGCGCGCTGCTTCCTATAGTTCGGGCGCTACTGTATTTGGCTATTGGGTAAATGATCCTGAGCGCTTTGGTGTAATTGATTTTGATGCCGAAGGCAATGCCTTGTCGATTGAGGAAAAGCCCGCAAAACCTAAGTCAAATTATGCAGTAACGGGGCTGTATTTTTATGACAATGATGCGATTGCGATTGCTAAAGCGGTGACGCCATCCGCGCGGGGCGAACTCGAAATTACTGATGTGAATAATGCCTATTTGCAGCGCGGTGATCTAAGAGTCGAGCGTTTCGGTCGCGGTTTTGCCTGGTTGGATACGGGCACGCATGACAGTCTGCTGGATGCTTCGCAATATGTACAAACGATAGAGCATCGTCAGGGTTTAAAAGTGGCGTGCTTAGAGGAAATTGGCTACAGCAATGGCTGGATTAACCGCGAGCAGCTGTTAAAGCAAGCACAACGTTTTGGTAAAACCGGTTATGGCCAATATCTGTTCAATTTGGTGGCGAATTAATGAACGTCATCCATACGGCTATTCCCGATGTGCTCATTCTTGAACCTAAAATCTTTGGAGATGAGCGCGGCTTTTTTATGGAAAGTTTCAATAGCAGGACATTTCAGCAGCTAACGGGTATCGATGCCGGCTTTGTTCAGGATAATCACTCGCGTTCACAACAGCATGTCTTGCGCGGTTTGCATTACCAGCTTCAACAGCCACAGGGCAAGCTGGTGCGTGTGGTTGCTGGTGAGGTCTTTGATGTCGCAGTCGATGTGCGTCGTAGTTCGCCTACCTTTGGCCAGTGGGTAGGTGCGCATTTATCTGCCACTAATAAACGCATGCTGTGGGTGCCTGTTGGTTTTGCGCATGGCTTTTTGGTGTTGTCGGAAGTGGCAGATTTTTTATATAAAACAACAGACTACTATGCGCCTGAGCACGAGCGCTGCTTGTTGTGGAATGACCCTGCACTCGATATTGCCTGGCCTTTGCAAGCCGCTCCCATTCTGTCGGCAAAAGATGTGCAGGGGCGAACCCTTGAGCAGGTCGAGGTTTTTGCATGAAAATTTTGCTCACCGGTAAAAGTGGTCAGGTCGGTTGGGAATTGCAGCGTAGCTTATGTGCTTTGGGGGACGTCGTTGCACTAGGTAGCCATGAACTGAATTTGGCCGATGCCGATGCTATTGTCAGTTGTGTTCGCACTATTAAGCCCGATTTAATAGTTAATCCTGCGGCTTATACCGCTGTAGATAAGGCGGAAAGCGAGCCTGATCTAGCAATGGCTATTAATAGCATCGCCCCAGGTATTTTGGCAGAGGAGGCCAAGCGACTGGGCGCGCCATTAATACATTACTCCACGGACTATGTTTTTGATGGGGGTAAAAACGCTCCTTATCACGAAGATGATGTACCCAACCCACTCAATGTTTATGGTTTAACTAAATTGGCAGGCGAGCAAGCAATTCAGGCGGTCGGTGGTCGGCACCTCATTCTACGCACTAGTTGGGTTTATGGTTTACGAGGTAAAAACTTCTTTTTGACGATGAAGCGGCTATTACAGGAGCGCGATAAAATTCACGTCGTTAGTGATCAGTTTGGTGCACCTACGTGGTCGCGTTTGATTGCTGATGTGACCAGTCATATTGTGGCTAAATCGTCGCGTCAGTGGCAGGCGGACGGTATTTTTCATGTGACGGCAAGTGGTCATACTTCTTGGTATGAGTTTGCTCAGGCGATTGCTGAGTCCATGGGCAGCCAGACCCTCATTTTACCTATTCAAACAAAAGATTATCCCACGGCGGCTCAACGGCCATTCAATTCGTGCTTATCAACGGCGAAGCTTCATTCTACGTTTGACTTAACGATGCCGACATGGCACGACGAGAGTCAATTCAAAGGCCTGTAGTTTCTAAATCGCAACAAAATGTTGTAAACTACTGTAACAAAAATCCGTACAGCTAATGGTGGCTGTGTTTGGTGGAAATTCCTCATTCATTCTGAGAGGTAAGAGTTGCTAATACGCTCAGGATTGATACTTGCTGTCGGAATTTTATTAGGCAGACTGCTGGGTTTTTTCCGCGAGACGTTGATCGCATCACAGTTTGGTGTCAGTGGTTTAGCAGATGTTGCTATTTTAACCCTGACCTTGCCTGATTTATTCATGAATGTATTGTTGGGCGGCGCGGTTTCCATTGTGTTGGTGCCCGAATTTGTTCGTTTAAAAGATGCGGGTTCAGCATGGCTGCATTTCCGTATCAGTATTATTTCTGCATTGGTGTGCCTAGTGCTGGCAGTGGTTGTGACGATATTGTCTCGGCCAATAGCACTAATGTTGGCTCCGGGGGTATCTGCCCAAACACTGTCTCAAATTGCGTTAGGTATTTCATGGTCGGCATGGTTAATGCCACTAATTGCGTGTGCGACGGTGACAACAACGTGGTTGCAGGCGTTAGGGCGGTTTTCTGTCAGTGCATTCTCTACGCTGCTCTACAATATAGTCTTAGTCTTGGTTTTGGCGTTTGCATTGTCGCCGACACAGCCTATCGCTAGCTTGGCGATAGGGATGTTAGTCGCCGGCGTACTGCGGTGCTTTTGGTTATGGTGGGATACGCGTCGATTCATTAATGCTGAGCGTGCCGAAAGTGTCGTTGTAGCATCACTTCTTCGTCGTTACGGCATGGCGTTAGTGGCGAGTAGTTCCTTATTTCTGTTGCCCTTGATTGGTCGGGCGATGGCATCGCAAACAGGCGAAGGTGGAATAGCGATCTTTAATTATGCGTCCAAGCTGGTAGAGCTACCACTTGCTGTGGCGATTACCTTAATTGCGAATGTCATGTTTGCAACATTGGCCCACACGATTCAGCAACAGCCAAAAACATGGAGTGTTATGTTTGGTCAAGGTCAACGCTTAGTGATCCTGATAGCGTGGTTAATTACCCTACCTGCGTTTTGCTTTAGTTTGCCATTGGTAAAGATAGCATTTGGCTGGGGTAAAATAACCGAATTCCATTTGCAGCAAATAGCAACGGTGTGGCAGTGGGGATTGTTATCGCTGGTGTTTCAAGGCGTTGTTAGTTTGAATACGGTTGCGTTGGCTGCACATCGTAATACCCGAGCACTGGTTAGCTCGTCCTTGCTGGGATTGTGTAGCTATAGTGCAGGCTGCTATTTACTGCTGCCGCTGTACGGTTTGTCGGGTTTGATGGCAGCTTTGCTATTGGCTTATATCATTATGTTGATTGAGCAATGGCGAGTATTGGTAACACAGCATCAATTGCAGTTGTCACAAGTCATTAATAAGAGTTTTGTTTATGCCCTCATGCTAATGCTGCTCATCACGATTCCTATGTGGTTCCTAGGTTCTTTTTTTAGTTTGAATACTGTTGCTGCTGTCATGGCTGCCATTGTCCATACGTTGTTGTTACTGGGAGCGTTGTATATGGTTCAGCCTGAAGTGCGCGCAATGGCGAAGCCGTTATTGCGAATGAGAGAAGCATAATGAAACTGATGTTTATCACCAATCAGCCTGATTTGGCGCGTTATGCTGAACAGAAGGGCGTTGATCGAATCTTCGTTGATTTGGAAACGTTGGGTAAATACGAGCGTCAAGGCCATCGTGATACCTTGATCAGTCGTCATACGGTTGATGATGTGCAGGCTATTCGCTATGCCTTAACTACAAGCGAGTTATTGGTTCGTATTAATCCATGGAATATCAACTCGGCAGCCGAAATTGAAGAAGTGATTGCCTGTGGCGCTGATCTTATTATGCTGCCGATGATTAAGTCATTGGCAGAAGTGCAGATGGCCGGTCATTGTATTGGTGGCCGTGCTCGGTTTATGCCGTTGATTGAAACGGTTACTTCTGCCGAGCATATTGGCGAGATAGCCGCGTTGCCTTATGTTGATGAATTATATATTGGTTTAAATGACTTACATTTGGAGCTGAAGTGCCGCTTTATGTTTGAGCCGTTAGCCAATGGCATGATCGATAAAATGGTTGCTGCTATACAGCGCGCAGGCAAACCTTTTGGTTTTGGTGGTATTGCCCGTGTAGGTGAAGGTATTGTCCCCGCAGAGTTTATCTTGGGTGAGCATGTGCGTTTGGGGTCATCATCCGTTATTTTATCACGCACCTTCCATCGTCAAGCTGACACTGTAGATTTGTTAAAGAGTTTTATGGACTTTGAAATGGAAGTTAAAAAGTTACGGCAAAAAGAGCAGCTATTGCGTGGCAAAAACGCGCAGGAATTGGAAGAAAATCGCCAACAGTTAGTGGCGATCGTTAAGCAAATTGTGAAAGGCAAATAATCCATGAATCGGATATTGGATGGTTTGGTGGCTGGTGGAGCGCTATTGATGGCGTCGCCATTGTTGTTAATAGTCGCAATAGCCATTAAATGTGACAGTCAAGGCCCAGTGGTCTTTAAGCAGCAACGAATTGGCTTAAATGCCCAGCCTTTTGAGATATTGAAGTTCAGGAGTATGGTTGTTGATGCGCCTAAATTAGGCTCTTTCTCAACTAGTGATAATGATCCGCGTATTACCAAGGTCGGTCGTTTTATTAGGCGTACTAGTATCGATGAGTTGCCTCAACTAATTAATGTGTTGAAGGGCGATATGAGTCTGATTGGGCCACGTCCTGATGTGCCAGCACAACGTAAGCTTTATACCGATGAAGAATGGGTTGAACGACATTTGGTGCGTCCGGGTATTACGGGTCTCGCACAAGCAACCTTGCGCTCTTCTGGGACAGAAGAGCAGCGTAAAGCCCTGGATTTGCAGTATGTACGGACCGTGTCGTGGTTAGTTGATTTGCGTATTTTGTTGATGACGGTGCGTCAGGTGATACTGAAGGGAGGAAACTAGAATGTGTGGAATTTTTGGTTATTATGACCGTCATTCAGTATCAATGTCAGTCGAGCAGTTAGTGCAGATGGGACGCGTCATTGAACATCGTGGTCCGGACGATCAAGGGATTTATCAGCACGCAGGTCTGGCTTTAGGTAATCAACGGTTATCGATTATCGATATCGCCCAAGGTCATCAGCCTTTTGTCAGTGATGATGGGCAAATTGTCGTGGTGCAAAATGGTGAAATCTTTAACCATCTTGAGCTCGCCGCAGAGTTAAAAAATACGCCCTTTGCTTGCCGTACACATTCAGATACCGAAGTATTACTCCGTTTGTATGAGAAGGAAGGCGTAGGTTTTCTATCGCGCTTAAATGGCATGTTTGCGATTGCCATTTGGGATGCCCACCAACAAAGTTTATATTTAATCCGTGATCGTTTGGGTGTGAAGCCGTTATTTGTTGCCGATGATGGGCAACGCTTATTATTTGCGTCGGAGATTAAATCTATTCTCGCCGGTGGTTGGCCTGCGCGACCTGATTACGCCGCCTTAGATAGCTATTTCTCGTTGAATTATGTCGCGCCACCGCAAACGGCATTTATGGGGGTCCAGCATGTCATGGCTGGCCATTATTTGCAGATAACGCCGCATAAAACGGCGTCGGTTTGTTGGTGGGATTTAGCCCGTATTGAGCAGGAAGAGCGCTCAGAGTCAGCTTGGACTGAAGAGTTTTTGTCCTTGCTAGATGATGCGGTACGTTTACGTCTGCGTTCGGATGTTCCCGTCGGTGCGTTTCTATCTGGTGGTGTGGACTCTAGCACCATTGTTGGCTTGATGGCCAAACACATGGACTATCCGTTAAAAACTTTTTGTATTGGCTTTAATGATCCGCGTTTTGATGAGTCAGCGTTTGCTGCTCAGGCCGCCAGTCGTTTTGGTAGTACTCTCATTATGGAGCGCGTCGATGCCGACATGCTCTCGACTTGGCCAAAAACCATTTATCACTGTGATCAGCCTCATGGTGATGTCTCGTTCATGCCGACGTTACGCGTCGCTGAGTTGGCGGCCAAACATTTGAAAGTGGTGCTGACGGGCGATGGTGGTGATGAGCTCTTCGCGGGCTATGAAAAATATCAATCTTTTTTTGCGAATCCGTCCGTCTTTGATTTAAGTGATAGCGAGTTTCAACATCGTTATATGACTTCGATTAGTTTGTTGTCGCAATCACAGAAACAACAGTTGTATCGCGGTCAATTAGCACCATTTGCGACAGCACAAGGTAGTGATATTACTGCGCCTTGGTTTGAAAAAGTAAAACACTGGGATCGCATTAATCAGGCGTTATATATTGATACGATGTTGTTATTACCGGGCAATAATCTGGTTAAGCCTGATCGTATGGGCATGGCCGTCTCGTTGGAGGCTCGAACACCATTTTTAGATTATCGCATGGTGGAGTTCGCGTTTAAAATCCCCGGTCATTTAAAGTTAAAAGATGGCGAAACCAAATATATCTTCAAAAAAGCGGTGCGTGAACTGATTGGCGATGAATTGGCATATCGTAAAAAGCAAATGTTTACCGTGCCTGTCGGTGAGTGGATGAAAAACCAACAGGACAATTCGCTCTCTCAGTTATTCCAGGACGTGCTTCCTTATATTGATGACTGTATAGAAAAAGCGACATTACAAGCATTGTGGCAGCAACATGCCCATGGCTTGATTAATGCGACTCGTGAGATTCGTGCCTGTTTGGCTTTGGGGCTGTGGCGCAAGGCCTTTGCTGTGTAAGTCGATGGATTGTTATGATGATCAAAAGCTATTTTAACAAACAAGACCTAGGGATGGTATTTATAGCCGTGGCTATGGGCTGTTTGGCAGTATTGGCGGGCTATTGGAAGTTTTTTCTGTGGGATCAAGTAAATGATATTTATTTACAAGGATGGGATGTTTTAAGTTTATTTCACAAATGGCATCCGCATGCGCTACGCTATTTGATGGTTTATCCTATCTATATGTCTGCTGATTTATTCGGTGTTGCTCCCAATAAAATTTTTTCGTGGATTGGCATGTTAATGATTGTTGCCATTCCTGTTTTCCTGTTCTATACCGCTAGAGTCGTTGGTATTAGTCTGCGTTTTGCTCAAATGTTATGTGCGAGCGCCAGTATTATTTATTTTATTTTAGCAATGTTCATGAATGGTCGTATGATATTTGCGCATTTAGGGGTGGTGATTTTATTATTTGCCATTATTACCTCCATAAACTTAGTTAGTCGCCCCCTCATTTTATTATTTGCTTTGTTTACAGTGATAGGTGCGTTGTTTTGCTCGGTGAGCACGGGCGTATTTTCCGTTGCTTACGGTTTACTTGGCGTGAGCATGTTGTATGAGTTGTTTTTAATGGTGAAGAAAAAAGGCCAATGGTTAAAGGTGTTGTTAATGGCGGCAACATTACTGATCATGACACCATGGATGTTAATGGGTGTTAACAAGAATATCAGTTTCTTTGGTGGTGGACAGGATGGTGCTATTGAAATGCTTGCACACGGCTCAGGCCAGGTTTTTTTAGAGAGTGTGCGTCCTGACTTGGTAAAAGATGCACATCGTAGAAGTCTAAGTAACGATGAGA
This sequence comes from Moraxellaceae bacterium, assembly GCA_947373945.1. Taxonomy (GTDB): domain Bacteria; phylum Pseudomonadota; class Gammaproteobacteria; order Pseudomonadales; family Moraxellaceae; genus Agitococcus. The sequence continues at coordinate 42,222 of CANBZV010000002.1, forward strand.
CTAATAATGAAATCCCCCCTGAAATTAAAAAATTGGTGGGTTATACCAGTCTAGTGTTATTGATTGTGATGGTGCTGATTTCGCCCAAATGGCTGTGGGCGGAGCAGTATAAATTCATCACCGGCGTAGGTGTAATACTGGCACTAACATTAGGGCAGCTTGGTGTGTCAACACTAACGCTGATTTTGCCAATAGGATTATTATTTCTATCAATGATGTTATTTGAAAAATTAAAATCCATCGGCAAATTTGGCATGGGACAACAGTAAGGTTTTATTTTTGAAAAAAATATTATTTGTTGCTTATGGCGGCGGCCATATTGCGATGTTGATTCCGATTA
>CANBZV010000003.1 GCA_947373945.1 Moraxellaceae bacterium
AGTCCCGAAGAAAATGCCGATATGTATTGGGCAGCTCGAGGCGCAGGGGCGGGCTTTTTTGGCGTCATTGTTCGTTTTCATCTGCAAGTATATCCACGACCCAAAGTGATTGGCGGTGCGATGGCTACCTATCACATTAGCAAACTCGAAGAAGTGTTTCGATGGGTGCATGCAATTGGATCATCCGTCCCAGAGTCGGTGGAGTTGATGATCATCATGTCCAAACAGATACCCGGAATTCGTGGAGCGGGTCTATTAGTGATCGCCCCCGTCTTTGAGGAAAGCATCGCTGCGGCAATGCAGGCGGCAGCATTCATGAAGGCTAAACCGCGTGGAGCCAAACTTAGCTTGCCGTTTTTGCCCATGCCTCTCGATATGATGTATCGCGGGGTCATGCAGCATTATCCCGACAATCATCGTTACGCTGTCGATAACATGTGGACACATGCCTCTATTGATGAGTTGTTGCCGCACATTCAGCGGATTGCTGAGACTTTGCCGAGCGCCCCCTCGCATATGTTATGGCTGAATTGGACACCACCAGCTTATCGGCCAGCAATGGCATTTTCGCTCGAAGATGATACGTATATCGCCTTATATGGTGTTTGGAAAAATGCCAGCGATGATGAAACTATTGCTCCGTGGGCAATAAAGCACATGATCGAGATGGCTTATCTAGCCAAAGGCATTCAATTGGCCGATGAAAATTTAGGGCAACGGCCAGCAAAATTTGTCGCCGACGCCAATCTGCATAAATTGGATGAAGTACGGGCTACGTTTGATGCAGAGGGACGATTTCATCCGTGGATGGGGAGAGTGTCATGAGAAGTAAAGCAATTGCGGGCAGGAATTTAGGCTGGAGTGCCGGCGATTTACAAACTAAGCCTTATGCCAATTATTGGCAGCCGACACTGAGTGAGCTATCACGTCATGCGCAATTAGCGTTGTTTCGCGGGCCTGTGGCGGAGCCGTTATTGCCGGTGTTGGCCGACGCGTCTCGCGCCTTGTGGAGTGATGCTCCTGTTGTAGAAAACGGCTTTTGCCTAACCGCTGAAGGTGCAATGCATATTGCCATTAATACCGAGATGCCCCAAGTCACTCCCGCGATGATTGACTGGTGGTTTGGTTGGCATAGTGATAGCCCAGAACGTTATAAACTCTGGCATCCACAAGCTCATGTCCATGCCCAATGGCTATCTTCGCCGCCCAAAGGTAGCCGTGGTCGTAGCCGTTATTGGGGGCAAACATCCATTGTCGATGAGTATGTCGGCAGTGAGCTAGGACGATATGCCATTCGTTTTATCCCGCCAGCCGAATTGGGCTTAACGGATGCAACTTTAGCGGATGATAGCCAGGCAACGGCTATTTGCGCGCGTGTCGGCTTGGGTGATTATCCGGTTGATGCGGGATATTTAATTCATCATGTACGGCGTACGACAACAGGCAGTGAAATGCGCTCACGGTTCTGGATTGGTGGTGCGTATGCCGCGCCGCGCCAGAAAAGTGTAATTGGTAGCCTTGCGGTACAGGCGGCAAAACAGCTTTTACGCCCTACAGAACATGACGCGCGTGCATTATTGGTACATTGTGCCGAAGAAATGGCGCATTTGGCGGTGTTCTTACCGCAGTTATATAGCGAGTATCAGTACGTTGATTGATGGTTCATCAGAGGAGGGCATTGCACCCTCCTTAAATGGCACGTAGATTAGTGACCTAACATTTTTGCAACTGCCCAGGTCATGGCTCGGCGTGGTATCAAGCGATTGATCGTCGGTACTGGTTTATTCATTAGGCCAGTAACGATCACAACTTTGCTGTTATTCAACGCTTTATAGGCTTCTTCGGCCACCATCTCTGGGCTTTCAGCGATTTTATCCAACAAACTGCCTTTGGTATTGGCGACTTCATGGAAGCCGGTATTGGTGGAACCTGGGCAAACTGCCGTCACTAAAATCCCTCGACCTTTTACTTCCTCTGCTAATGCTTCAGTCAATGACAAGACATAGGCTTTAGTCGCCGCATACACCGCAAAATAAGGACAAGGCTGAAACGCGACGACTGACGCAATATTCATAATCCGGCCATGACCGCGTTCGATCATCGTTGGTAGTGCTTGATGAGTGAGTTCGGTCAAAGCCACCATATTTAACTGCATCATACCTGAAGTTTTCGCAGCATCCGCTTTGGCAAATGGGGTACTCTCACCAAAACCAGCATTATTAACCAGGGTATCGACACTAAGACCCAAGGCAGCAATAGCGCTCATTAAGCTGGCAGCAGCTCCAGCTTCTTGCAGATCTTGGGCAATGACATGTACTTTAATGCCGTGTTTGGCATTTAATTCTTTGGCCAGTGCCTCTAAACGTTCTTTACGACGCGCCACTAACACGAGAGTTTGATGTTCAGGGGCAAATAAATGGGCTAAGGCTTCACCAATACCGCTAGAAGCACCGGTAATTACTGTTGCTAAGGTTGTCATTGTTGTACTCTCAGGTTAAGTGGCTATTTATGTGACTATTGATGTCGCTATAGGTTGGCTGCGAAGGTAAACAGTGCTTGGCCATTCGTCAACCGGAGAAATACGCTAGTCAGTGCAACGAAAAAATACTTGCCTTCTACCGGAACGCCCCCAATACTGAAAATACTATGACATTACCTAATACCAATTTTACACATCACTGTCTGATCGCCATGCCCGACATGGAAGACAGTCGCTTTTCCGAAACTGTTACTTATATCGTTAAACACGATGAGGACGGGGCGGTAGGTCTTGTCGTCAATAAACCGCTTGAGTTAACGCTGACACAATTGCTGCAAGAAATTCGTTTGCCGTTATTAAAGCCATTAGAAGATCCTGAAACGCCGGTGTTATTTGGCGGGCCAGTGAGCACCGAGGCCGGTTTTGTTCTCCATCGCGATAAAGGCAGCTGGAATTCCAGTCTGGAAATAGAAGGTGGACTGTGCGTGACCAGTTCGCGTGATATTTTAGATGCTATTTCGCAAGGCAAAGGGCCCACAGAGTTTCTGGTGGTTCTAGGCTATGCGGGCTGGTCGGCGGGACAGCTAGAAAAAGAGATGGCTGAAAACTCGTGGTTGATGTGTCCTGCGGACGAAGTCTTGTTGTTTGGACTGCCCTTTGAGTTGCGTTGGCAAGCAGCAGCGCAAAAAATAGGTGTCAATCTGAACTTGTTAACTGGGCAAGTCGGCCATGCTTGATGCTCTGCAAACGGTGTTGGGTTTTGATTTTGGTTTGAAGCGTATCGGGGTGGCAACAGGGCAACGAATTACCGCTACTGCCGCACCACTCAATCCTCTAGCGGCACGTGATGGCATTCCCGATTGGATAAAAATCGAAGCGGTGGTCAAAGAATGGCGGCCACATGCTTTGCTGGTTGGTTTACCGTTGAATATGGATGATAGCGAATCTGAGTTGTCTCATCTGGCGCGTAAATTTGCCCGCCGTCTCGCAGGTCGATTTCAATTACCAGTATTTATGGTTGATGAGCGTTTAACGAGCCGCGCGGCACGTGAGTTATTGGCAGAGATTAGTGATCGTCGTAAAGGCAAGTTGCCGTCGTTAGATTCGACAGCAGCAGTATTGATGGTGGAAGGCTGGTTAGCCGCTCCAACAACAGAGCTAAAGCCCTAGCGGTAACTAGGGCTTAGGCATATTTACTGACATCTAAAATCTAAAACGGTTTTATAGTCTTTGTCAGTCGCAACAGTGCCGTAGCTTTTTCCTGTTGTCGACTTCAATAACGCACTGACCATCGTCACTGTCTTATTCACATCTTCGCCGATAGTCCCTTGATACTTCGAGTCCATTTTGTTAACAACCGGGGTTTTCTTTTGGCTCAAGCATGTTTGCGTGGCGTTGTAGTTTGCCGTTTTTTCACTATCATCTTGCGAAATGCCTAAGCCGGATGTTTGATATATCCCACCTTCTTTAAGCATGGCATAACTGGGAATAGGTGCATTGCTGGCACAGGCTGCGAGTAAAGCGACTGGAACTAACCATAAAACGGATTTCATTAGCGTAACCTCAAGCTTACTTTTCAGTAGCTCGCAAAATATTAGACAGCTTAGGATTGGGCTTTTTCGCGGCCCGATACAACAGCACAATTTTGCCAATAATTTGTACGGCTTGGCTTTTGGTGGTCGTCGCCATCACTTCAATGGCTTCACGACGCGCTTCGCGATCTTCACCGCCAATACGAACCTTAATTAATTCATGGTCTTCTAACGCGCGCTCAATTTCCGCTAATACCGTTTCAGTGAGTCCGTGGTTGCCTAACAATACCACCGGATTTAAGGTGTGACCAATTTGACGGAAGCGTTTTTTTTCAGCAATCGATAAAGCCATGAGATAAAGCCTAGACAGAAAATCGTAAAATTAAGACAAAACAGTGCCTATTTTGGACGATAAAGCACAAAATAGCGGTGTAAGTCCTATAGAATAGCCATTTTAGCGTAAGTTTAGGGTTAGTGCATTGTGAGTGTTCGTATCCAGAACCAAAAACTCAGTCGCAGTAGCAAAGAGTGGCTACAGGAGCATTTTCAGGATGCCTATGTTCAGCGCGCGCAAAAAGACGGCTATCGTTCACGCGCTGCTTATAAGTTATTGGAAATACAGCAAAAAGATAAACTGTTCAAGTCGGGCATGACCGTTGTCGACTTGGGTTCAGCACCGGGCAGCTGGTCACAAATCGCGGCTAAATTAGTTGGCGATAAAGGAATGTTGCTGGCGTCGGATATTTTGCCGATGGACGCTTTGCCGGATGTGCATTTTATTCAGGGCGATTTTCGCGAAGAAAACGTATTTAACCAACTATTAGAAACCTTGGGTCAGCGACCAGTAGACCTTGTAATTTCTGATATGGCACCCAATATAGGCGGTAATGCCTCTGATCAGCCACGTGCGATGTACTTGTGTGAGTTGGCTCTGGACTTCGCGGTGCGTGTACTGCAACCCGATGGCAAGTTTTTAGTAAAAGTGTTTCAGGGCGAAGGCTATGACGAATACCGTAAAGCCGTACTGGAGCATTTTACCGTGCTGAAAAGCCGTAAACCCGAAGCGTCACGAGCACGTTCACGAGAAATGTACTTACTAGCGAGCGGTTTTAAGGCTAAATGAGCCGGTAAAATGGTGACAAAAACGCAGTAGATAGTGTTTTTGTCCTGTAACTGATAAGCCTTACGGCATCGGTTTCAGGGGGATTAGTGGTGGTGATTGCCAATGACGCACACAGTCGTTATTGTCAGTCTCAAATCAGCCGATTGATGTAGGATTTGACCTTTGAACGATATGATGAAAAACCTCCTCTTGTGGCTGGCCATCGCTGGCATTCTCGTGTTTGTGTTTAGCAACTTTAATCAGCAAACACCAGCCAAGTCATTAACCTATTCTGACTTTGTCACTTCCGTAAGTAACGGTGATGTCAAACGGGTGCGTATTGAAGGTCAAACCATTAGCGGTGAGCGTGCCAATGGTGATAAGTTTGAAACCGTACGGCCACTGATTCCTGATCCCGAGTTAATGGGCGACCTGCTCGACAAAAAAGTGATTGTTGAGGGTGCGGCACCTGAACAACAAAGTGTGTGGATGCAGTTGCTGGTTGCCAGTTTCCCCGTCGTGCTGATTATTTTGTTATTTATGTTTTTTATGCGCCAAATGCAAGGTGGTGCCGGTGGCGGTCGTGGCGGGCCAATGACCTTTGGTAAGTCGCGCGCTCGAATGCTGTCGGAAGATCAAATTAAAACGACGTTTGCTGATGTCGCTGGTTGTGATGAAGCCAAAGAAGATGTGCAGGAAATTGTCGAATTCTTGCGTGACCCAGCCAAGTTTCAGCGTTTGGGTGGTCGTATTCCGCGTGGCGCATTAATGGTAGGTCCTCCAGGTACTGGTAAAACCTTGCTGGCTAAAGCGATTGCTGGCGAAGCCAAAGTACCGTTCTTTACCATTTCCGGTTCTGATTTTGTCGAAATGTTTGTTGGTGTTGGTGCGTCGCGTGTCCGTGATATGTTTGAACAAGCCAAAAAACAAGCACCTTGTATTATTTTTATTGATGAAATTGATGCCGTTGGCCGTCAACGCGGTGCCGGTATGGGTGGTGGTCATGATGAGCGTGAGCAAACCCTTAACCAGCTTTTAGTCGAAATGGATGGTTTTGAAGGTAATGAAGGCATCATTATTATTGCCGCGACTAACCGTCCTGATGTTTTAGACTCGGCATTATTGCGTCCGGGGCGTTTCGATCGTCAGATTATGGTCGGTTTACCTGATATTCGTGGTCGTGAGCAAATCCTCAAAGTCCATATGCGTAAAGTGCCATCGGGCGAAAATGTTAACGCTGAGCTAATTGCACGCGGCACACCAGGGTTTTCGGGCGCTGACTTAGCCAATCTGGTCAATGAAGCAGCCTTGTTTGCGGCGCGTAGCAACAAAAAAACGGTCGATATGCAAGAGTTTGAGCTGGCAAAAGACAAAATCATGATGGGTGCTGAGCGCAAATCTATGGTGATGTCTGAAGATGAAAAGCGTAATACTGCTTATCATGAAGCGGGCCATGCTATCGTTGGCCGTATGCTACCCGAGCACGATCCCGTCTACAAAGTGTCTATTATTCCTCGCGGGCGCGCTTTAGGCGTAACGATGTTCTTGCCTGAAGAAGACCGTTATTCATGGTCGAAAAAAGGTATAGAAGGTAAAATTTGCTCCTTGTTTGGTGGTCGTATCGCTGAAGAGTTAACCTTAGGTTTTGATGGCGTAACAACAGGTGCCTCCAACGATATTCAACGCGCAACCGAATTGGCGCGTAATATGGTTACTAAATGGGGCTTGTCGCAAAAATTAGGTCCGATGCTCTACGAAGAAGACGAAGGCGAAGTGTTCCTTGGTCGTAGTGTCACCCAGCGTAAAAATATTTCGGCGCAAACGGCGATGGATATCGACAACGAAATTCGTGCTGTCATTGATAAGTGCTATGGTCAGGCGCGTGAGATTTTGGAGGCCAACCGTAAAGTACTGGACGATATGGCTGCTGCGTTGATGCAGTTTGAAACGATTGATGCAGGGCAAATTGACGATATTATGCTGGGTAAACCACCTCGGCCACCGCATAGTCCGTCGAGTTTGACTGAAAAAAAGGTTGAGATATCCAAACCTGATGTCGATACCGCCGCTTGAAATGAACTCTATTCTGCTTTGTGGCGACAAGACCTTAGACTTGTCGCCAACTGTCATCATGGGCGTGTTAAATATCACGCCCGATTCTTTTTCTGATGGCGGTCAATATTTACAATTGGATGCCGCGTTGCATCAAGCTGAGCTGATGCTCAATGATGGTGCCTTGATTATTGATGTCGGTGCCGAGTCCACTCGGCCACAGGCCAATCCCGTTAGTGAACAACAAGAATTAGATCGTCTGTTACCTGTTATCGCAGCAATAAAACAACGTTTGGATGTTATTGTCTCTATTGATACCAGTTCAGCACGTGTCATTAGCGAATCCGCCCGATTGGGTGCTGGTTTGATTAATGATGTGCGGGCATTGCAACGCCCAGGGGCATTAGCGGCAGCAGCAGCGACCAACTTGCCTATCTGTTTAATGCACATGCAAGGACAGCCAAGTACGATGCAAGTACAACCTCACTATCAATCGGTGCTGGATGAAGTGCGATTTTTTTTGCAGCAGCGTATTGTGGCTTGTACTGCAGCAGGCATTGCCCGCGAGCGCTTGATCCTAGATGTTGGTTTTGGTTTTGGCAAAACCTTGACTCATAACTTGAGTCTGTTAAAGCACCTTGCCGAATTTAATGATCTTGATTTGCCTTTATTAGTAGGCATGTCCCGTAAAAGTATGCTGGGTGCAATTTTGCATGGCGCACCTGTGCATGAGCGCTTGTATGCTGGTGTGGGGGCGGCCACTATTGCAGTGATGCATGGCGCACGTATCATTCGCACACATGATGTTAAAGCAACTAAAGAAGCCGTTGCCGTTGCTTCTGCGGTGTTGAATGTAAGGAGAAAATAATTATGTCTCGTAAGTATTTTGGTACCGATGGTATTCGTGGCTTAGTCGGTGAATACCCCATAGTGCCTGAGTTTGCTATGAAACTGGGTTGGGCTGCGGGTAAAGTGCTTGCCGCGAGTGGCAAACCGTCCGTGGTGATTGGCAAAGACACGCGTTTGTCGGGGTATTTGTTAGAGTCCGCGTTGCAGTCAGGGTTATCCGCTGCAGGTGTTGATGTTCGTTTGCTGGGGCCTATGCCTACTCCTGCTGTAGCTCATTTGGCGCGCGCTTTTCATGCCAGTGCTGGCATTGTCATTTCGGCCTCACACAATCCTTATTATGATAATGGCATTAAGTTCTTTGCCTCAAATGGCAAAAAACTGCCCGACGAGACTGAACAACAAATCGAAGAATGGCTAGATAAGCCGATGACCATTGATAAGCCCGATGCGCTGGGTAAAACCTTGCGCCAAGAAGATGCTCGCGGTCGTTATATTGAGTTTTGCAAAGCCAGTTTTCCGTATCACTTGAGCTTGAAAGGACTGAAAATAGTCGTGGATTGTGCTCACGGTGCCACGTATCAAGTAGGGCCATCGGTGTTTCGTGAATTAGGTGCACAAGTGATTACCGTCGCGTGTGAACCGGATGGCATGAATATCAATGCTGATTGTGGCTCTACACATCCCCAAGCACTACAGGCTGCGGTGTTAATCAACAAAGCCGATTTGGGTATTGCTTTTGATGGTGATGGCGACCGGATTGTCATGGTTGATCATACCGGCTCGGTGGTTGATGGTGATGAAATTATTGTCATGATTGCCCGTGCACGTCAGCAAGAAAACCCGTTGTTGGGCGGTGTTGTGGGTACCTTGATGAGCAACATGGGTATGGAAGTTGCGATTCGTGATATGGGTTTGGATTTTGTCCGCGCCAAAGTTGGTGATCGTTATGTCATGGCAGAACTTGGCAAGCGTGGTTGGACATTGGGTGGAGAAGCCTCAGGTCATATCGTTTGTTTGGATAAGACGACGACGGGTGATGCGGTGATTGCGGCATTGCAGGTGTTGACAGCAGTAGTGCAAAGCGGTCAATCGCTACAAGAATTACGCCAAGGGATGACGAAGTTTCCACAGCAATTAATTAACGTCAAAATTGCGCAGAAATCTGATCCGATGCTTCATGAAGGTATTGCTGCCGCTGTAGAACAAGCTGAGCGAGAGTTGGGGGCTCGTGGTCGTGTGTTGCTACGCGCCTCGGGGACGGAGCCTCTCATTCGCGTGATGGTCGAAGGTGAGCATCAACAGCAAATTAGTCGGATCTGCCAAGATTTAGCGGATCAAGTCCGTTCAGCCTTGGGTTGATAGCGAGAATGTTTATGACGAATCAGCGTTCACCGTTGGTGATTGGTAATTGGAAAATGCAGGGTAGTCTGGCGCTAAATGCGTCTTTAGTGCACGCCTTGCTTGCATTAAAGAATGTATCCGTAGCAATAGCGCCACCATTGGTTTATTTGGCGACGACACGACAGCAATTAGTGGGGAGTGCCATTAAGTTGGCGGCGCAAAATGTCGCTGCTGAGGGCCAACAGGGGGCTTATACGGGCGAAGTATCCGCGCGGATGTTAGCAGATGTTGGCGTTCATTACGGTATTGTCGGTCACTCAGAGCGTCGTCAGTATTATGGCGAAACGGATGCGTTAGTTGCGAAGAAATTTATCCGTCTGCAAGAGCAGGGAATTCAGCCTGTCGTTTGCGTAGGTGAAAGTCTAGCTGAGCGTGAAGCAGGGCAGGTTGAGCAGGTGGTTAGTCGTCAATTGTTGGCGGTTATTGAGCAATGTGGCATTCAGGCACTGGCCAACGCTGTAGTTGCCTATGAGCCAGTCTGGGCAATTGGTACAGGAAAAACAGCGACGCCTGAGGATGCCCAGGCAGTTCATCGGTTTTTACGGCAATTAGTCGGCAGTTATGACAAAAATATCGCTGAAAACTTATCCATCCTTTACGGCGGCAGTGTAAAAGCTGATAATGCCGCCTCTTTATTTGCCATGCCCGATATTGATGGGGCATTGGTGGGTGGCGCCTCTCTCGTCGCCACTGATTTTTTAGCCATTTGCCACGCGGCAAAAGCGTCACTTGTAGGTTAAATGCAATGGAAAGTTTTGTTTTGGTTTTGCACGTACTGGTCGCCAGTATCATGACTTTTTTTATTTTAATGCAACAAGGCAAAGGTGCTGATGCTGGCGCTTCTTTTGGTGCAGGCGGTTCGCAAACCGTGTTTGGTAGTGCAGGCTCGGCTAGTTTCCTGACTAAATTAACGGCTGCGTTAGCGTTGGTGTTTTTTGCCACGAGTATGATATTGGCTATTTATGCGAAAAAACATGTATCTGGCGCCATAATTGCGCCAGTTGTTGAAAAAGCACCCGTAAAACCAGCAAATACTGATATTCCTGTCGCGGCAACGCCTGTTGTTGCTCCTGCTCCTGCGGCAGCACCAAGCTCTGCCGATATTCCTCCCGTTTCTTCAACGACTGGCACTAGTAATCCTGCGTCAAATCCAGTAAAGTAGCCGCCCTGCCGTGCGGAGGTGGTGGAACTGGTAGACACGCTACCTTGAGGTGGTAGTGGCGAAAGCCTTGGGGGTTCGAGTCCCCTCCTCCGTACCAAGTATTAGTCAGTGTTAGAGTGTACAAAGCGGTTGTTAAGGAATAAGAATCGCGTAAGTATTGAAAGTTAAACAAAAAATCGTTTGACTTACTAGAGTGAGGCCACTATAGTGGCGCACTTGTTGTTGCGGGGTGGAGCAGTCTGGTAGCTCGTCGGGCTCATAACCCGAAGGTCGTTGGTTCAAATCCAGCCCCCGCTACCATATTCAAGGTCATTAGAGCCCACTTTTATGTGGGCTTTTTTGCACCTAAAAGCCAGTCTTTTAGATTCAGACTTACGTAATGTATGCGCATAAAGTGCGTTTTGTGAGCATAAGTCCTAAGATGATTGGGGTAATGAAAATGGGCGTACACGCCCATTTTTTGTTTTTGAGGTTTGTAGATGGCCGTTTCGCAAAAAGTTCAAACACTAACAACGATGTTGACGCCTGCGGTAGTAGCGTGCGGTTTTGAATTGTGGGGGCTGGAGTTTTTTCCGCAAGGAAAGTGTTCGGTATTACGTATTTATATTGACGGCCCAGAAGGTGTTACTGTTGAGGGTTGCTCATCGGTAAGCCATCAGGTTAGTGGTATTCTGGATGTTGAAGATCCAATCGCGGGTGAATACACTTTAGAGGTTTCCTCGCCTGGTTGGGATCGTCCCTTGTTTCATTTGGCTCAATATCAACGCTTTGTTGGTGATGAAGTGTCCTTGCGTCTGGTTGCGCCGCTTAACGCGCGCCGTCGCTACAAAGGCGCTATTGCCGCGGTAGTTGAGGATGGTATTGATTTGAACTTTGAAGGTCAGGTCATTCGTATTCCCTTCGCGCAAATAGATAAAGCCAATTTGGTTCCTAGTGTCTAAACGATTAGAGCAGTAGCATGAGCAAAGAAATTCTATTGGTTGTCGAATCCGTCAGTAATGAAAAAGGTATTGCGCGTGAGGCTATTTTCCAAGCGCTTGAGCAAGCTTTAGTTGCGGCAACCAAGAAAAAACACAACATCGAAGAAATGGATGCTCGCGTCAGTATTAATCGCAAAACAGGCGATTACGATACCTTCCGTCGCTGGACGGTTATGGCGGATGAAGATCATGAAATGCCAGCACAACAGCTGGCTATCAGCGATGTCGCCGAAGAAGGTCTGAAAATAGGCGATGTGGTTGAAAAGCAAATCCCTTCGATTGAGTTTGGTCGTATTGCCGCGCAAACAGCAAAACAAGTTATTGTCCAAAAAGTACGTGAAGCTGAGCGTGCTTTGGTTGTTGATGCCTACAAGCAGCGTGTTGGCGAGTTGTTGTCGGGTGAAGTGAAAAAAATCACTCGTGATGGCCTGATTGTCGATTTGGGTAATAACGCCGAAGGTTATTTGGCCCGTGAACAAATGATGCCGAAAGAAAACTTCCGCGTCAAAGAGCGCGTCAGTAGCATTCTTTATGCTGTAAATACCGAAGGTCGTGGTGCGCAGTTGTTGCTGTCACGAACCTGTCCTGAAATGCTGATATCGTTGTTCCATAAAGAAGTGCCTGAAATCGGCGAAGAAATCATCGAAATTAAAGGTGCTGCTCGCGACCCTGGTATCCGCGCTAAAATTGCTGTTAAAACTAACGATCATCGTATTGATCCTGTTGGTGCTTGTGTGGGTATGCGTGGTACGCGTGTCCAGGCTGTGACAGCTGAGTTAGGTGGCGAACGCGTTGATATCGTGTTGTGGGATGATAATCCTGTGCAGTTTGTTATTAACGCACTGCAGCCAGCGGAAGTCGTGTCAATCATTATGGATGAAGATGTTCAAGCGATGGATGTTGCTGTTGAAGCAGAACAATTGGCGCAGGCGATTGGTCGCTCTGGGCAGAATGTGCGTCTAGCATCTGAATTAACGGGCTGGCGTTTAAACGTCATGACTGTTGAAGAGGCCAATGCCAAGCAAGCATCCGAGTCTCAACAGTTTGTTGATACCTTTGTCCGCGACTTAGGTATTGATGAAGATGTTGCTGGTGTTCTAGTCAATGAAGGTTTTACGACACTTGAAGAAGTGGCTTATGTGCCCATTGAAGAAATGTTAGCGATCGATGGTTTTGATGACGAGCTTGTTGCTGCTTTGCGCCAACGCGCTAAAGATGCTTTGTTAACTCAAGCTTTAGTATCGCAAGAAAAAGCCGAGCCAGCCGATGATTTGCTGGCGATGGAAGGCATGAATCGTAAACTTGCTTATGCGTTAGCGGCGCGTGGGGTCATCACTATGGAAGACCTCGCAGAACAAGCGATTGACGATATTGCCGATATTGATGGTTTGGATGTGGATCAGGCTGCTCAGCTGATTATGAAAGCTCGTGAACCTTGGTTCCTGTAATCTAACCTGTAGAAATCGGACTTACGTACAATCCCGTCGGGATTTGGTGCTACAAGTAACACAACTTGCGTAAGTTCTAAAATGTTTTGGAGTGACGAGCCACATGGCTGAAATAACTGTCAAACAACTAGCGCAGATCGTTGAACGCTCAGTAGAGACGCTATTAATACAAATGAATGAAGCGGGTTTGTCGGCACGTGGTGCTGATGACATCGTTTCTGATGTCGAAAAACAGCAGCTTGTTGCCTTTCTCAAGCGCAGTCATGGTGAAGCCTCAAGTGATCAAATCACGTTGAAGCGTAAAACACTAAGCACGATTAAAACGCCTGTTTCGGGCGGCAAAGCTAAAACAGTCAACGTTGAAGTGCGTAAAACGCGTACTTTTGTGAAGCCAGCCGATGGTGAGTTGACGCAAGAAGCTTTGTTGAAAGCGACTGAAGAAGAAGCAGCACGTAAAGCTGAAGAAGCTGCTGCAGCGCGCCAAGCAGAATTAGCTCGTAAGGCGGAAGAAGAAGCGGCTCGCCAAGCTGAATTGGCACGTAAGGCGGAAGCCGAAGACGTGGCTCGCCAAGCTATTGCGGCTGTCAGTGGTAGCAAAGATCCTCGTGATAAAAAATTAGCTGTGCCTAAGTCAGGCGCAGTTAAGGCAGAGAAAAAAGAAGAGTCTCCTGAAGAAAAAGCAAAGCGTGAAGCAGAAGCAGCTAAGCAGCGTGCTAATGACGAAGCCAAGCGTAAACAGGAAGAAATTCTGCGTAAAGAAGCCGAAGAAAAAGCCCGTCAACGCACTTTGGAACAAGCCCGTAAAATAGCTGATGAATTGGCTGTTCGTGGTGAAGTCAAAGTCGAAGACGTGCCTTTGGCGCGTGGTTTGGTTGGGAAAGCCTACGAAGATTCTTTTGCGCGTGAAGACCGCGAAATTCGTCGTGGTGGAAATACCTCGGGTCGTGGTGGTAAAAACAAATTAGGCAAAAAGCGTGAGGAAGAGCAAAACTTCCGTCCTGCTAACCGTCAGTTAAGCTCGGCATTGTCTAAACAACATGGTTTTGAAAAACCTGTTGAAAAGCAAGTCTACGAAGTGGCAATTGGTGACACCATCACCGTCGCTGATTTGGCACAGAAAATGGCGGTTAAAGCCCGTGAAGTGACCAAAATGCTGATGAAGATGGGCGAGGTCGTCACTCTCAATCAAGCAATAGATCAAGCAACTGCGGCATTAGTCGTAGAAGAAATGGGGCATACGCCGAAATATGTTAGCTCCAGTGCTGTTGAAGATTCGCTGAAAGATGCGATGGCGCACGATGGTGAAGCGAGCACACGTCCACCGGTTGTGACCATTATGGGTCACGTTGACCACGGTAAAACATCGCTGCTCGACTATATTCGTCGTGCCAAAGTAGCGGCAGGTGAAGCGGGCGGTATTACCCAACATATCGGCGCGTATCATGTCACTACTCCTCGTGGTGTGATTACCTTCCTTGATACTCCAGGCCACGCTGCGTTTACGTCGATGCGTGCTCGTGGTGCCAAGGCAACAGATATTGTCGTGCTGGTTGTTGCTGCTGATGATGGCGTGATGCCACAAACGGCAGAAGCAATTGACCATGCGCGTGCGGCGGGTGTGCCGTTAATTGTTGCCATCAACAAAATGGATAAAGCCTCTGCTGACACCGATCGTGTTATGCATGAATTGTCCGTGAAACACGTTGTTCCTGAAGAATGGGGCGGCGATACCCAAATTGTGAAGGTTTCGGCACATACTGGTTTAGGTATTGATGCGTTACTGGAAGCGATTCAAAACCAGGCAGAATTGCTTGAATTGACTGCGGTTGAGTTAGGTGCTGCTCAAGGCGTGGTTATTGAAGCGCGTATTGATAAAGGTCGCGGTGCGGTTGCTAGTGTACTGGTACAAAAAGGCACATTGCGTAGCGGTGATTTAGTGCTTGCCGGTCAGTATTATGGCCGTGTTCGTGCCATGACCGATGAAAATGGCTTGCCGACAACTTCGGCTGGTCCTTCGATTCCGGTTGAAATTTTAGGTTTGCCTGAAGCGCCTAACGCTGGCGACGAATTCATGGTCGTGGATGACGAGCGTAAAGCCCGTGAAGTCGCTGAGTTCCGTTCGAACAAAGAGCGTCAAATCAAACTTGAACGTCAGCAAGGCATGAAGCTTGAGAACTTATTGGCGACAATGGGTAAACAAGAAGCGCCTTCCGTCAACATTGTACTGAAAACTGACGTACGCGGCTCCTTAGAAGCAATCACTCAAGCATTGAATGATTTGTCTACTGAAGATGTGCGTGTTCGTATTATCAGTTCGGGTGTTGGTGCGATTACTGAGTCTGATGTGACCTTGGCTGAGTCTACCGGTGCTGTCGTCTTGGGCTTTAATGTCCGTGCCGATAATGCTGCCCGTGCAAAATGCCAACAAGACGAAATTGATCTGCGTTACTACAGCATTATCTATGAAATGATTGATGATGTTCGCGATGCCATGTCCGGCTTGTTGTCACCAGAGCGTCGTGAAAATATTCTCGGTGTGGCGCAAGTGCGCGAAGTGTTCCGTTCCTCACGTTTTGGTGCGGCGGCGGGCTGTATGGTTTTGGAAGGTATTGTTTACCGTCACAAGCCTATTCGTGTGTTGCGTGATGAAGTTGTCGTATTCCAAGGTGAATTGGAATCGTTACGTCGCTTCAAAGATGACTTGCAAGAAGTGCGTCATGGCATGGAATGTGGTATGGCTGTTAAAGGCTACAACGATATTCGTGTCGGCGATAAAATTGAAGTCTACGAAGTTCAACACATCAAACGTACTTTGTAAGTTGGCCGCTCCTCCCTCAAAGCGGGGGAGGGGATATGCTGAGCTGAAGCTAGAGAGGGCTGTGTGAGCCAACGTATGCAACGTTTAGCGGATCAAATTCAGCGCGAAATCGCTGGTTTAATTCGTTCAGAGTTAAAAGACCCACGTTTAGGCATGGTGACTGTTTCTGCTGTGAAAGTCAGTAAAGACATGGGCTATGCTGAAGTGTATGTGACTGTGCTGGGCAAAGAATTAGATGTTGATTACGCGCCAAGTTTGGCTGTATTAAATAATGCAGCGGGCTTTTTGCGTGGCGCCTTGGGTAAAAGTTTGCAAATTCGGATGATTCCGCGCTTACGTTTTCATTATGATGAAGTGATCATGCGTGCCAATCGTATGGCGGTCTTGATTAATCAAGCCATCACCGAAGATGAAGCCGTGCAAAGCCAGCAAATTCCTGAGGCAGATGAGCCATTAGTGTAAGTGCATCGATCTTGCTGCTATAAGTGCGCAAGTTCGGTGTGATTCTGCCATTAGATTAAAAATAGTGTTGATGTGTTAGTCCTTCTTCCGCTCTTTCAAGCCTCTAGCGCTTACCTCATGTTGAACTCTTAAATGGCTATAGTGAAACAAGTCAAAAAAATTCGCCGCTCCATTGATGGCATTATTCTGCTCGATAAACCGCTCGGTATGACCTCGAATCACGCCTTGCAGCATGTCAAACGTTTGTATAATGCTGAAAAAGCCGGCCATACCGGTAGTCTAGACCCCTTGGCAACAGGCTTGTTGCCTATCTGTTTTGGCGAAGCGACCAAGTATTCGCAGCATTTGCTAGATGCCGATAAGGTTTATCGTACCAAAATGCGTTTAGGGCAAAAAACGACGACCGCAGATGCAGAAGGCGACATTATCAGTGAACGTCCTGTTCCGGAGTTAAGCGCTGCCGACATTGAAAAGGTGCTGGCGCAATTTCGCGGTGAATTAAAACAAGTGCCGTCCATGTATTCGGCATTGAAAAAAGATGGTCGGCCATTATATGAGTTGGCGCGACAAGGCATTGAAGTTGAACGCGAAGCACGAACAATTCAGATTTACCGCCTTGAATTATTAAAAATCGAGCCGTTGTTTTGGGAACTCGAGGTTGCCTGTAGTAAAGGTACATATATTCGTAATCTGGTCGAAGATATTGGCGAAGCTATAGGCTGTGGTGCGCATGTGGTCGAGTTAAGACGACTTGCCAGTGGCCCATTCCAGTTGCAAGAAAACTTAGGTTTGGATGACTTGCGTCAGCTTGCTGAGCAGGGTTTTGAGGTCTTGGATGCATTATTGTTGCCACCTTGGGCGGCAATGGCGGATAAACCTAAAATTACCCTCAGTGACACGAGCACGTATTACTTGATGCATGGTAATCCGGTGCAGGTGAACGGCTTACCTGTTGAAGAAGTCTTAATCTTTGATGCTGAGCAGCGGTTTTTAGGTTTGGGACAAATGAATAATGATGGTTTATTGGCACCAAAGCGACTATTAAAGTCAAAGCAGTAGGCGTGGTTTATACGTCAGATATGACAATTGTTACTGTGTTTACAGATAAGGCATTCATTAGAATGCTGCCAATAGCCTTGACCAAGACCTGTGGTGAATAAGCCAAATAAGTCATAGCACATTAGCCAATGACAAGATAAAATACCCCGCGCGCTAGCTGTAGAGATGCACGGCTATGCGTGTTTTTTAGCGCATCTCATGGAGAAAATCATGGCACTAACAGTTGCTGATAAAGCCGCTATTATGGCGAAATTTGCCCGTGGTGAAGCTGATACTGGCTCACCTGAAGTTCAAGTTGCTTTGTTGTCTGCTCAAATTGACGACTTGCAATCACACTTTAAAGCACACAAACACGATCACCACTCTCGTCGTGGTTTGATTCGTATGGTTAACCAACGTCGTAGTTTACTGGATTACTTGAATCGCAAAGATAGCTCACGCTACGCTGCGTTGATTCAGGCTCTAGGTCTGCGTCGCTAAGTGCCGATGAAGGGGAGCTTTTGCTCCCCTTCGTTTTCGTTGTTTCCTATTGGTTATGGAGAGGCTACTAAGACTTGGGTTTGTTGTTGCTCAACTCTTAGTGGCCTCCATAGATAAATGGGGCTTAAGTAAGCCCTAATTAGAAATGCTGGAGTTTTCACTGTATGTTTAATATCGTCAAAAAAGAGTTTCAATTCGGTCGTCATACTGTTGTTCTTGAAACTGGTCGTATCGCGCGTCAAGCCAACACTGTATTTGTCACGATGGGTGGCGTTAGTGTCTTGGTGGCTGTTGTTGCGGCAAAAACTGCGAAAGCGGGTCAGGATTTCTTTCCTTTGACCGTTAACTATCAAGAAAAGACCTATGCGGCTGGCCGTATTCCTGGTGGCTACTTCAAGCGTGAAGGCCGTGCTAGTGAAAAAGAAACCTTAACGTCGCGTCTGATTGACCGTCCAATTCGTCCGTTATTCCCAGAAGGCTTTTATAACGAAGTTCAGGTCACTGCAACCGTCGTATCAACTGATCGCGAACTGGATACTGATATCGCCGCTATGCTCGGGACATCAGCCGCATTAAGCATTGCTGGTATTCCCTTCAAAGGCCCAATCGCTGGTGCACGCGTCGGTTATATTGATGGCGAATATATTCTGAACCCAACGTTCAAAGAATTGGCGACATCTGATTTGGATTTGGTTGTTGCTGGTACAGACAGCGCCGTATTAATGGTTGAGTCCGAAGCTAAAGAACTTAGTGAAGATCAAATGCTCGGTGCAGTATTGTTTGGTCACGAAGAAATGCAAGTTGCGATCGAAGCGATTAAAGCTTTCGCTGCTGAAGTCAATACAGCTGCGTCAACATGGCAAGCTCCTGAAGCGAATCAAACGCTGAAGGCTGGTTTGGCTGATGCTTATGCTCAGTCTATATCTGAAGCTTATACCATTGTTGAAAAACATAGCCGTTATAGCCGTTTAGATGAAATCAAAAAGCAAGCTTTGGCTCAGTTTGCTGTTGAAGGTGCTGAGTTCTCTGCCGACGACGTCGACACAGCATTTGAAGATTTAAAATACCGCACTGTTCGTGACAATATCTTGAGCGGCAAGCCACGTATTGATGGTCGTAACCTCGATACGGTTCGTGCCCTTGATGTACAAGTTGGTATTTTGCCACGTGTCCACGGTTCGGCATTGTTCACTCGTGGCGAAACACAGGCTTTGGTTACCGCAACCCTCGGTGGTACACGTGATGCGTTAATGGTTGATGCTCTGGAAGGTTCATTTACTGACAACTTCATGTTGCATTACAACTTCCCAGCATATTCCGTTGGTGAAACCGGTCGTGAGACTGGCCCTAAACGTCGTGAAATAGGTCATGGCCGTTTAGCGCGTCGTGGTGTTTACCCCATGTTGCCTGCGGCTGAAAAATTCCCGTACGCTATTCGTGTCGTTTCTGATATCACGGAGTCGAACGGTTCCTCTTCCATGGCTTCGGTTTGTGGTGCTTCCTTAGCGTTAATGGATGCGGGCGTGCCGTTAAAAGCGCCTGTTGCCGGTATCGCGATGGGCTTGGTAAAAGAAGGTGATCGTTTTGCTGTCCTGTCCGATATTTTGGGCGACGAAGATCATTTAGGTGATATGGACTTCAAAGTGGCGGGTAGCGCCAATGGTATTACTGCCTTGCAGATGGATATCAAAATTGAAGGTATTACCGAAGAAATTATGGAAGTGGCACTGAATCAAGCGCGCGCAGGCCGTTTGCATATTTTGGCTGCAATGAATGAAGTGTTGTTGACAGCTCGTGCAGATGTCAGTATTCATGCCCCTACCTATGCCACCATCCAAATCAATCCCGAGAAAATCCGTGATGTGATTGGTAAAGGCGGCGCAACAATTCGTGCTATCTGTGAAGAAACCAAAGCGACTATTGATATTGAAGATAACGGTTTTGTTCGCATTTATGGCGAAACGAAAGGTGCAACTCAAGCAGCTTTAGCCAAAGTACAGGCGATCACTGCCGAAGTGGAAGTGGGCGCGGTTTATGATGGTTTAGTATCCAAAGTTGTCGATTTTGGCGCTTTTGTAACCATTATGCCGGGTACAGATGGCTTGGTTCATATTTCGCAAATCACGAGCCAGCGTGTTGAAAACGTCAGTGATTATTTGAAAGAAGGCCAAATTGTTAAAGTTCGTGTCATGGATGTTGATCAACGCGGCCGTATTAAATTGTCAATGAAAGATGTTGCCGCCGAGTAATTGACGTGTTTGACAAGGATGTCTAAGTTATAAGGTGAATGCGTCACGATGGCCAGCTGTCGTGACATCATGATAGCCTTAATGCTGTTCACTGATTTATAAGTCAAAAAATATAACATGGCTTGGTGAAACAAGAATCTTAGTGTTATTGTTGAGTGCTAAAGCGCAAGTTAAAAACAACAAGTCCAGGAGATAGGGCATGAATTTTTCGCACTACCTACGTTTAGGTGTGATTTGCTCCGTGATTGGAGCGCAAACGCTATTATCAGGGTGTTCGCAAGTAGTTAAAGGCGGTGCAAACATAGCCTTATCCTTTAGCGAAAATTATATTGTACCTCCCATTTTGCAATTAGATGATGCGCCAATGGCATGTGCCTCTGGTGAGTCACTGACGCCACTAATTCTTGCTACGCAAGGAATGGGGGCTGATCCAGCAAAATTAGCCGTATTTATGTATGTGGCAGCGGGCTTATGTGCTGAAGATCGTGCTTTAGAAAATGAACTACGCTATTTGCGCGCTTCACGCTCCAACATGATTGAAGAAGCTCAAGATGCGCGTATTGCTCAAAAACGTTGGGCTGCAGTTGCTGCTCGCCGTCAACAAGAGGCCTATCGTCGTTTTGTTGAGCGTTATGAAAAAGAGTTTAATTTCAAAATAGGTGCTTCCTGCCCTAAACTTCATGAAGATTTCGATAAGCTAGTCTATTTGGTAGGCATGGCTTCAGGTATCCAAGCTGTTGTGAATGATATTGCTGCTCAAGGTGTGGTTGGCGTACCTAAGGACGTTGCTGCGGTTGTTGAGCGTGGTATGGCTTGTTTGGATAATGCCGAATATTGGGGCGTGCCAATGGCAACGCGTGCAGCGGTATGGTCATTGTTGCCGGGTGCTAGCGAAGGCAAACCTGACCCCTTCACCGTGATGAAAGACTCTACTCGTGTGGGTGAGCGTAAAGGGGTGCGGTTAGCACATGCTATTTATGCTTTATCAGCGCAGGCAAAAGGCGACGAAGCGTTATTGCGTGATGCTTTGAAGACCTTTGGTGCCTCTAGCAATATGGCAGTTAACCCTAAATATCGTTTATTGGATGCAATGGGTAGCATGATGGTGCAAACCATCTCTGATCGTTATTGGACAGAAAAAACAGGGACACGGACGCCTGAAGATGGCTATACCAAGTTCTGGGATGACAAGCCTTCTGCTGAAAGTACAGGTGTTTCGATTGATGATCTGCTCTAAGTTGAGTTAGCCTTATTATGTTGCCGTATTTAAGACGTATTCTTCTTATTGCTCTCTCTGTGTTGGCATCAGTAGCGTTTGCTGATGCCACGACACAGCGCACTTTGTGCGTATGGGATTTAATGGGTGCTAATGGTGATAATTATGCACTGATGAAGGATTATCGTATTGCGGCGGCACAATGGGGTGTAGACCTCAAGCTAAGGGCGTATAGCGACGAAAAAATTGCTACCGAAGATTTTCGTGTGGGTCAGTGCGATGGTGCTGTCATTACCGGACTGCGCGCTCGTCCGTTTAATTCGTTTACGGGTAGTTTAGAGTCTGTCGGCACTATTCCATCCTATGATCACCTTAAAACAGTGATCTCAACACTGAGCTCACCGAAAGCCGCTTCGCTTATGAGTCAAGGTCAATACGAGATTGCTGGCTTGATTCCGATGGGGTCAGCTTATTTCTTTGTCAATGATCGCTCTATCGACGAAGTCGGAAAGTTAGCAGGCAAGAAGATTGCAATTTTTGATTATGATAAATCTCAATCTCAATTAATCCGTGGTATTGGCGCTCAAGCCGTACCATCAGATATTACTAATTTTGGCCAGAAATTTAACAATGGTGTCGTTGATATTATTGTCGCTCCGGCTACGGCGTATCGGCCGTTAGAGTTATATCGCGGTTTGGGTGTGCGAGGCGGTATTCCTGATTTTTTATTAGCTCAGGTATCGTTGCAAGTCGTGTTAAGAAAGGATAGTTTTCCTGACGGCTTTGGACAAAAATCTCGACAGTATTTATCAAGCCAATTCGACCGAACTATTGCTATTGTTAAGCGCTATGAACATGACGTTGATCCGAAGTATTGGATGCATATTCCTGATGCCGATAGGCCACGTTATATCGCTATGATGCGAACGGCGCGTATTGATTTGACGAAAAATGGAACTTATGACAAACGGATGATGTCGTTATTAAAAAAAGTACGTTGTCAGTATGCTCCAGCCGAAGCTGAATGCAGTGACAATCAGGAATAAATCACCTTAGTGGCATAATGGTTTTACAAGTTAATTTTTAAAAAAAATGTGCAAGCGCAATGGTGCGTATAAAAAATCATCAATAAATAGAGCGAGTATGACGGTTATCACGTTACCTGGTGCTGTTGTGTAGCTACGCTCTGAGTTGTTGAAGAGGCTGGCAATGTTGCCCGCATGGTGTGTGCATTACGTCGAGAAGGTCGCTGATCTACTTAACGATAATGTGAATTAGGACTACAGTTAACAAGAAGCATGAAAGCATGAATCATAAACCTGTATTGTTTAACCGCTCTGCCCAAGAGTGGTTGTCGAGCCTGCCTGTTTTTATGTTGCTCATTTTGACCTTGGTAATTGGTACGGGGGAAATGATCCACGGCCAATTGCTGCGAATGGGTGAACATTTTTTTGGGGATCCCACGACAGGAGTTCAGTACTTTATGTTGCGTGCGGATCCTGTCAAACCTGACTGTGATCCTAATCCTGATATCGAGGCAGAGCTACAAAAGCAAACAGCTGCATCATCAGCCCCAGCAAGTGATATTGACTCCTTGTTTGCCGATGATGTCGTTGATCCTGAAGCCGCTCGTCAGTCTTTAATCACTGCACGCGATCTATGTGTTGATAAACATAAGGCTTATACGAGTCTTAGCCAGCATATCACTCCTGCACTGAAGGCATACCGTGCTGTGGAAACAGCTTTTTTCGGTATTTTCCATTTTGGTACTGAAAATCGTTCGGTTATCCTTATTTTGATGGTGGCCATTGCGGCAGTAACGACTACGTTGGGCATGCATCATATTGCCTTGCGTCCGCCACGCACCCGCATGGATTATAAGGTCTATTCCGTAGCCATGATTATTGCTAGTACCTTGTTGCTGGCATCAACTATCTCTTATTGGTTCCTTGAGCGCTCTTCGAACCTACCGATCGAACACCCCATTATTGATTATCTCTGGGGAACATTATTTACAATTCTGATTATCACCAGTATCAAACAATTTTTTACCCCACCGGCGACAGCAGAAGAGGGTGGTAGTCTTGGTGCGGCATTGTTGTCAGTACCCATTTTTGCTTCGATGGCAATGATTACGGGAACATTCTTTTTAACATTACAACACTATTCTGGTTTGGCGATTTATTTGGGCCAAATGAAAGAGTTGTCAGGGATTTTCTTGAACCTGTCGCTCTATATTTGGTGTGGTATGTTGTTAAAACAAACTCGTGTTGTCGATTTGTTCCTGAATATCTTCCGTCCATGGAAGTTTTCACCAGAAGTGCTGACTTACATTATTTTGTTGGCAGCAGCTATCCCAACGGCGTACACAGGCGCTTCAGGTATCTTTGTTATCGCCGCTGGTGCGGTTATTTATCGCGAAGTGTTGAACTCAGGTGCGTCACGTCAGTATTCCTTAGCAGCCACGGCGATGTCAGGTTCTTTGGGTGTTGTTGTGCATCCGTGTTTGCTGGTTGTGGTTATTGCGGCAATGAACAAAGAAGTGACTACAACTATTCTGTACGAATGGGGTACACACGTTTTCTTCTTGACTTCAACGTTATTCCTGATTGTGTCGCTCATTACCGCTAAAGATAAATTCAAGTTGGCAAAGCCTGCCGTAGCATTACCTGGTTCTGCGCGTGCTTTTGGTCATGTTGCCCCCTATATCGTTATTGTTATGATTGTGGTTGGTTTCTATCGCTTCGTGCTCGATACCAAGCTTGATGAATTCACCTCTTCAATGATTTTGCCGTTTATTCTGTTGGCAATAGTCTGGTTTGATAAAATTCGTCGTGAGCCTGCTGTTAATGCATTGACGAATACCGATGTTCCTCCGCCAACTGATGGTTCTGAACGTCGGATCGGTTTCGAAGAGGCTGTGCGTGTGGCTACTAACGATACCATTGGCCATATTGGCGCTTTGATTATGTTGATGGCGATGTCATTGTGTGTGGGTGGTTTTGTTGAACGCTCTGGTTTGATGGACTATGCACCACAGCACTTTGCCAATATCTGGGTGGCAATGACATTCTTGGTGATCGTTAAAGTATTACTCGGTATGGTTATGGATCCGTTTGGTGCCGTTATTTTGGTGTCTGGTACTCTGGCTCCGATTGCATATCATAATGGAATTGACCCTGTACACTTCTGGATGATGGTTTTGGTCGCGTTTGAATTAGGTTATTTGCTACCGCCCGTTGCGTTGAACCAGTTATTGACGCGGCAAGTGATTGGTGAGGCCGATATTCTTAAAGCAGATGCGGAAGTTAAACATTTAGCGTTCTATCGTCGCTATGAGCGCTGGAATTTACCGGTCATTGTGATGACGATTGGTATGCTAATCGTTGCTTATGGACCGTTGTTCTTCTACGCCAAGTAAAAAAACGACAGAGTTAAACAAGAACCGACCTAGTGTCGGTTTTTTGTTTTTATGACAAGCTGTGAAAATGGCATTTTCGAAGAAAAGTTGTGTATAGTCAGCCAATTGTTAATAGTCAACGGCGTGCTAGTTTGACGGTAAGCGTCTCATGGGCGTAAGCGGCAGTCTAAAGCTGCCGCAATAACAATTTTATAAAAAACGATAAAGCAGGAATAAAATGAATAATAAACCTGTGTTTCTGAATCGCACCTGGTTGGAGTGGTTCTCAAGTTTGCCTGTTTTTGTTTTACTGATGCTGACATTAATCATTGGCACGGGTGAAATGATTCACGGCCAGTTATTGCGCATGGGCGAAAAAATATTTGGCGATCCTGCGGCAGGTGTGCAGTACTTTATGCTACGTGCTGATATGGCCATGCCAACATGTGATCCTAATGCCGATGTTGAGGCGCTATTACAACAACGCTTGGCAAAAACAAATGCGCCAACGAACGACATTGATTCAATTTTTGCCGATGATCCTGTCGACCCCAATGCGATCCGCCAATCACTGACAATGGCGCGGACGTTATGTGGCGAAAAAGTTAAGGCATATCATAACATTACGCAACATATCACCCCCTTTGTAAAAGCTTATCGGACGTTTGAAACGGCATTTTTCGCTGTTTTTAAATTCGGAACCGAGAATCGTTCTGTTATTTTATTGTGGATGGTGGCGATAGCGGCAACAACAACAACACTCGGCTTGCATCATATTGCTTTGCGTCCACCAAGTACGCGCACCGACTTCAAAGTCTATTCAACGGCGATGTTGATTGGCAATATGTTATTACTGGCCTCGTCACTAGCATATTGGAAGTTACAAGTCAGTTCGGGTATTCCGATAGACCACCCCATCATAAATTATTTGTGGGTTATTTTATTTGCGGTAGCGGCACTGGTAAGCGCAAAACAATTATTTACACCACCTAAAGATGCTATTGCTGGCGGCAGTATCGGGATGGCGCTGTTGTCAGTGCCTCTCTATGCCTTTATGGCCATGATCTCAGGCTTTAATTTTCTTCTTCAACAGCATTATGCGGGTTTAGCGATTTACTTAGGGCAAATGATGGAGCTTTCAGGGGTATTCCTGAATTTAGCGCTATATATATGGGTAGGCATGCTATTGAAACAAACACGTGTTGTTGATTTGTTTTTAAATATTGTCCGTCCGTGGAAGTTTTCACCCGAAGTGCTGACTTATATTATTCTTGTTGCCGCCGCTATCCCTACCGCCTATACCGGTGCTTCAGGCATTTTTGTGATTGCCGCAGGTGCTGTGATTTATCGTGAGGTTTATGCTTCAGGTGCGCGTCGTCAATATGCCCTAGCGGCGACAGCCATGTCGGGTTCATTGGGTGTCGTGCTGAGTCCTTGCCTACTAGTAGTTGTGATTGCCGCATTAAATAAGGAGGTAACGACATCGTTATTGTATGGCTGGGGCGTCAAAGTATTCTTTTTGACCTCGACGCTATTTTTGATGACCTCGCTTATTATCGCCAAAGAAAAATTCAAGTTGGCAAAAATTTCAGATGCGTTGCC
Source organism: Moraxellaceae bacterium (assembly GCA_947373945.1). Lineage (GTDB taxonomy): Bacteria > Pseudomonadota > Gammaproteobacteria > Pseudomonadales > Moraxellaceae > Agitococcus. The sequence continues at coordinate 26,292 of CANBZV010000003.1, forward strand.
ATTATCGGCGCAAGCGTTTGTCCCTGTCTCGCCATATATCGTCATTACATTTACAGTCGTAGTCGTTTATCGGTATTTACTCGATACCAAGCTCGATGAGTTTACCGCTCCAATGATTTTGCCTTTTATTATGTTGGCCGTTGTGGCTTTTGATAAAATTCGTCGAGCACCTAGAGTCTTGGTCGAAGGCGAGGTGGCTGAGCGTAGAATTGGTTTCGAGGAAGGTATACGCACGGCTACCAATGACACTATTGGTCATATTGGCGCTCTGATTATGTTAATGGCGCTGTCGGTCAGTGTTGGTGGAGTGATTGAGCGTTCAGGTATTATGGACAATGTACCCGAGACGTTTGGCAATATTTGGCTGGCCGTCACCTTGCTGGTTGGTTTGCTGGTGTTTGTTGGTATGGTCATGGACCCTTTTGGCGCTGTTATTCTAGTGTCTGCCACGGTTGCGCCGATTGCCTACAAAAATGGTATAGATCCTATTCATTTCTGGATGATTGTTTTAACCGCATTTGAGTTGGGTTATTTATCTCCTCCTGTTGCGTTGAACCAGTTGTTGGCAAGGCAAGTGGTGGGAGAAAAAGAAATGGCGGCTGCGGATGCCGAGGTTAGCCACCTTTCTTTCTATTACAAATATGAGCGTTGGTTATTACCGGTTATGGTAATGGCGGTAGGATTGGTTTTAGTTGCCTATGGTCCGTTGTTCTTTTACGCCATCTAAGCTCAGGCATGATACAAAAGCCGACGTCCGTGTCGGCTTTTGTTTCTGGGGTAAGTATGAGACGTAGCATATGGGTGTTGCTGTTGGCTTTATGGTTGATAATGCTGATAAATCAACAGGTTGGTAGTCGGACTCTGGCTTTTGATCGTCAAGCGATCGAGAAAGGGCACTATTGGCTGTTAATAACAGGTCATTTCGTTCACCTTAATGCCATTCATCTATTGTTGAATATGCTTGGCATCGGCTTAGTGTTAGCGTTGTTTGATGATCTCTGTTCTGCGTGGTGGTGGCTAGTAGTTTTACTGGTCAGCGCACTGGCAATTAGCATCATGATTTATTGTTTTTTGCCGCAAGTGCGGCTTTATGTTGGTCTGTCGGGTGTTATCCACTCGGTATATGTGGTGGGCGCTTTGCGGTTACTGAGACAAACCAAAGAGCGTAATACAGCCATCTTGCTGATGTTGCTGGTCACATTAAAGCTACTGACGGAAAACTTTGGGCAGGGTATATCTTTGACTGCGGATATTATTGGGGGGCATGTATTAGTTCAAGCCCACCTGTATGGCGCAATCGTTGGTCTGTTTTTGAGTGTAATGGCGTTTATCGCCAATTCTCTATATGCAAAAATGCGATAGAATGGCGCGCCGTTATAGCTATTAGGGGCGGCAGTGCTAGATGTAATTGGATTAACCTAATTTTCTTTCTTAAGAGCGATGTAAGTTTTATGCGTTGGTTCGCCCCCTTTGTGATTGCTTTTTTATGTTTTACTTCCATGGTTTGGGCGGATGATACGCCTTCAGATTTAAAACTGGTCGTTGATAAAAAAGGTATTAAAATCTGGACTTATGTTGTTCCTAATAGCGAGTTGCGTGGTTTCAAAGCCGTGACGGTGGTCAAAAGTTCGTTAGCTGGACTAGTAGGCCTTATTACCGATACCAAAAATGCTAATCGTTGGCTTTATCGTACTAGTGCGATAGATATTCTGAAGCGTGACGATGCTGAACACCTTTTTACCATTAGAGTGATTACCGATTTTCCTTGGCCTTTCAGCGATCGCGAAGCCTTGGTTGATGTTCGAATCAGCCAGGATGCCACTAGTGGTAAAGTTCGCATTGATAGCAATGAATCGCCTGATGCTGCTAGTTACCCTGTCAAAGCATGTTGTTTACGTATGCCGCTTGTTCAAGGCTTCTGGATGTTTAAGCCGCTAGCCAATGGTATGGTCGAAGTGACAATGTCTGGGCATGCTGATCCGGGTGGAAATGTACCAGCAGGTGCGGTCAATTTTTTGATTCAAGAACATCCGTATAACACCCTTAAAGGTTTGCGTAAGGTGATTGGTGAGCCGCTTTACCAAAAAATCCAGTACCCTTATATTCATGAAATCTCAGTAAATTGAGCGATAATCGTCATTTGTCAAGGATGACATTGTGAGTGAGCATCTGTTCTGCTACATTTCTCACTATTAATATGACAAAAATGATAACGCGAGTCTGTGTTATTCATAGGAAGGCATCCATGCTAGTTAATCGTTTGCTGTTGGCCCTTTGCTCAATAGGACTGGTTGTTACACTGGCATTGCCTGCATTTGCTGAAGATACTCCTGCACGTCCCCGTTTAGAAAACTACGCTAACTACAATGAGTTTCTGGCGGCGATGTATGCTTATAAAAAACAATTAGAGTTAGAAAAGAAATTTGCTGACTCCATCATGATCAATATTCAGACAGCTGATGCGCCTGCTAAAGTCAGTACAATGCCCGTCAAATCGCCAGAAATGGATTCAACGATTGATATTTATGTCCCGCCATTGATCATTACAGGCCCAGAAAGCCTAGAGATGGCGATCGAAGCTGCAAAAAAGTTTATGCATCCCGTTTATCATGAACCATTACGTTACAATCGGACAACGGCTCAAAGCTTTCCACTGAAACCTTTAGAGGTTAATAGTTTGGAAGAAGCCGCCATCACAGATAGTTTTAGACTGGACTCCAGTCCCGATCCTGAGTTGCAGGTTGCAAATAGTTTGGCAGCCAAAGCACCCGCATTAAAATTAAATAGTGCCGAAGAGCAGTCGGATCAAATGAGTGATGCAAGCTTAAATGTATTGAGAAAAGCCGATTCGTTTTTTGGTAATAGCATTACCATCATTAGTGCTGATGTGAATCAAGTCAATATCTCAGCGATTAATCGTTGATAGCAACATCCTGCGTGACTTCTATGGATAATTAACTCCGATGACTCTACGTGTGTTTGTTGGACGATTTTTGCTGTCCCTGATTGTATTGTTTGTTCTTTATCAATTGTGGTTGTTTGCCCATGTGTGTTGGTGGATTGATCATAATCCTGAAACTAGCTCTTTTATGGATACCCAACTCGAAGTCCTACAAAGTAAAGATCCTGACGCCGAGCTAAAGCACCGCTGGATTTCCTACGATCAAATTTCACCGACATTAAAGCGCGCGTTGATTGCTTCCGAGGATGCAAGATTCTTGGATCATGATGGTTTTGATTGGGAAGGTATTCAAAACGCGTGGGAAAAAAACCTCAAAAAAGGCAAAATTGTTGCGGGAGGCTCAACCATTTCCCAACAGTTGGCAAAAAATTTGTTTCTGTCTGGGAAAAAGACGCCGTGGCGTAAGCTCGAAGAAGCTGCAATTACGGTGATGATGGAACAAATGATGAGTAAAAAACGGATATTTGAGATTTATCTTAATGTAATTGAATGGGGTAATGGCGTCTTTGGTGCAGAAGCGGCGGCTAGACATTATTATAAAAAAAGCGCTATTTATTTGACGGCGGCCGACTCCGCCAAGCTAGCGGCGATGGTGCCAAATCCTCGTTATTATGATAAGAATCGCTATGATCGTCGTTTATTGCGAAAAGCACGTATTATTCAACGACGTATGTATTACGCGGATTTCCCTTAAGTTTTTGTTTGCCGCTACTGTGAGCATCTCGGGTGATCAGTGTTGGGCGCGATTGTCATCTTACTGTCATTATTTTTTTATTCAATGAAACGTTGTTAATTTGAGAATCTGCATCATGGTTGCTGAACCTGTTATTGATCTAAATAATCCTGATTATTATTTAAACCGTGAGCTGAGTATTTTGGATTTCCATTTGCGTGTCCTGGAGCAAGCTGTTGATCCTTTACACCCATTGTTGGAGCGTTTGAATTTTTTATTGATTTTTAGTCGCAATTTAGATGAGTTTTTTGAAATTCGGGTGGCGGGTTTATTACAGCAGTTATTATTTGATCAGGCGATTACTTCCTCGGATGGCATGCTGGTACAAGATGTCCTGAAGAAAATTTCTGATATCTGTCATCGCGCCGTTGAAAAACAATATCGTATTTTAAATGAGGATTTATTGCCTGCGCTGGCCGCTGAAAATATCCGTTTCTTGAAGCGTGATGAGCTCAATGAAGTGCAGGCCGCTTGGGTAAAACAGTATTTCCGTGAGCAAGTATTGCCGGTATTAACGCCAATTAGCCTTGATCCTGCGCATCCCTTTCCTCGCTTAGTGAATAAAAGTCTTAATTTTATTGTCTCTTTAGAAGGCAAAGATGCTTTTGGCCGTCAAATTTCGCTTGCCGTAGTGCCGGCACCTCGGTCTTTGCCTCGTGTTGTCCGGTTGCCCGATGAGTTAACTAATGGCGGCGATCAGCACGTGTTGTTATCCGCCATTATTCATGAGCATGTTACTGAGCTATTTCCAGGCATGGTGGCAACAGGTTGCTATCAATTTAGGGTGACGCGTAATGCCGACTTAACGGTCGATGAAGATGCGGATGATTTGGCGTTAGCGTTAAAGGGTGGGTTATTTTCGCGTCGCTTTGGTAAAGCGGTGCGTTTAGAGGTAACAGATAATTGCCCGCGCCTGATTATTGATTATTTGTTGCGCAAATTTAACCTGAAAGAAGATGCGTTATATCGTGTTAATGGGCCGGTCAATTTAGCGCGTTTGTTGTCTAATTTTAATCGGCCGCGTTTGCGTTATGTGCCATTCACGCCGACCACACCGACAATTTTGCAGAAGTCAGAAAGTGTCTTTGAAGCACTGAAAAAACAGGATGTATTATTGCATCATCCGTTTGAGTCTTTTAATCCAGTGATTAATTTTTTGCGTGAAGCGGCACACGATCCGCAAGTACTAGCCATTAAGCAGACTCTGTATAGAACGGGTGCGGATTCTGAAATTGTCCAAATTCTGTCTGAAGCGGCGCGTAACGGTAAAGAGGTGACTGCCGTTATTGAGTTACGAGCGCGTTTTGATGAAGAGTCCAATATTGCCGTTGCTAATAAATTGCAGGAGGCGGGTGCGATCGTGGTGTATGGTATTGTCGGTTATAAGACCCATGCCAAAATGATTCTGGTGGTGCGTCGCGAAGATAATAAACTGCATCGTTATGTGCATTTGGGGACTGGAAATTATCATGCCGTAACCGCACGTATTTATACCGATTATGGCTTGATGAGTGCCAATGCCGATCTGTGCGAAGACGTCCATAAAATCTTTCAAGAACTGACGGGCATGGGCAAAACGGCTAAATTAAAGAAATTACTCCACGCGCCATTTACGCTACATGCGCAATTGATGGCTTCTATCGAGCAAGAAATTCAATTTGCCAAAGCAGGTAAGCCTGCGCATATTATTATCAAAGTCAATGCCTTAACCGAAAAGCAGCTTATGCAAGCGTTGTATAGAGCATCAATGGCGGGCGTCAAAGTGGATTTGATTATACGTTCGATTTGTTGTTTAAGGCCCAATCTAAAAGGCATTTCGGAGAATATTCATGTCCGTTCAATTGTTGGTCGCTTTTTAGAGCACACACGAGTGTTTTGTTTTTCTAATGATGGTGATTTGAAAATTTATTGCTCCAGTGCCGACTGGATGGATAGAAACTTATTTTCTCGGGTTGAAGCGTGTTTCCCCGTTGATGATCCTGTATTAAAAAAACGGATCTATAAAGATGGTTTGTTAAATTATCTTGCCGATAATCAATTAGCATGGGAACTGCAAGCAGATGGTTCATGGGTGCGCGTGCAGACAGCTCAAGCCGCGCCGTATCAATCACAAAATGTGTTGCTGGAGAAACTGGCTAAGATATAACGACATACTTTTCTAATCAAAGGTCAGCCATTAACGCTGGCCTTTTTTGTTGCGTATGCGTGCTTTACAAAGGCTAATGATAACGATTATCATTAGGCTTATGATTTGTAAGGTGGTGGCTTATGATAGCGCGTTGGTTGAGTTTCCCGTTATTGGCAATGGCGTTAGCCGGGTGTTTGCCTGAACAGAATAGTCGCTCGGCTGCAGCCACGACAACCGACCCTACACCCGCAAAAATGATTGCTTTAGGCGAAGCGTTATTTAATGACACTCAATTGTCGAGTCAACAAAATCAATCATGTGGCACGTGCCACGACAAAAACGTCGCTTTTTCCGATCCTGATAAAACTATTCCCGTTTCCAAAGGTTCGGAGCCGAGTTTGTTTGGCACACGCAACACACCTAGTATTGCTTATAACGCGCTGACTCCAACCTTGGCGTTTAATAGCGAAGAAGGTTTATGGATTGGCGGTTTATTCCTTGATGGTCGCGTTAATACGTTGGAAGAGCAGGCGCAAAAACCGTTTCTTAACCCTAAAGAAATGAATAACGCCAATGCTGATGAAGTGATCTCGCGTTTACGCACGAGTCCGACGGCCAATCTTTTTCTTGAAGTGTTTGGTGGTGCTTCGTTGGATATGGGGCAAGAAAGCCAAGCGTTCGACAATGTGGCAAAAGCCATCGCTGCGTTTGAGCGTACGCCCGAATTCAGCCCATTCAGTTCGAAGTTCGACTTGTATTTACAAGGCAAAGCTCAATTTACCGCCCAAGAAACCGAAGGTATGAGCCTGTTTATTCGTGCTGATAAGGGTAATTGTGCGGCTTGTCATGTCATGGCGGGCACTAGCAGTCAACCCACGTTATTTACCGATTTTACCTACGACAATATTGGCGTGCCACGTAATCCTGATCGCCGTTTTTTTGCCGCTGATTTTGTTGATGATGCGTTAATGACGACAGTAAGTGACCCCGCGTTACGCGGTAAGTTTAAAGTGGCCAGCTTGCGTAATGTCGCGAAAACAGCGCCTTATATGCACAATGGGGTTTTCCCATCCTTACGGCAAGTAGTTGAATTTTATAATACTCGGGATACTGACCCACAGCGTTGGGGTGAGGCCGAAGTACCGGCAACGGTCAATCATGATGAACTGGGCAATCTTAAACTCAGTGACCATGAAATCGATGCCATTGTCGCTTTTTTAAACACCTTGTCTGATGGTTATCAGCCTTAATAATCTGTTTTTTCTTTATGTGGAGTATCGCCTGTGTTACGTCCTCTTTTAACTAGCCTTGCATTGGCTGTTGCTTTTAATTCAATGGCTTTTGCTGATTCTGTCGATGATTTGCGTGCGGAGTTGGCGCGTCAAAAAGCGCAAATTGCCTCACAACAAGCCCAGCTAGAAAGCTTGGCATCTGCTGTTGAAAACCAAAGTAAAGTAACTGGAAGTGTCAATAGCGCGACCAATGTCGGCTTTTATGGTGAGGTGCATTACAACAGTTTTAAAGAGCCTGATGCGGCGATTGGTAAAAACAATATCCATTTGCATCGTGCGGTGATTTTGCTGAATCATGCTTTTAGCGACGACTTACATTTCTATAGTGAGTTTGAGTTTGAAGGCGCGGCTGATACGACTGAGATTGAAACCGAGGTCGAACAAGCCTTTATTGATTGGCGAGTGCATCCAAAGGTGTCGTTGAACATTGGCCAGTTTTTAATTCCTGTGGGTTTGCTGAATGAAACGCATGAACCAAACGTCTTTTATGGCGTGGAACGTAACCCAGTTGAAGAGTTGATTATTCCGGCAACCTGGTGGGAGAAGGGCGTGATGGTGCGTGCGTTGCCTGCTGAAGGTTTGGCGGTAGATTTCGCCGTCCATAATGGTTTGCGTGGTGATGTTAATGCTTTGGGCGGTGCCGATGGCTTGCGTGAGTTCCGGCAAGAGTTTGGTGGCGCTCGTGCTGAAGACTTAGCGTACACATTGCGCGTTAAATATAATGGTATCAATGGCTTGGAGTTAGGCGTCACAGCGCAGCGCCAAGACAATATTACCCAAAGCACAGACTTGCTGGTTGGCGGTAAAGCACCAGCAACCTTGCTCGAAGCCCACGCCGATTGGCATTGGCAGGGCGTAGGTGTACGCGCGTTGTTCACGCAATGGGATATTGATAACGATGTTGCTAAGGCGATTGGCGCTGACAAAATGCAAGGTTTTTATGTGGAGCCATCTTACCGTGTCAACGACAAAGTGGGCGTCTTTGCCCGTTATAACGACTGGAATACGGCTGCCAATGCAGTGGGTAAAGATGACGATAAACAGACCAATGTTGGTGTCAATTACTGGATTGAACCCCGTGTCGTCTTAAAAGCGGATCTGCAAAATACCAATAAGCCCGATAATGAAGGTGATGGTTTTAACTTAGGTGTTGGTTTGAGCTTCTAGGCTAAGTTAGCCGCTTACATAAAAAAGCAGACGTAATGTCTGCTTTTTTTATGTTCATTTTAGCCCAAAAATAAATTAACCGCTTCAGCGACCGCCGCAGGATCTTCCAATTGCGGGTAATGCCCTAATTGATGCAGCCATTGTAATTTGGCCGTTGGGATCTCGCGCGTGAGTTTCTCGGCAATAGCTGCTACAGCGACTGGGTCTTTTTTGCCCCATAAAATCAACACCGGAATGTCCAGTCGTGTCAGTGGCGGCAGCCAACGATGAGCAAAACGATAACGTTCTTCAATATAACTAATGGTTTGCGCTAACCGTGCTTTGCCTTGGCGATAACACAATAACGCCCACATTGCGTCCAACTCGTCATTAAGTACAGGTTTGGCAATAATCTTTTTTAATTGCGCTTTGAACGTCAGTTTGGATGATAAACGGGCAAAAAAAGTGGCTAATGGTGAGCGCAACATTTGCTGCGATGGTGTTAGATGGGCCAATTCAATGTGGACACTGCCGTTCATCAGCAGTACTGATTGAATGCTCATGCGTAACAGTTGTCGCTCGCGTCGTGCCAATAACTCGCAAGTGACGCTGGTGCCCATATCATGAGCAATAATTTTGACCCGTTTGATGCCCAATTGTTTAATTAACATTTCAACAATATCGGCTTGCTCAAAAAGTGAAAAGCTGTGGTTCTTGGGTTTAGATGACAGGCCAAAGCCCAGAAAATCTAAGCAGATAATACGTTTATCATCACCTAATAGCGGAATGACGGTGTGCCAGTCATAAGAGCTAGACGGAAAACCATGCAGCAATAATACGGCATCGGAGTTCCGTGGGCCGATATCGCGATAAAAAATATCAAAGCCCGCTATTTGGACGTAGTGACCGCGTGTTTGCCAAGCGGCAACTGAGGCAGGTAATTTGCTCATGCCAATTCCTATTTTACGGTTAGGCCAATCCCCCAAGCCTGCAAATAGTCACATTCTTCATCTAAGTCAGCTTGTGTTAATGGGTGCGTTGCCAGCCAGCCTTCAGGAAACTGTAGGGTAAATTGCAGGCCGTCACTGTACAGTTTAATGTCGGGTAGTGGTGTAGCGCTGCGGCTATGGTGTAGCAATACCGCTAAACGTAGCAAGACACAGACATAAAATAGCGACAAACTGCCACTTTTGATCAGTTGCAGTTTTTGTTCCTCGCGCACTTTACGGCGATGACAACCGACTAATAATGATAGTTTTTCTTGGTCGGCGTGAGAGAAGCCTGCGACATCGGAGTATTGGACTAAATATGCCCCGTGCTTATGGTAGCTGCTATGTGATATTGCCAAACCAATTTCGTGCAAAAGGGCAGAGCGCCGCAATAAATCTTGATCTTCTTCATCCAAGTGCAGAGGGTAAATCACTTGCTGCAACAATATTTCGGCAGTTTTAGCCACGCGATGGGCTTGCTGACTATCGACGTGATGGCGTGCTAACAACGCTTGGGCGCTGCGGTCGCGAATATCCTCATGGCTAAAGCGGCCAAGCATATCGTAGAGTACACCTTCACGCAGTGCGCCGTCGGAGTAGGTCATTGTTTCGAGTTCTAATTCGTCAAAAACCGCCTGCACAATGGCATAACCAGCGGGCAGAATTGCGCGTCGGTCGTCTTTCAAGCCGTTGATATTTAAGTCGGCTACATGTTTAAAGCTTAGAATTTTTTCTCTCAGTAGTTTTAAGCCTTCACGAGTCATAAAACCGTCGCTATCGGTCCAACCATTTTGTGCCATAATTTGACGGGCTGCTTTAATGGTGCCGCTGGAGCCGACGACAGATTGCCAGCCTAAGTCGCGATACTGATTAGCAATAGCCATGACTTCCTGACGGGCAGCCATCGTTGCTTTGTCGATGGCTTTAGCAGTGATATGGCCATCCTGAAAGAAGCGTTGGGTATACGCGACACAGCCCATTTGTAACGACTCAGTGGCTAGAGGTTCAAAATTTTCGCCAATAATAAACTCCGTCGAGCCGCCGCCAATATCGACCACCAAGCGCCGTCCTGCATCAGCCATGGTGTGGGAGACGCCTAGATAGATTAAGCGGGCTTCTTCGCGCCCAGCGACAATCTCAATGCGCTTTTTTAGGATTCGTTCGGCTTGTTCGATAAAAGCACTGGCGTTATTGGCTTGGCGTAAGGCATTGGTGGCGACAATACGCAGCCGTTTTAGTGGAATGGCTTGCAAGCGCTGGGCAAAACGCGCCAAACAGGCGAGAGCTCGTGCTTGCGCGTCGACAGTGAGATTGTTGTCTTTATCAAAGCCAGCGCCGAGTTGCACTTTTTCTGACAGGCTATCAACACGACGGACTTCGCCATGATCTAAGCGGGCAATCGCTAAGTGAAAGCTGTTGGAACCTAAATCAATGGCGGCTAATAAGCTATCTTCGGGTAAACTGCGGTTCATGCCTTGTCCTATGTCAATGTCAGATCGATCCTGATATTGTTTGTCAGCGATATATGTATTGGTAGCCAAATGCTTTTATACTTGTAAAAGCCAGACTAACCCCCATATTGGGAAAGTCTTGAAAGTTTATGACTGTGATATAACAGCTTTATGATGTTAAAAAAATAGGGCTAACGCAAAACAGCGTGTTAATAGCGTGTTGAATGCAAAAAAATTGTGCGAACAGTTTATGCCAGCAATTTAGCTATGACCGTATTGGTCCTGACCAGGCGTAAAGCTGCTATTATTACCCTTTATCTATTTGGAGATGCTCATGGCTAGTCCATTGATTGTGAATACGACAGATGCTCAATTTGAAGCAGACGTATTAAATGCCGATGTCGCGGTCTTGGTTGACTACTGGGCACCTTGGTGTGGTCCTTGTAAAATGATTGCGCCTATTCTGGATGAGTTGGCCAGTGAGTACGATGGTCGCGTCAAAATCGTCAAAGTGAATGTTGACGAAAATCCGGCAACTGCTCAAAAATTCGGCGTTCGAGGCATTCCAACGCTCAGTTTGTTCAAAGGTGGGCAAATTGCAGCAACAAAAGTGGGTGCTTTGGCAAAATCCCAATTGACAGCCTTTTTAGATTCCAATATATAATACACCTCCAAGGCGACTGTTATTCTTTAAGTCGCCTTTTCGTCCGACGCAAGCCGCTCTGATAGGCAATATCAAACACAAAACCTTGTCTACAGCGCAACTAATATCCCCCAAGATTGTAAACGTATTGGTTGACGACGGCGGTGTGCGAGCATTTTTCGCATTCTCTCTTTTGCAGCATCCTCTCTATGAACCTGACCGAACTTAAAAAGAAACCCATCGCTGAATTGGTACAAATCGCGGAACACATGAGCCTAGACAGCATGGCTCGGAACCGTAAACAAGACGTCATCTTTGCTATTTTGAAGCGCCATGCAATGAATGGCGAAGAGATCTATGGTGATGGTGTACTAGAAATTCTAAGCGATGGCTTTGGTTTCTTACGTTCCTCCGAAGGTTCGTATTTGGCCGGCCCTGACGATATTTACGTTAGTCCGTCGCAAATACGCCGCTTCAATTTACGTACTGGCGATACTATTGCCGGCACCATTCGTCCGCCTAAAGAAGGCGAGCGCTATTTTGCCTTGTTGAAAGTGAATCACATCAACTACGATTCACCGGAAAATGCCCGTAATAAAATCCTCTTTGAAAACTTGACGCCGTTATTCCCCACGTCCCGTTTGATTCTGGAGTTGGGTAATGGCTCGACTGAAGATCTAACCGCGCGTGTTATTGATTTGGTCGCTCCGATTGGTAAGGGCCAGCGCTCATTGATTGTGGCGCCGCCAAAAGCCGGTAAAACCATTCTCTTACAGAATATTGCGCATTCGATTGCCCGTAATAATCCTGAAGTACATTTGATTGTGCTGCTGATTGACGAACGTCCCGAAGAAGTCACCGAAATGATTCGCACCGTGCGTGGCGAAGTGGTTGCTTCGACCTTCGATGAGCCGCCAGCGCGTCACGTGCAAGTTGCCGAAATGGTCATCGAAAAAGCCAAGCGTTTGGTTGAACACAAAAAAGACGTGGTCATTCTGCTTGATTCGATTACTCGTTTAGCGCGTGCCTACAACACCGTGATTCCGTCGTCCGGCAAAGTATTGACTGGTGGTGTCGATGCTCATGCCCTTGAACGTCCTAAGCGTTTCTTTGGTGCTGCGCGTTCAATTGAAGAAGGCGGTTCGTTAACCATTATTGCTACGGCATTGGTGGAAACTGGCTCAAAAATGGACGAAGTGATCTTTGAAGAATTCAAGGGTACGGGTAACCATGAAGTGCATTTGGATCGTCGTATTGCTGAGAAGCGTGTGTTTCCAGCGATCAACATCAAAAAGTCGGGGACACGCCGTGAAGAGCGCTTGATGCCCGATGATGAGTTGAAGAAAGTCTGGATTCTGCGCAAGATTCTGCATCCGATGGATGAAATCGCTGCTATTGAGTTCTTGCTCGACAAAATGAAAGACACCAAAACCAACGATGACTTCTTTGAAGCGATGAAGCGTAAACAGTAGTTGGTGTTAGTTTGATTAAAAAGCCTCGTCAGGGTAACAGCTGACGGGGCTTTTTGTTTCTGTAGGGGGCGGTTTTAACTGCCATCCATATATTTGTAGGCGAATAAATTCGCCCCTACGAATGTGTGCGCATCTTCATTTTTTGATCTTACCCGCCACTTTTTTAACCTTTGACACCATAAACGCGATTATTGTCGGAAATTATCAATCATCAAGTATTGTTGCAACGTAAGATTGTCCTACAGTTTGGCTAAATAGGCTAAACGGTAGAATAACTTCTCTGGTGTAACGGGTAATCAGACTATGAAAAAAACGTGTTTAAGTGCAGCAATCGCACTGGCAGTAATGGGCGTAGGGTCAGCTCATGCAACATTGGCCGATGGACAGCCGTATACAGTGAGTATGGATGCCAAAGGTTTTATGATTGACGGCCAGTACCGGTTGTTGCGTGGCGGCACGGTGCAATGGTTCAGGATTCCAAGTAGTGAATGGCGTGACCGTTTGGAGAAGTTCAAAGCCGCTGGTTTTAATACCGTCGATTTATATGTTGCGTGGAATGCCGTTGAGCCACGTGAAGGCGAGTTTAACTTTGCTAATCCTAACCTGCGCCAGTTTATTGGCTTGTGCAAAGAGTTGGGGTTGTATGTGTATTTGCGTCCCGGCCCTTACATTACCAATGAGATGGATGGGGGCGGTGTGCCGGCATGGTTGATGGCGAAATCGACGAAAAAAGATATCGCGGCCGATGGCAAGCC
>CANBZV010000004.1 GCA_947373945.1 Moraxellaceae bacterium
ATTAGTGAAAAAGTCGGTTATAGCTCAGAAACGGCCTTTAGTCAGGCTTTCAAGCGACAATACGAGTTATCACCCAGTCAGTATAAAAAAGAGCATGGGCTATAGATTCTGTTGACGTTTCGTAGCAGTCGCCAAAAAAATGAAGTTCCCCTCTTTAGTAAAGAGTGGCTAGAGGAGATTTGCAGAGTTTGGCTTTGCCTTGCTGGTAAAGTCCTACTTTGGTAAAGGAGGGGGCTAAAATGTCTATAGTCGTGTTGAGATGTCAAGTGTGCGTCATTTTGTCCATTTTATAATGAACGCCATTTTTATCCGTATGACATATTTCAACAATGGAAATGTCTTGTCAGCCAATGGCGAGCGTGATTATCTTTGCCATGGTTAGCTGACTACTACCGAAGAGAACAACAATGGCTACTCTCTCTACTGCTTCATCAAATCCGCCTAAATGGACACGTGCTATTGCGTGGTTTACTAATCCCCATGGTTTGAATAATGATCAAAAACTGGCCAAAGCGGTTGGTGGCAAAATTGTGCTGATTACTGGTGCCTCATTTGGCATAGGTGAGGCGACGGCCAAACGTATGGCCTCTGCGGGCGCAACGGTTTTATTAGTTGCCCGTAGTGCCGATAAATTGGAGCAAGTGGCAGCTACGATTCGTGCCGCTGGTGGCACAGCGTATACTTACACGGCTGATTTGAGCGAGCCTGAACATGCCAAAACCTTGATTGCTGATGTTTTGCGCGAGCATGGTCATGTCGATGTCTTGATCAATAATGCCGGTAAATCTATTCGTCGTTCGATTGCCTTGTCGGTTGATCGTTTTCGTGATTTTGAGCGGACGATGGCGATTAATTATCTCGGGCCAGTGCAATTGGTACTAGCGTTGTTGCCGTCGATGCAGGCGCGCAAACAAGGGCATATCGTCAATATTTCAACGTGGGGTGTACGGACGTTGCCGGGCGCGCGCTGGGCGGCGTATCAGGCGTCTAAAGGGGCTTTTGATACGTGGTTGCGTAGTGTGGCGATGGAAGTGAAAGTTGATGGTATTACCACCACGTCTATTTATCCGGCGATTGTTTATACCCGTATGAGTGCGCCAACGCCGTGGATGCACTTATTGCCGGGTATGACGACTGAAGATGCCGCGCATGTGATTGAACGAGCAATTGTCGATAAACCTGAAGAAATTATGCCGCCGTGGTTGCACTCATTAGTGTTGGCATCGGTAGTGTTTCCAACGCCGATGCGTAAAGGCATGGAGTTGATTTTCCGGCTGACGAAAGACAGTGATGCTAGTGTAGAAAGTGCGCATCGAGACCCCGTCAAATGACTAAAAATATAAAAACTTTACTGCTATCGTCGGTGGTGTTGTGTGGTGCCTGTAGCAGCATTTGGGCAAATTCTATTGCTAGTAAAATGACTGACAATATTTTGGCGATGGACAGCATGGAAGGTGAGCTGGTACAAAAGAAGGTGTTAGTTGATTACCCGAATGTTGATGTAGTGCAGAAAGTTATCTACCAAAAGCCATGGAAATTGCGCACTGAAATACTGGCACCCGCGTCGATCAAAGGCAGTCTGTTTTTATATGATGGCAAGCAGAATATTCTCTGGTGGCCAAACGAGTTGTTTGGTATTCGCGCCATTAATATCACTAGTCCTGAACGTGATGAGGTATATAAGCACTTAACTCATGAGAGCGAAGTGGCATTGCGGGATTATGCTTTTTCACTGAGTAAGACCGAAAAAATTGCCGGTGTAGAAACAAATTTATGGAAAATTCTACCAATGGTTGATGATGATTATCATCATTACCATGAGATGTGGATGGTGGAAAAATACTCTACACCACTCAAAGTCGAGATTCTCGATAAAGATAAAAAACTGTGGTACGGCATGGAGTACAAAAAAGTCAGCTTCAACAAACCATTGCCGGATAATGCTTTCGCCTTTGAGTTTCCCACCAATGCGATGGTAATTGACTGGGACTATGCCGATACAGGTATATCCTTGGAAGAAGCGAAAAAAACGATGAATTTTAGTGTCATGCAGCCGAGCAAATTACCCGCCGGTTTGAAGGTAGAAAAAATCATTCGCGCTAAAGGCACGATACCGATGTTGGCCATGGTGATGGATCACGGTGGTACTCGAGTAAGCTTGTTTCAGTCGCATGCCTTTGGCCCTTCACCGCTAATGAAATATGGCAAAGAGGTCAAAATTGCCAATACCAAAGGCTATTTGAGTTTTACTGGCCCATTTTCATCTATTGTCTGGATCAAAGATAAAACACAATTCACACTCATAGGTAATTTGTCTTACCCACAACTATTAGCATTGGCGAGTTCGGTACAATAACCATGCTGGAGTTGCTGCAAAAGTCATTGAATGCACCCGTCAGTATTATCTATAGCATGATGTATAGCCTCTATGCTTTACTGATTATTAGTGAGGCCAGCTATGGCCAAATAAGAAATCTGGCTTTATATAAATGGCAGGACTTTGCCGCCAATATGGGTATGTTTGCGGGCTTTTCACTGGTTAATTTGTTTTGGGTACATGCGGTATTTTGGCTTTATACGTGGGTTGGCTCGCTGTCAATCATCAGTTTGGGTTCGGGTACTTGGCATTTGTTTGCTTACGGTGGCTGGCGCGAATGGCTACTGTTATTTGTCCTTGATGATCTGTGTTATTACTGTTTTCATCGTACACATCATCATGTCGCTCTATTATGGCCCGCGCATGTGCCGCACCATTCGTCACAACAATTTAATTTTTCGGTCGCTTTAAGACAAACATGGTTGCCATTCACGGCGGTGATTTTTTGGTTGCCATTGGCATGGCTAGGTTTTGATCCGTTAATGATTATGACTATGCAAATGGTTAGTTTGTTTTATCAGTTTTTTCTTCATACTCGTGCCGTCAAATCTTTGGGCTGGTTGGAGTGGGTGTTAAATACACCGTCGCATCATAGTATTCATCATGCGTGTAATGAGCCATATGTGAACAAGAATTTTGGTGGTGTGCTGATTATTTGGGATCGGTTATTTTGCTCTTTTGCCAAACTGCAAGCAGATATGAGCGTACGTTATGGCATTGAACCGCCATTACAGAGCTATAATCCTCTGGTAATTGCCTTTGCTGACTATAAAAAATTACTTGGTCAGTATTTGGGTGTTAGAAAATAAACTATGGCAAGATTCTTATGTATCAAACATTAATTTCCGTAAAAGATGCCAAAAATATCTTAGGCGATGTCGTTTTTGTTGACTGTCGTCATCAGCTAGGAACCCCCTCTTTTGGGGCAGAGCAGTATCGTTTAGGGCATTTGCCTCGAGCACACTTTGCTCATATTGATCAAGATCTGTCATCGGCAATCATTCCTGGACGCACTGGGCGTCATCCACTGCCAGAGCAAGAGTCATTAATATCCCTTTTTAGCGGGTTTGGTATTGGTAAAGAGACACAAGTAGTCGTTTATGATCAAGATATTGGTATGTTTGCTTCGCGGTTATGGTGGTTATTGCGGGCGATGGGGCATCTGCAAGTTGCGGTACTAGACGGAGGATACTCAGCATGGATTGCTTGTGGTGGTGAGATTGATTACACAATTCCTGAACGCGTAGAGGCTAAGTTTGAAGGAGTTTGGCAGCCTCACAGCGTTGAAAGTCAAGCGGTGTTCGTTCAACTTGGAGTCTCTGATCGAGTGCTGATTGATGCAAGACTTCCAGAGCGATTCAAGGGTATTGAAGAATCGATAGATCGTAAAGCAGGCCATATTCCGGGGGCCATCAATATGCCATTTACGTTGAACTGTCAAAATGGTTACTGGCGCAGCAAAGAAGAACTGCGTGCGCGATTTGAGAAGTTTTCAGCCAGTGAAATGGTCAGCTATTGCGGGTCTGGTGTTACGGCTTGTCATAACATTCTTGCTTGTGTACATGCTGATTTGCCAGAGCCGTTGCTGTATGCAGGGTCGTGGAGCGAATGGATTACCGATGATAGTCGGCCTATAGAGACAGTGTCATTCACTTGAGCGTATTCGCCGTTGGACTAACGACTAGCTAATTGTTAGTCCCGTCGCAGTTTTCTCAAATTTACCGAAATAAATCTCCTATAAATATTGCCGTGTGACTAAGACTGGCCTACGCTGATCCATGACCGTTAGGGATGATGTTGATACAGGGAGTTAGGTCATGTGTTCACGCTATTCTATTTGCTATGCAGTTTGCATAGCTGTTGGGCTTTCAGTATGCACTGTAGCTGGCGCCAGAGATCGTTCCGGTGTTGAGATTTACAACGATATTTGTTCCAGTTGCCATGAAAATGGCGATTTTGCTGCACCGAAATTAAATGATTTTGCCGCCTGGAAGCCACGTCTGGCCACAGGTAAAAGAGCTTTGTACCAAAGTGCTTTCAAAGGCTTGGGGGATAATATGCCTGCCCGCAATGAGTATGAAAGCCATCTCAGTGACCGTGAAATTTATGATGCGGTCAATTTCATGGTGAAGAAGGCCGAGCAATACTCCAGTGATACCGATCTAGTAGCCTCAAGCCGTCATTAGAGAATAAGAGCCTATAAGGCATTGAAAACCAATAGACCGTAGAGTAGGCCATTTTTCGGGGGCTAATAAACTGCTATTTATTTGAACTGTCAGAACGGTTGCCGGCGCAGTAAAGAAGAACTGCGTGTGCGATTTGAGAAGTTTTCAGCCAGTGAAATAATCTGCTATTGCGGGTCGAGTGTTACAGCTTTTCATAGCATAACATTCTTGCTTGTGTACATGCTGCTGATTTACCAGAGCCATTGTTGTAAGCAGGGTCGTGGAGCGAATGGATTACCGAGATAGTCGGCCTGTGGGGACCGAGGCATTATCACGTTGATAAAGATGGAAGATACAATAAATTTTTGCATGGTTACATCTAAATAGAAATATAGATAAAATAACACTATGACGATGGATTTTAGCATCAATTAAACACACACCGGATGAATGTAATGACGTGTACGTCTTTCTTATGGATAGTAAGTCTTTCTGTATTATTAGCAGCATGTGGTGGCGGAGGCGGCGATACGGGGACAAATGGTATTTCTTCAAAAGCGTATGCGATAGGTGGTCAAGTCACGGAGCTGAATGCGACTGGATTAGTGTTGCAATTGAATGATAGCTCAGATCTAGCTGTTGAGGCATTTAACCCAAATTTTGTCTTTACGAAGGTGCTAAATGAAGGTTCTGCATATAACGTGAGTGTTCGGACAAATCCAACAGGGCAAATCTGTAACGTGGAAAAAAACGCCACCGGTATAACGGGGGCTAGTAGCCTTTCTTCTGTCGTTGTGAAGTGTTTTACCCCTGAAGCATCTAATTACACCATAGGTGGAGCAGTAAGTGGTTTAACTGAGACAGGGCTAATCCTAAGCAATGGCAGTGAGCAAATTGTTGTTGCTCCAAATGCAACACAATTCCAATTTCCTACACCGTTGAAAAGTGGTGAGTCATATGATGTCAATATTGAGGCTCAGCCAAGTAAACTTACGTGTGCAATCCTTAATAATAGTGGCTTGGTGAATAAAGGTACAATCACTACAGTGAGCATTAACTGTATCCCTACGATGGTAAAAGCAGGCTTTAACCTGAATAAATCGACATTGGATTTTGTTGCCGAGCAGGGGGCTCCGCTAGCCGAGCAAATACTCATTGGAACTATTGCTGGGGTGACTGAGCCGATCAATGTCGTAATTGAGCATACTAATAATGCGATCAGAGATGCTTATTTTAGTCCAATTTCTGAAAATAGCGGCCAGTTGGTTGTGGTACCACAGTATAGCGCCAACAAAGTAGGCATCATTAAGGATAACATCACCGTAAAAGTGTGTTTTCAAACAGATGTCAAATGTATCGCGCCCATTATGGATACCCCAAAGATTATTCCCGTAGTCACGGAAATCCGGCCTCCGCACCCTGCGCCTAACTTAGTTCTTTCTAGTTATGGCGTTGCTTTGACATCAGTGCCTAATCATGAAAAGTTAACACATACCTTAAAAGTGACTCAATCGTTGGGACAGGACATTAACTGGTCTGCTAGTTCGAACCAGCCGTGGTTAAGTGTGACCTCTGCGGGTAAAAGTACTGATGCATTAATAATAAAAGCCAATACAACTGGTTTAACGGCTGGTCAGCATTATGCGGAGGTGATTGTTTCTACGAGTGATGCCGAGTTGACTTCGCAAAAAGTACGCGTAGGTTTTTACGTGAGTAGCGCAAAGGTGGCTCAAGGTTTTGAACCGGAAGTTGATGTGGAAGAAGTTAGTTTATATGTTGACCCCATACGTCCTTATATTTACAACATCGTCACTTATACCGTTGCTACCACTGAGGAAGGTTCAGTAGATAAACCTTTTGAGATTCTTGTTCATAATATTTATACGGGTAAACGTGTAGCGAAAATAAAAGTCCCGTCTGGACGCTATGGTTATGATATGGGATTGGCACTTTCTAGTGACGGCTCATATTTATATGCTACTGATACTATTGACCATGTTATTGATGTCTTTAGTCTTGATACATTAAAACGGGTTAACACCTTGGATTTTAGTACATATCAAAACTCAGCTGATAATCGAGGCACGAGAATAGTATATAGTCATGTGCAAGGCAGGCCTGTGATTATTCTTAACTCATTGAATCTTGAACATAATAATCATTTCCGTAATTATTTTTTTGATGATAGCTCGGTATTTCTAAATCCATTTACCGGAGAGGTTCTTGGGCAGTTACTTTATCTCAACAGCGACTTATTACCCGGAGGCAACCGTTTCCATGTTGTCAGCCCTGATGGCAATGTGCTTTATCATTCGGTTTATGGACTGTCAGGTTATTTACCCCCCGCCATACGGTTCGATCTTAAGGTAAACTCCAAGGGTAATATTTATGGTGTGAGAACGGCTGATACTGGGGACTTGGATGGTGAATCGCCCTTTATTTTTGCAACCAATAATGATGGCAGCAAAGCCTATTCGGATAGATTTGTAATCTTAGAAAATATTAATGGGATACTTAAACCAAAAACAATGACTCCTGCTTCAACAAATAGATATTTATTGACGTCTAAATTTGACCCCAATGGAAATTTCCTATGCTCTGTTTTTGACGATAAAGGTTTCCCCGATTATATGGAAATTCTGGATGAAAGTTTTAAATCGCTTCGTCGGATCGAATGGATTGAGGGTTTAGGAGGTATGCGTTCTGTCTATTTTTCCAGCGATGGACTAAGAGTATTTAATAGATCAAATTTACGTGATTATTAAGCGTGAAAATGTACTGATTGGCCGTGGGGCTGAAGAGTAATCAAAGAACTGAATAAAATTGTAGAATTGCTGGGCTAATCTGTCATGCACGCTCTTGTATAATGAAAATCAGTGTAGTGCAACAAGTTCGGCTAATGTTGCTAACAACCATTGAGCTTTTGGCCAGAGCATTAGCTTCAGGTGCGACATAAAAAATGTTGCACCTATACCAGTAGACTAGTAAATAATACCCTCTATCTATTTTTCTCATTGAACGCCTTGTATGTCCCATTACCGCCCGCCTGCGCCACCCAAAAGCCCATTAATCACGCCTGAGGGTTATAAAGTCTTGCAAGATGAGCTGGATTATTTATGGCGTGTCAAACGACCCGAAATCACCCGCTCAGTGAGTGAGGCAGCAGCACAGGGGGATCGCTCCGAAAATGCCGAGTATATTTATGGCAAAAAATTGCTGCGAGAAATTGATCGTCGTGTCCGTTTTTTAGAAAAGCGTTTACCTGAGTTACGTGTCGTTAGTGAAAAACCGACCGATAAAAGTCGTATCTTTTTTGGTGCTTGGGTTGAGTTGGAAGATATTGATAGCGGTGAAGAATTAAAACTACGCATAGTAGGCTGCGATGAAATTGACCCGCATAAACACTGGATTAGTATTGAAGCGCCAATGGCGAAAGCGTTGTTGAAAAAAACCATAGACGACGAAGTGGTCGTTGAACGGCCAATGGGTAAAGGGACGTTTATTGTCCTTGATGTGCGTTATCATGAGCACGTCGACTGATAATGATAGGGAAAATAAGGAATGGCTCAGCCAATAAATAAAACAATATTGTCTTGCGCTATCGAACTACCCGACGGTTTTCGTACGCATGATGTACTGACTTTTCATCAGCGCGATAACCAAATGATCGCCGAACGTGTTGACGCACAGACCTTGCACAAAGGTTTGGTTTGGGCGGGGAGTCCGGCTTGTTTAACGATGCAGTTTCATCATCAGTGCGTGGAAGTCACACTCGCGATTGATGGTGCGCCAACCGAGGATGCCCGTGTTGCCTTAACAAGTATGGCGCAACGTATGCTTGGCTTGACCCAGCGTGTAGAGGAGTTTGAACAGGCCTATGGTCAACATCATCAGTTAGGCGCATTGATTACCAAGAAAGTCGGCTTACGAGTACCACTGACCCCAACACCCTTCGAAGCGCTAACTTGGGCGATTATTGGCCAACAAATTAGCGTCAGCGCCGCAGTATCCATCCGGCGTAAACTGATTCAAGCCGCAGGTCTGCAACATTCCAATGGTTTGTGGTGTTATCCAGACGCACTTCGTCTAGCGCAAATGACCGAAGCTGATTTACGCTTGACGGGGCTGTCCCTGACTAAAGCCCAAACGATCATGACATTAAGTCAATTGATCGAAAGCAAGCAGTTGCCGCTTGATGAATGGCTGAATACGCTACCGATAGACGATATTCGTACCCAACTGCAGCAGATTCGAGGTATTGGTCCTTGGACAGTTAACTATGCCTTACTTCGTGGATTCGGCTGGCTCGATGGGTCGTTACACGGCGATGCTGCAGTACGGCGCAACTTGCAACTACTACTTGGAAAAGCTGACAAAATAAGTGCCGAAGAAGCAGAACGGTGGTTGGCCGAGTTTTCACCTTGGCGGGCTCTCGTTGCCGCCCATTTATGGTCAATACGGGCTGTTAGCGATTATTGAACGTCTTAACGCGCAGTTTGGCAATTTCGATTAATAGCTAAGCTATAAAACTTACTCCTTCCTCAAGTTAGCACAAATGCACCGTAATGGTGCTATTCTGCGTCGTAATAACACCACGGGTGCAGTACTGTGCATTTTTTTAGTGCCTTCGTTGTTAATTATATGGATTTTAATAGTTGGTTCGATTTTTGCATAAAGTAACTGGCTTTTAGTATTACGCTATAAAAAACATTCATGTAAATTGATATAGGAATAGATGAGTCGTGTTTGCGCCATCATTAGAATTTTTTAAACATTTATTAGATAACCTCAGTACTGCGGTATTGTTGGTTGATGATAAATTATGTGTTAGTTATTTGAATCCGTCGGCAGAGATGTTATTGGCAGTGAGCCGCTCGCGTGCTGAAGGCTATCCGTTGGCGCAAATCTTTATTGACTCGTCTGCTAATAGCCTCATTGATAAAATGGCGGATACCCTGAAAACAGCTCATCCCTTTACTAAACGTGAGGCGTGTATGCGCGTGGGGGTGAATGAAGTTATCGTCGACTATACGGTAACCGCGTTACTGAGCCCGAATCATCCGACATCATTGCTCATTGAAATGCAGCAGATTGATCGTTTATTACGAATCTCCCGTGAGGAAACCATTTTAAGTAACCATCAAGTAACCAAACAATTGGTACGGGGTGTTGCTCACGAGATTAAAAATCCGCTGGGTGGCATTCGTGGAGCAGCGCAACTGTTAGGTCGTGCCTTACCTGATAAGCAACTTGCCGAATATACAAACATTATTATTGAAGAAGCTGACCGTTTACGTAATTTAGCTGACCGAATGTTAGGACCGCGTAAACTCCCTGATCTGCAACCGATCAATATTCATGAATGTCTGGAACGCGTGCGCTCATTGATTTTGGTGGAAGCGGAAGGCGAAGTGGCGATTGTGCGGGATTATGATTTATCGTTGCCTGAACTGAATGCAGATCCTGATCAACTGATTCAGGCTATTTTGAACATTACCGGCAATGCTTTACAAGCCTTGCGCGAGAACAGCAAACAACAGTCACCAACTATTATCCTTCGTACTCGTGCCCAACGCCAATTCACTATTGGTGTCGTTCGCCATCGCTTAGTACTAAGGATTGATATTATTGATAATGGCCCCGGTATTCCTCCCCATTTAATTGATTCCATTTTTTACCCGATGGTGACAGGGCGTGCGAGCGGCTCTGGCCTAGGGTTGTCGATTGCTCAAGATATTATTCATTTGTATCACGGCCTGATTGAGTGTGAGTCTCAAGTGGGAAAAACCGTGTTTAGTATTTATTTGCCTTTGGAGAGTGGCTATGAACGCCGATAAAGTATGGATAGTTGATGATGATCGTTCGATCCGCTGGGTATTAGAAAAAACACTCATGCAAGAAGGGTTGGAAGTCACTGCATTTGAAGACGCCCAAACCCTGCTTAATAAGCTCGGCAAAGACAAGCCTCATGCCATTGTTACCGATATCCGTATGCCCGGAATCGATGGCTTGACGTTGTTGGCGAAAATTCGTCTTGAGCATCCGGATGTGCCGGTAATTGTGATGACCGCGCATTCCGATTTGGACTCAGCGGTATCATCGTATCAAGGTGGTGCGTTTGAGTATTTGCCTAAACCGTTTGATGTTGATGATGCCATTAGCATTGTTAAGCGCGCTATTGCTCATCATCACGAGCAGCAAAAAACCGCAACGCCGTTACTGGTGGCGACTAAAGGCGTCGACATTATTGGTGAGTCACCGGCGATGCAGGAAGTGTTTCGGGCGATTGGCCGTTTGTCTCACTCACATATCACGGTACTGATTAATGGTGAGTCGGGAACAGGCAAAGAGCTAGTCGCACAGGCGTTGCATCGCCATTCACCACGCAGCAGTCGGCCATTTATTGCGTTGAATATGGCAGCTATTCCCAAGGACTTGATGGAGTCCGAATTGTTTGGCCATGAAAAAGGCGCCTTTACCGGCGCTAGTCAATTACGTCAAGGACGTTTTGAGCAGGCCAATCATGGTTCGTTATTTTTAGATGAAATCGGCGACATGCCACTCGATACGCAAACTCGGTTATTGCGAGTATTAGCTGATGGCGAATTTTATCGCGTCGGCGGTCATATTCCCGTCAAAGTGGATGTGCGTATTATTGCCGCGACTCATCAAAACCTTGAGCGTTTGGTGGTGGAGGGCAAGTTTCGGGAAGACTTGTATCATCGTTTGAATGTCATTCGAGTGCATATTCCGCGCTTGCGTGATCGTAGTGAAGATATTCCTATGCTTGCCCAGCATTTTCTTGCCCGCGCTGCGCGTGAACTGAATGTTGAGCCAAAAGTGTTGCGTTTGGAAGCGTCGTCCTTTTTGCAGCAATTGCCATGGCCGGGTAATGTCCGCCAATTGGAAAACACGTGTCGCTGGTTAACAGTAATGGCATCAGGCCGTGAAATCGTTCCTTCTGATTTGCCTCCTGAATTGCAGCAAGTCAGCAGCCATGAAGTTGTACGTTCCGTACAAACATGGGAGCAGGCATTGGCAGAATGGGCGCGTAAAGAACTAGCAAGTGGAACTAAACTATTGCTGGAACAAGCATTGCCTAGCTTCGAAAAAGTGATGATTTCTGCTGCGTTGAATCAAACGGGCGGTCGTCGTCGTGATGCGGCTGAAGTGCTCGGTTGGGGCCGTAACACCTTAACGCGCAAGATTAAAGAACTGAAAATGGAAGTGGCAGGTGAAGAAGACGAAGAGTGATATTCACTTTCTCAATTTCTTTTGGAGCGTCATTCCCGTGAAAACGGAAATGACGTCTCAGCTGCATTGGTATTGAGAAAAGATAATTTTCGTCTACTCAAAAATACCTTACCCAGCCCAACTCGCCACTTTGCCAATGCTGACCATTTTCTTGCTCATACCGACCTTGAAGCCTTAAGGCATTATCGGTATTAAACTGCCATTGATAACCCAATTTGGCAGTCGTTAAAAACTGCTCGCTATCTTGATGATATAAACTTTGCACATCAACAAACAGTTGACCCAGCGTGGACTGTTGACGACAGCCAATCCGTGGTCCTAAGCCAACACGCCAGCCTTGATCCAAATGACTGCCTGCCTGCATATGACCTTCAACAAAGCCATAGCACAACCAATTGTTGGTATTTAACTGACTGCTAACACCCGCGCTGCCTTCGAAAAAAGCGACACTATGCTCTTGGCCAGTACTAAATTTACCGTCATGGTCAACGGCTGCTTGTTCGCCACCAATCGCAAAAGACCACGACAATGGCTTAAGAAAGTCATTACGGGGGGCCAATGAGTCAATACTGACAAACGTAAAACGTTGTAGTTTTAGTTGCTGACTCTCGGTGTAGTAACGCAATTGTACGCGCAAGAAATCAATAGCCGCGCCTCGACGATATCCGTCATCGTTGTCCAGTAAATCGTGGTAGGCAGGGCGATAATCCACACTAACAAAAGCATTGTCTTGTGCCGAACCTGTACCCAAAATAAAACGACTGGTATCGTGGCCATGAGCTGGGTCAACGATTGGGCGTGGTGGGGTTTGGCGAGTATCAGCGACGGCATACGTACTACGTTTGATGAGTAAGGTTCGTAGTCTTTTCGGTGCGCTATCTTTGTTGGTTTCGTGCCCCAAAAATAAATAATACAGATAGTCATACGCCATTTCATACGCCCGTGCCTGTTCATCTACCGCTAAAGCACTGACGTCGGTTTCGGGGTCTTCTGCTAGTTTTTTCGATAGGGCATTAACTTGTGGGCTATTTTCTTGCGCGTGAAAAGCTAAGGCAGTGCCACTGGCAGGACGATAGACAATTTGTTTAAGCATGTTTTTTTCTAGCAATATCCGTCGCACGGTATCAGTAGGAATCGCATACACAGGAAAATCACGGCGCAGATAGGTATTGGGACGAGCAGCCTCTAACAAGCCTAATAATTGATAAGAGCAGTTAGATGCCAGGAAATAATATGGCAAGTTCACGCCTTTCATTTCCCACAAATGGGCTAATAATTGATTGATTTCTTCAGGCGTTAAATTGAGCTGATACTCCCATAAGTCTCTGTTTTCAAAGTCATTGTATTCTTTAACTTTTTCATAATAGGGCAATACCGAAAATGCACCACCATAGCCGCCCGATAAGCCTTTATACGCAAACTCTAAACCATTACTGGTATTAGTTTGTGCCGCGTAATTGACAGCATAGGCGAGCAACCGGGTTTCTTCGGTTTGGTCTGGGGCATCAATACGCAATAAGGTATGGCCAAACATAGATGAGGGATTATTAACAAAATCGGCGGCAAAAACCAAGGTGGCTTCGTGAGGGTTAAGCCCTTTGAGCCAGGTGTTGAAAGCAGGGCAGTTTGCAGACGCTAAGTCATTATCACTAATATTAAGTTGTTGACGTAGCCAAGCGACGCGTGCCGGAAATTTACAGGCAACCGCATCATCGGCTTTGGCTGTACTAGGCGCGACAAGCGCTTTTAACGTGGCATTTAACTCTTCTTCGGGGTTAGTTCGGCCTTCGGGACTGACAAAAAATGAGGGCTGATTGTGTATCAGGCTAGAGAGTTGGTCACCTTGCTGGTCTTCGTAACGCAGTAAAATATGCCAATAAGGCTGCTGGCTAAGCTGTTGTTGCTTAGCTTGTGCAAGCCAATTATCAATAGCGGCGGCTGAGCTAAAAGAAGAATAGACGGTTAAACCGAGAAGACAGGCCAAACGAGATAATGGAAAAGTCATTATATTTTTAGAACTATAGATGAATAATAAATAAAAAGCCCCTCAAAACGAGGGGCTAGTTTTAGCGATAACGCATTAGCTTGCTTGGTAAACAGCTAACGCGGCATCTTGCGCCATCACTTGTTGTAATGCCGCTAATACTTGACCGGCTGTTTGATTTTCTGGAGCGAAAATCTTGCCAAAGTTGACTTTAGCTGCTTGGAAGAATGTGCCTTTATCTTCGGCCTTGATGTTCATCAAATTAGCCAACACATCTAAAGACTCACCATGACCCACGGACATATCGCGAGCTAAACGCTCGGAGTTAGTACCCATAAACATACTTAAACGAGCGCGGGAGCTAATAACGCCATCAGCTTGGCAACCCAGCGTACCACTTGTAATACCAAAAGTCTGGTTGCCCGACGTGCCATTAGTTGTAGCAGCTAACACTTTAGGAACGATACCGGATTGGCCTGCCCAAACCATTGTACCCAAACCACAACCAACATCGTTATCAGCCATAGCAACTGAAGAGCCGGATACTAATAAAGCGATCGCAAGAATTTTTTTCATTTTTCATTTTCCTTGAGTTGTTGTCTTAAACAGCAGTGTAAGTGGCTAGTACCGCATCTTTAGCCATTACTTGTTGCAGAGCAGCAAGTACTTGACCTGCCGTTTGGTTATCAGCAGCAAAGATTGTGCTGAAATTAGCTTGAGTTGTTTGGAAGAACAACGCTTTATCTTGCTCTTTAACACCCATTAAGTCAGCTAATACGTTCAAAGACTCACCATGACCTACAGACATATCACGGGCAACGCGTTCTGAGTTAGTACCCATAAACATACTTAAACGAGCGCGGGAGCTAATAACACCGTCAGCTTGGCAACCTAGTGTTCCGGATGTAATACCAAACGTTTGATTCCAGTAGGTGCCATTTGTTGTTGCTGCCAACACTTTAGGCGCTACACCAGATTTACCTTCGAATAAAATAGTACCCAAACCACAGCCTACGTCTTGGTCAGCCATTGCTACCGTAGAGCCTGCGAGTAACACCAGTGCGATTAGTTTCTTCATCTTCAGATTCCCGTCTATGTTGTTGTGTGAAAAATCTTCTAAGCGTTGAGCCTACCCGATTGCTTTTATTTCGCCAAGCCTTAGCCTTCGGTTTGTTGTTGATTTAATGCCCATTTAATGTGTTCTTGCACCAAATTGGACACGGAGTCTACTTTTTCGAGTAAGGCTTGAATGATTTGTGGGTGACGAGGGGCATTGCCCAAACCAATGGCAATATTACGTAAAAAGCCATCATAACCAATACGGCGAATCGGTGAACCTTCGGTTTTAGCCAAATACGTTTTTTCATCCCATGTAAATAATGTTAAAAGTGATGCGTTATCAAGGCCGTGGCGCGCTTTAAAATCACTTTCTTGGCTAACTTGGGCATAACGATTCCAGGGACAAATAAGCTGACAATCATCACAGCCAAAAATACGATTGCCAATTTTGGTGCGTAAATGCTCGGGAATACTACCAGAGTACTCAATAGTTAAATAAGAAATACATAAGCGCGCATCCAGTTGATAGGGCGCAACAATCGCTTGAGTGGGGCATATATCCAAACATGCCTGACACGAGCCACAATGATGACTGACGGGGCTATCCACAATGAGTGGCAGATTGGTGAATAACTCACCTAAAAAGAAAAATGAGCCAGCCTGACGATTCATCAGCATAGTGTTTTTGCCAATCCAGCCTATTCCTGCTTGTTCGGCGACAGCTCGCTCCAGCACAGGCGCTGAGTCAACAAAGGCGCGATAACCAATGTCGCCCACCTCGCTACTGATTTTTTCGGCAAATTTTTGCAACCGTTTACGCATAACTTTGTGATAATCACGTCCAAAAGCATAACGGGCGATCACCCCTTGTTGAGGATTATGGGGTACGCTACGTGGCGCAGGTTTCTCGACTAAATAATCCATGCGCACACTAATAATGCGTTGGGTGTTTTCTTCTAATAATTCAGGCCGCCAACGTTTTTCGCCATGGCTGGCCATATAGGCTAAATCACCATGAAAACCCTTGGCTAACCAGTCTTGTAGATGTTGACCATGTTGTCCCAAATCCACGCCGCTAACACCGACTTGCTGAAAACCAAACTCCTGACCCCATTGTTTTATTTGGCTAGTCAGTTGCGTCATATCGACCGGTTGTATAAAGATTTTTTGCATAACGTAACGAGGGTGTCGAAGGGAGAGAAAATAAGAGACCACGGATTTGATGTAGTTTAGCGCATTTTGTCAACATTCAGTCGTGAACAGCAGTAGTCATGTAAGTTAATAAGCAATAAGCGCGTCCGTCCTAAGGCGTTTATACTAGGCACGAATAATATAAACAATGCTTGAGCCAGTCATGGATACCCCTATTTATAGTACAGCGCAAATTCGTCATATCGAAGAGCAAGCATTTGCAAGTGGTGTTGTTAGTAAAGCACTCATGGCATTGGCGGGTGCAACGGCATTTACGGAGTTAACGCAAAAATGGCCCCAAGCACAACATCTGATTGTGTGCTGTGGCAGTGGCAATAACGGCGGTGATGGTTATGTCATTGCCCGTTTAGCTCAACAAGCCGGTCATCAAGTCGAGGTGTTCTACAGTTCTTCGCCAAAAACGCCTGATGCACAGTTTATGATGCAGCAAGCTCAACAGGCAGGTGTCATTACTCAATTGTGGGCCGGACAAACCCTAGTTGCTGACGTACTGGTAGATGCTTTATTGGGTATAGGTTTGAATGCACCTGTAACAGGTATTATTGCTGAAATGATCACGGCAATGAATGGCAGTTTATTGCCGATATTTGCCGTTGATGTGCCATCGGGTATAGATGCTGATACGGGGGCAGTGTGTGGCGTTGCCATACAAGCGCACTGTACGGTGTGTTTTATTGGCTATAAATTAGGCTTGTTAACGGGTGAAGGGGCATCTCACGTTGGCCAGTTAGTACTGAAAGATTTACAAATGGCCAGAGAGTTTTATCCTGAGACCGCAATTGCCGGATTATTAAATCATGCGCAATTACACTTTCCCAGACGTGACCGAAATTGCCACAAAGGAGATTTTGGTCATGTTCTGGTGATCGGTGGCGATGAAGGGATGGGCGGAGCAGTCATGATGGCTGCTGAAGCGGCGTTGCGTTCAGGTGCGGGACGAGTGACGGTAGCAACCCATCCTAATCACGTGGTGGCTTTATTAGCACGCTGCCCTGAAGTGATGGTGCAAGGTATTCAGCATCCCTCACAACTAGAGCCATTGTTAACATCAGCGACGGTGATTGTGATTGGTATGGGGCTGGGGCGGCAGGCATGGGGTCAACGCTTATGGTTGGCGGTACAGGATTGTCCTCAACCCATGCTAGTTGACGCGGATGGCTTGTATTGGCTGGCGCAACAACCCAATCATCGGACTAATCGGGTTTTAACGCCACATGCAGGCGAAGCGGCACGGTTGTTGGCAACCGATAATTTGTCGATTCAACGTCATCGATTGGCATCTATTCAGCAACTAGTGGCGTTATATGGTGGCGTAGTGTTGTTAAAGGGCGCTGGCTCCTTAATTGCCGATGAACAGACTGTTAATCTTTGTCCTTATGGCAATGCGGGGATGGCTACTGCAGGTATGGGCGATACGTTGGCAGGTATTATGGGTGGTTTGATAGCGCAATTTGGCTTGAGTTTGAATACGGTGAGTAAAGCGGTCCTGGCCCATGCCTTAGCGGGGGATAAAGCGGCGGAAGCTGGCGAGCGCGGGTTATTAGCGACTGATTTATTGCAGCCGTTACGTGGATTATTGAATAAATAATGATGGCAAATATTATGATGAGTGATTGGCAGACTACCGCACCTGATGAACTGGCGATGGTGGAATTAGGTACAAAATTAGCTCAAGTATTAACCAAAGGTAGTGTGGTGTATTTGATTGGCGATTTGGGCGCGGGTAAAACAACGTTTACTCGGGGGTTTTTACGCGGCTTAGGGCACCAGGGGAATGTGAAAAGTCCAACGTATACGTTGGTCGAACCATATGAATTAGCGCAAGGTATCGTGTATCATTTTGATTTATATCGTTTACAAGACCCTGAAGAATTAGAATTACTGGGAATTCGTGATTATTTTCATCGGGACAGTATCGTTTTAGTAGAATGGCCCAGTCAAGGTGAGCCAATTTTACCTGCGCCTGATTTATCATTAACGATTAGTTTGCTGCCGCAGGGCCGTGCCTTACATTTCGCCGCTTTAACCCAACAAGGGCAACAGGCTTTACAACAGCTATCTATATGAAAATAAGCCGTATGAAATTAAGAAAGTTTATGCTCTTTGCTGGTTTGTGCTTATTTGCTATGGACGGCTTTGCTGCAACAGTGACAGCAGTACGCTCATGGCGTGCGCCTGATAATACGCGGTTGGTGCTGGACTTATCGGAAACTGTTCGTTATCGCCAAGTCAGTATTAGCGCCAGACAGTTGGTGATCGAGTTAGACAATACCGATGTTGCCGTCGCTACACCGAGCCTGCCTAGCCATATTGGTTTAATGCAAAGTGTGCAGTTCCAACCTGATGGCACTAAACAACGATTAATTATTAATTTAAGCGACGATGTCCGTCCGCATGTTTTTTTATTACCTGCTAACGATAAATATAGTCCGCGTTTGGTGGTTGATTTATTTGATAAAGTGACACTTCAGGCAACTGCCCCTGTAGAGGAAGAAACGAACGAAAATGAAGATAATAATGGCCGTTCGGTGATTGTTGTTGTTGATGCCGGTCATGGTGGTGAAGATTCGGGTGCGATTGGTGCCAATGGCCATTATGAAAAACATGTGACCTTAGCCATTGCTAAAAAATTGGTTGCTATTTTGCGCAAGTCTGATGGTTTTAAGGCCTATCTGACCCGTGATGAAGATTATTTTATTCCCTTGCAGGATCGTCGGAAAATTGCCCGTAATCGTTATAAAGCCGATATTTTTATTAGTATTCATGCCGATTCGTCACCATCTCCCTTAGCCAGAGGTGCTTCAGTATTTGCTTTGTCTCGTAAAGGGGCAACCACAGCAACATCCCGTTTTGCTCAGGCCTTAGCTGAAAAAGAAAATAAATCCGATTTAATTGGTGGTGTTGATGTCGAAGCGGGCAAAGACAGCCAATTGACTAATATTCTGGCTGATATGGTCGTCGAAGGCTCGTTAACCCACAGCCTGCATATGGGTGGACAAATTCTCAATGAATTAAGTGATATTGGCCCATTGCATACTCGGCATATTGAACAGGCAGGTTTTGCGGTGCTGAAAGAGCCCGGCATGATCTCAGTGTTGGTGGAAACGGGTTTTATTTCTAATCCTGACGAAGAGGCAAAACTAACTAACCCCGATGATCAACAGCGTACGGCACAGTCAGTGTTTAACGGTGTTAAAAGCTTTATGCAAAAATACCCTATTCCCAGAACCTATTTTGCTTGGGCTAAAGAGCGGCACTTGGGTAAACAAAGAACACAAGCTTTGCAAGCAGTGTCGGCGTTACCTGAACCAAAACCCGTTAAATTAGAAGTCATTCCTGTTAAACGTTCAGAACCCCCAGTTGTTATCAATAAGCCGATGGAACCTATTATCTCTGTTGCTAATAAACCGATAGAGCCAGAGAAAAAAGTCGCTGTTGATACACCTAAGTCCGTTGTTGCTGAAGTTAAGTCTGACAAAACATTGATTATCGAAAGTCGGCCATTAAGCTTGACTGCGATAAAGCCTGAAGCCGAATACAAAACGGAAGTTAAAGTTATTGAAGGTAATACTGCAACAAAACCGGCCATTCAGTCGTCAACCAAAGCCACGGTTACGGCAACATTGCCGAATTCCCTTGATGATTTTATGGCTGGAATTCCACAGCCATTGGCAACTGTCAAATCGACGGCAAACGTGAAAAAGAGTGAGAAAAATGGTCTAAATAAGCCTGTTGAAGCCGTCAAAGATAAAGTGAGATCTCCTACCAAAGCTGTTAGCAAAATACCTGAATCAGTTAAAACTGAAGGTAAACCAGCGGTGCCAACAGTAAGTGCTAAAGCGCTGAAGCATAAAGTTGAACAGGGCGATAGTTTGTCAAGCATTGCCGCCGATAACGATATTACGTTAGATGATTTAAAAGCGTGGAACAAACTAAAAAGTGATAATGCCGTGTTAGGTACGACTTTACGTTTGACTGCACCGGCAGCAAAAGTGGATGAGGGCCAGTCTCTGAGCAAGCCCGTGGATAAAAATGCCAAAGTCGATAAAGACAGTACCGCTCTTGAAAAATCTACTGTAAAAGTAAATGCCGATAAAGCAAGCATTGATAAAGCTGATAAGCCCGCCAAAACGGATGTTCCTGAAAAGACTAAAGCGACTACAGAATTAAAAGCGAGTGTGAGTAGCGACACTAAAATCAGCAAAACCCATAAGGTTAAAGAAGGTGATAGCCTGTCAAGCATTGCGTCAAAATATGACGTGTCGGAGAAGGCATTACGTGAAACTAATCA
Source organism: Moraxellaceae bacterium (assembly GCA_947373945.1). Taxonomy (GTDB): domain Bacteria; phylum Pseudomonadota; class Gammaproteobacteria; order Pseudomonadales; family Moraxellaceae; genus Agitococcus. Next base: position 20,343 of record CANBZV010000004.1, read on the forward strand.
TCTAAAAAGTGATAATGTCATGCTCGGCCAAAGCTTGAAGATTCCTACACCATGATCGCGCGTATTAATCGTCTTGATACACAACTTGCAAACCAAATTGCCGCTGGCGAAGTTGTTGAACGTCCGGCATCGGTGATTAAAGAGCTGCTTGAAAATGCTATTGATGCGGGTGCAACTCAAATAGATATTACCATCGAAGAAGGTGGGATTCGCCTATTGCAGGTGCGCGACAATGGTGGCGGTATTCATCCCGATGATATGCCCTTAGCGTTGGCACGCCATGCGACGAGCAAAATTCGCGGTTTAGATGATTTGGATGCGGTGTGTAGCTTAGGGTTTCGTGGCGAAGCCTTGGCATCCATTGCGTCGGTGTCGCGCTTGAGTTTGACCTCTAGCCATGAAGACACAGGTTTAGGTTGGTGTGTGCAAAGTGAAGGCCGCGATATGGTGGCATCAGTCACTCCGGCTAATCATGCACGTGGTACAACGGTTAGTGTTCGTGATATTTTCTTTAACACCCCCGCTCGGCGTAAGTTTTTGAAATCTGCCAGTACCGAGTTTGGTCATATCGAAGAAGTGATCAAACGCTTGAGTTTGGCTAATTTCCACGTTGGTATTCAACTACAGCATAATGGCGCGCGCCGCTGGCATTTCAAACCCGCCACCACCGACATTGAACAGCTACGTCGGGTCAGCACGTTATGTGGACAAGCATTTATCGAAGGCGCGCTTCCCATTGATACGGACGTGACTGGTTTACGTTTATTTGGCTGGTTAGGTAGTCCGAGCATGGCGCGTGGCCAAGCGGATATGCAGTACTTTTACGTCAATGGTCGTGTCGTTCGCGACAAAGTCGTTAGTCATGCAATTCGTACGGCTTACCGTGATGTGTTGGCCCCAAATCGCCATCCTGCCTTTGTTTTGTTTTTAGAGTTGGAACCATCGGCGGTTGATGTCAATGTCCATCCCACCAAACATGAAGTGCGTTTTCGGGATCAGCGTTGGGTGCATGAGTTCTTGGCGCGCTCGATCCATCGCGGTTTAGCGGGGTTAAAAACAGAGCTTTATGCCAGTCAGCAAATTGCTACTGAGCCTGTTGTTACGTCTGATACTTTATTAACACTAACACCTCAACCCACAGAGCAAAATAATCTACTTCCTGCCTATAACCCAATTACGCGTTCTACGACTGCTTATCAAGCGCAAGATGCCTTAGCAGATTATTTGGCCCCCCTACGAGACACGGTTTCAGCTCCTGTTAGCAGGACAGAAACGGCCGATATGCCGCCTTTAGGTTATGCCTTGGCGCAATTGCACGGTATTTATGTCTTGGCGCAAAATGCTCAGGGTTTGATCATTATTGATATGCATGCCGCCCATGAGCGCCTGATGTATGAGCGTTTAAAAATTGCATGGCAAACGGGGCGACTGGCATCACAACCGTTGTTGATTGGACAAACGGTAGCGGTGAGTCGCGCCGAAGCGGAATTGGTCGAACCCGCTAAGGCCTGGTTTACGCAACTTGGCTTTGATGTTGATAGAATCGGCGAAGAGACATTGGCGGTACGTGCAATTCCTGCATTACTACATAAAGCGGATTTGGCTGGTTTGATTCGCGACATTTTGGCGGATTTTAAAACGCATGGTCAGTCATACCGGGTTGAAGAAGCGATTAACGACTTGTTTTCCAGCATGGCGTGTCATGGCGCGGTGCGAGCGAATAGGGCGTTATCGTTACCAGAAATGAATGCTTTATTACGCGATATGGAAGCGACAGAATTTAGCAGCCAATGTAATCATGGCCGACCAACATGGCGACAATTTAGTTTGGCAGAGCTAGATAAATTATTTTGGCGAGGACGGTAACTCAGTTAGCTGTTAGGGTTGAGTGTATTGGTGTACTCGTCAACCCTTTGGGTTACTACTAACTGTTCACAGAATTACATGTTGTCTAATAACTGACCCAAGTCCTTAGAAGGTTGAGCCTTTTCATCCCAAAAACTACTAAAGTTTTGTGTTGGTGCGCGATGGCCTTCGTGCTCCATCCAGTAACGATCAGCCACATGACGAATTTGCAGTGCCGCAATCTGGTTCAACAGTTTGTATTGCGGGTTTAATGATTCATTTGGAATCGCTTCATAACGTTTTAGCGCGTCACGCAACAAGTCATCTCGTCCTTTGCTGGAAGCCATAATAGCGTAGGTGGCATGGCTCAAGCGCACACCGGTTTGCAAGCCAACATCGGTGGCATCTTGTAAGCCTTTCCAAGCAGCTGCTTCTTCATTAGCATCTTTAGGCAGAATGGTTTTTAATCCTGAAGCAATCGCTTGAGGCTCTCCCCACCATTTGTCATTGTTTAAGCAGGCCATTGCCCGACCCACTTTAGGCGGAATACTCATATCGACATTAATTAAGCGTCCTGAAGCAATGTCATTTTGTAGTGCTTGTAAAGCAGCAGTTGCGCCGACCAATAACAAGTATTCTTCAATATTTTTGTTGAACTTAGGGCAAGAGCCTTCGCCTAAATCATAGTTATATTTGTTTTGAAAGTAACTAGCCGTATATTGGTACGCCTTTAATTGACGCATACCCGCATCACGATTCAACAATTGTTGTGAAATGCGCGCATCTTCGGCAACGTTATACCATTTTTGTTTTTGAGCTAAAGATGACCATAATTCCTTTTCGACAGCGTCATTCTCTGTGCAAATAGCTGCACCCGAGTAACTAAACGCTAAAACTAAATCGCTATTAACCTTGTAATGCTCGTAGCCCATGAGTAACGGGACAGTGCTTTCATTAGCATGACAAATCAGGGCAATATCATCTGTTGTCATTGCTGCTGGGAGTACATGGTCAGTAGCAAACTTATTCAGTTGAGTACCAACGATCTGATTGGGTGAGCAAGCGGCAGTTAATAAAGCGATTGATAGTACACTGAGTCGAAAAGCATTGCGCGATGTAGACATGAGTCATTCCTTACTACGGTTTTATAAAATTGACCGTGTTGAGCCATTTTGTTCACACTAAACGTGAAATGACAACAGGTCAAAATAATGTTTATTAGCTCTGTACTTTAGCAATTGTCAGACAATGCGGCAATCTGTCCATAGGTAGAGTTTGAGCTAGGCCACATTAAATCAATACTTCTGCCAAAATATGACAATTCTTGACCAACTAGCAAGCTGATTTTAAGGAGATTATCACCACTAAGTCATAAGTTGCTTGGGTTAATGGGTGTGCTCACCTAAAATGAGCCTTTATTACCCGTTTGATTACGATATTAAGATGACTGACTCTGTTTTATCGGCTGAAGCATTACCTCCTGCCATTTTTTTAATGGGTCCTACGGCAAGTGGTAAAACTGACCTTGCCATACATTTAGTGCAAGAGTACCCCATTGATATTATTTCTGTTGATTCAAGTATGGTTTATAAAGGGTTGGATATAGGAACGGCCAAACCCTCGGCTGATGAACTAGCGTTAGCACCACATCGCTTAATTGATATTCGTGATCCTGCACAACCCTATTCGGCGGCTGATTTTCGTGAAGATGCATTACGGGAGATGGCAGAGATCAGTGCTAGGGGGCGAATTCCCTTATTGGTGGGCGGCACAATGCTCTATTTCAAAGTACTCAGGGATGGACTAGCAAATTTACCTGAAGCTAATGAAGAAATACGTGCTGATATTATGAAGCAAGCGCAGGCTGAAGGCTGGCCAGCCGTTCATCAAAAATTGGCTGAAGTTGATCCTGTGACTGCCGCACGTTTAAAACCAACGGACTCCCAGCGATTGCAACGAGCTCTTGAAGTCTATTATGTGACGGGTCAACCACTATCTGCTCTACATGAGCAACAGGAAGTTCAAACGCTTCCTTATAATGTTATTGAATTTGCACTATTACCGAAAGAGCGAACCATACTGCACGAACGCATTGAGCGCCGCTTTGATCTCATGCTGGCAAATGGTTTTATTGAAGAAGTCCGTGCCTTAAAAGCGCGGGATGATTTGCATTTGGATTTACCTGCGATTCGATCGGTCGGTTATCGCCAAGTATGGGAATATTTAGATGGTTTGTATGATGCGGAAGAGATGCGTTTTCGGGCAATTGTGGCCACACGCCAGCTCGCCAAACGTCAACATACGTGGTTACGCAGCTTAAATGAATCCGTTCACCAACTACACACAGAAGATGCTTGGATTGTCCTACAGAATCACTTGATAAATTTTGGAATAGGCCGCAAATTATAGCCATTGGCAATACTTAACTTTTTACATTGTCATTTTTTTATTTGCACTGATTAAAATTTAGTCTGCCGTTTTGGCGGAGGAGAAACGATTATGTCTAAAGGGCAAACCTTACAAGACCCGTTTTTAAACGCTTTGCGTAAAGAACGTATTCCTGTGTCCATTTTCTTGGTTAATGGCATTAAATTACAAGGTCAAATTGAGTCCTTTGACCAGTATGTTGTGTTGTTGAAAAATACTGTGAGCCAGATGGTTTACAAGCACGCGATTTCTACGGTTGTACCGTCACGCAATCCACGTCCAGTTGGCGCACCAAATGCTCCGATTGGTCCTATGAGCAGCGGTACGATGGGTGGTGGTTATCCGTATGATGATCAAGGCGATGATCAGGACGCAGGTTATTAATCTGCGTTAGCTGATGTGATGTGTCTAATAACGCCGCTTTTTAGCGGCGTTATTTTTTGGGTTTATTCTTTGAATTTAAACTGCAAAGGCGTTTTATAATCGTTATATTCACCGCTTAGGGCCATCCGCTGTAAGCCCAGCATCACGGAATATGGCGCATTACGCTGAACATAGTTGGTTGCCCAAGCAGGTGTAATCCCACCCGGATCTAAATAGCCCTCGGACTCTAGACGTGTTTTGCCGTTTGGCAGTGGCGTAAAGGTCACCGTCATATTCATCGCAAGAATACGCACCAAACTAGGTTGCTCAGGCATGAAAGTTGGCACAGCGGTAATATTGAAGCGTAAAAAGCCTTTCTGTGGTGTATACGGCTCAATAACGTTGTGCAAAATAACATCACGATCTGGCAAACCGTAAGGCGCACTAAAGACTTGGTAATAATACACTTCTGTTGGTGAAACCCGTTTGAGCAATTTCGAGTTTCTGGCTTTAAAATACCAGTGCGTGTAATTGTCATAATCAAAGTGAATACGGGCAAGCGTTTCCAGTGGTGCATCAACAATCATGTCTACTTTAAATGAGCGAATGCGTTTGCCATCTTCACGTTTTGAGAAGGTTTGAATATTACGGCGTGCATCGTTTTTAACTAATTGCCATTCATTCGCATCGTTACTCCCACGAAGTTCGTCAAGATCATCGGTAGCGGCAATAACACTTGTCAGTGGCAGCATTAAAACAAGCCCAAGGGCTAGAGTTTTTTTCATCATATTTACAGAGATAGTGATTTAACAAGCGCGGAGCCTACGAGTTATTTTTTTAGTGATCATTGACCGGAATGCAGGTATCGAATGTCATTCAGGTCATTTTTTTGGCTGGTGAAACATTGGTTGTGGTATTGCAGTGTCAGTACATGAATATGCTAAGTGCCAGTAGTTAATTACGGTAGAATGACCTTAGTAAAATTAATATCAAGAGATTAACAGTGGAATTTTTTGAACGACATCAGGGTGGTGAAAAAGCCATTTTAGTCCATTTAGAATTAAGACAATATTCTCAAGATGAGGATTTAAGTGAGTTTAAATTACTCGCGACATCGGCTGGTGCAGAAATCCTAGGCGTTATTACCGGTAGCAGGCAAAAACCTGATGCCAAGTTATATGCTGGTAGTGGCAAAGTAGAAGAAATAGCTGCGCTCGTTAAGGCAACCGAAGCCGATCTGGTGTTGTTTAATCATGCCTTGAGTCCTGCGCAAGAGCGTAATCTGGAGCGTATTTTAGAGTGTCGGGTGTTGGATCGAACCGGTTTAATTCTCGATATTTTTGCTCAACGAGCCCGAACCTTTGAAGGTAATCTGCAAGTCGAATTGGCGCAGTTAAAGCACCTGAGCTCGCGTTTAGTGCGCGGTTGGACGCACTTGGAACGTCAAAAAGGCGGTATTGGTTTACGTGGTCCCGGTGAAACACAGCTGGAAACGGATCGTCGCTTGTTAAAGAATCGTGTTGTGATGCTAACTGAGCGACTCGAAAAAGTTCGACAAACACGCCAGCAAGGTCGAGCGGCACGACAAAAAGCCGCCATTCCAACCGTGTCACTTGTGGGTTATACCAATGCGGGTAAATCGACATTATTCAATCGTTTAACATCCTCAGATGTATATGCAGCAGACCAGTTATTCGCCACGCTGGATCCGACATTACGCCGTGTTGATATTGAAAGTATTGGTGCGGTTGTGTTGGCAGATACTGTTGGCTTTATTCGCCATTTGCCTCATCAGTTAGTCAACGCTTTCAGAGCGACGCTGGAAGAGACCCTTGAAGCGGATTTGTTATTACATATAGTCGACGCCGTTAGCCCTGAACGTGAAATGCAGATTGAAGCAGTCAATGAGGTATTAAAAGAAATTGGTTGTAAAACCCCAATGTTGATGGTGTACAACAAAATTGATTGTCTTGATACTCACGAGCCACGTTTAGTATTGGGCGAAGATGGCTTGCCGAGTGAGGTATGGTTGTCGGCACGTGATGGCATTGGTTTGGAGGGGTTGCATCAAGCGCTAATTAAATTACTTGTTGGCGATATCCGTACTTTTTACCTGCATTTACAACCACATTATGCGAAACTTCGCGCCCAATTATTTGCTTTGAACGCGGTTAAAAACGAAGTCATTGAAGAAGATGGCTGTATGACCTTAACAGTTCGGTTGGCGGTAAGTGATTTGGCCAGCGTTTTAAGGCGAGTGGGTATACAGGCACAAGATGTGGGTGTTGACCTCAGCGAATTTACGAGTTTATTAGAAGGGTAGAGTTATGGCGTGGAATCAGCCTGATAATGGCCAAAATAATGGTAGTGGTAATAATCCGCCACCATCAGGTAATGGCGGGGGCAGACGCGGTTCAAATGGCCAGCCACCCCCAGATATCGACGAATTTTTGCAACGAATTAATCAAAGTTTTGATCGTTGGTTTGGTGGCAGTAATCGTAACTCGGAAATGTATGCTTTCAACATTGCCGCAGCGATTGTGGTCGTGTTGTATATTATGGTTGGTTTTTATCGCGTTGAACAAGCCGAAGAGGCTGTTGTCTTACGTTTTGGCAAATATCACAGTACCGAGCAGGCAGGTTTGCATTGGGCACCACCCTTTGTTGATGAAGTCAAAAAAGTAAACATCCAGCGTATTGAGCAAATGCCGCTCAATGCCCGCATGATTACCGAAGATACTAATATTGTTGAGATTAATCTAACGGTTCAATATCGAATTTTAGAACCCGTTGATTATTTGTTAAAAGTCAGTGACCCCGAAGCGGCTTTATTGCACGCCACCGAAAGTGCCTTACGTCACGTTGTTGGGGGGGCCAAAATGACTCACATCCTAAATGAAGGACGTGCGACCTTGGCGCGAGATATTCAGCCTCGTCTGCAAAGTTACCTCAATGCCTATCACACGGGTTTGCAAATCACGGGGGTGAATATTTTAGAAGCATTGCCGCCAAAAGAAGTGAAAGCAGCATTTGATGATGTTATCCGCGCTAAAGAAGATAAAGAACGCCTGAAAAATCAGGCTGAAACCTACGCTAATGGCATTGTTCCTGAGGCCCGTGGTCAAGCCGCCCGCATTCTAGCGGAAGCGAATGGCTATAAGCTTGAAGTGGTTGATAAAGCCAAAGGTGATGCCGCCCGTTTTGATCAATTGGTCGTTGAGTATAAAAAATCACCCCAAGTCATTCGTCAACGTCTGTATTTGGAAACCATGGAGTCTGTATTGTCGAAAACCAATAAAGTGGTGCTCGAAAATAGTGGTAATAGCATGGTCTATTTGCCACTGGACAAGATGATGAATACGAATGCCAACACAGCACCCACTGCGAGTGTTCAGCCTGAGGCTGCGGCAAGAGCGCCGAGTTTACGTCAGGGCCGTGGAGAGGGGCGTTAATGATGAATCCAAGAATGATGCAAATTTTAACGGTTGTCCTCGTTGTGCTGACTGTGTTGTCGAGTTCAATTTATACTATTCGTGAAACTCAGCGTGGCGTTTTGGTACAGTTTGGTGAAATTATCGATGCCGACCTTAAAGCCGGTATTGGCTTCAAGCTGCCATTTATTCATGAAGTGCGTAAGTTCGATGCCCGTACTCAAGTGAGTGACTCAGAACGTACCGAATATCTAACGCAAGAAAATAAGTTTTTGATCGTTGATGCCTATGTGTTATGGAAGGTGGCAAATGTCAAAAAATATTTCACTGTCACAGGTGGCGACAAAAGTAAAGCTGAGTTGTTATTGATGGCACGCGTTAAAGATAGTCTGAAAAACAAGGTTTCTGAGCGAACGGTACAGGAAGTCGTTGCAGGTCAGCGTGACCAACTGATGTTCGAGTTAACCCAAGATGCCAATAGGATTGCCAAGCAAGAGTTTGGTATCGAAGTCGTTGATGTGCGGGTGAAGCGTGTGGATTTTCCTGATTCTATTGCCGAGTCGATTTATAACCGCATGCAAACCGAACGTGAACGTGAAGCACGTGAATACCGTTCGCAAGGCAATGAATTGGGTGAAACGATCAAGGCTGAAGCAGATCGTGCACAAAAAGTATTGTTGGCTGAAGCTTATCGCCAATCAGAAACATTACGTGGCGAAGGTGATGCAACCGCAGCTGCTATTGCCGCCGCAGCATTTAGCAAAGATGCTGAGTTTTATCGTTTTTATCGTTCTATGCAGGCCTATCGAAACAGCTTTAGCAAGCCGAATGATTTGATGGTGTTAAAAGGCGATAGCGAGTTTTTGCGTTATATGCGCCAGCCGAATAAGTAATTAACAAGCACGGAGCCGCTAATCGGCGGCTTTAACTTTTTGAGGAGCTTTTTTGATGGCTGTTATCGTATGCCGTATCTAATTGCTAAATATCTTATGACGGCCGCTGTGGTGGTCATGGTCTCGGAGTTGGCTAAACGCAGTGATAAACTGGGGGCATTGATTGCATCGCTTCCCTTGATCACGGTGTTAACATTAATTTGGCTACATTTAGATAATCAGCCGTCAGCCAAAATTGCTAATCATGCTTATTATACTTTTTGGTATGTGATTCCAACATTGCCGATGTTTTTCTTTTTCCCCCGTTTACTGGAACGCTGGAGTTTTTGGCCGGCATTAGCGGTATTTGTGGTGGCGATGATGATGGTATTTGCGGTTTTTGCCGTGGTTATGAAGCGTTTTGGCGTGGATTTAATTTAATTATGCAAGCCATTTTTATCTTGCTGGTATTTCAGTTGACGGGTGAGCTATGCGTGCAACTGATGCAGTTGCCGTTATCGGGCAATATCATGGGCATGGTCTTGCTGTTTTTGTTTTTGGTACTACACGGCCGTGTGCCTGAAAGTCTGGCATTTTTTAGTTCTAAGTTTTTACAACATCTGGCTCTGTATTTATTACCCGTGTCGGCGGGGGTCATTACGTTATGGCCACTACTGCAGCAGGAAGGTATAACCATTGTTTTGGTGATGATGATTGCTACTGTTATTCCGCTAGTGCTGTGCGCATGGCTACTGGACAAATGGCTGCAAAAGGGGCGTGTCAGTTAATGGATAAATTACTCACCTCGCCGTTGTTGTGGATGACATTAACGCTGGTTGCCTATGAAGCCGGATTTTGGCTGCATAGGCGGCTGCGTGAGCCGGTGTTAATGCCCCCGATGTTGTTGTCGCTGTCATTATTGATCGTCGCTTTAGTGATGGGGCATGTGGATTACCAAACGTATTTTCACGGTAATGCTTTTATTCATTTTTTGTTGGGTACCTCAACGGTGGCATTAGCAGTGCCGTTATATCAGTCCTTACCACGTTTAAAGGCTGCGATTGTACCGCTCTTGGCGACACTTGTAGTCGGGTCATTGGTGGGTGCGGGACTGGCTATGTCGTTGGCGTGGGCGGCTCATCTGTCACATAGTAGTGTCTTAGCGTTTGCTACACGGGCGGTGACAACACCCATGGCATTGGGTATTGCCGAGAAAATCCATGCACCACTTGCTTTGGCGTCAGCGATTGTGATTGTGTCTGGTTTGGTAGGTGCTATTGCGGCAGAACCACTGCTGAAATTCGTACGTCATGATATGGCCAAGGGCTTTGCGTTGGGGCTTGCTGCACATGGTGTTGGTACGGCGCGAGCGCTACAAATTAGTCCAACGGCTGGGGCATTTGCAGCGTTAGGCATGAGTTTGAATGGTATTTTGACCGCGCTGTGGCTGCCAACGGCGATTCGCTGGTGGTTTTCGTGATTCATCAAAGAAAACGCAGACCACGAACAACGCTTTGTAGGCATTTAAAATGAATTTTGCCTACGTCTTAGGCGCTAGAGCGACAAAATACCTGCGTAAAGACGGCAAAAGTGATATTATTAGTCAGCCGAGTTCCTACTCGGTTTTTTTGTGTCCAATTGGGGACACGTTCTGATTTAGAGTGAAGTAAAGCATGGTTATGCGTGCCGAAACGTGGTTATTGCCCGATGGTGTCGAAGATGTGTTGCCACAAAGCGCCGCACACTTGGAAAAACTGCGTCGTCGTTTGCTTGATATGTTTGCCGCTAGTGGTTACGAGTTGGTTTTTCCTCCGCTAGTCGAATATATCGAATCCTTGCTCACAGGCTCAGGCCGTGATCTTGATCTCATGACTTTTAAAGTGACCGATCAAATGACCGGGCGTCTAATGGGCGTTCGTGCTGACATTACTCCGCAAGTAGCGCGTTTGGATGCTCACTGTATCCCTACCGATCATACAGCGCGTTATTGTTATAGTGGTATTGTCTTGAATACCCAACCACAAGGTCTGACGACCTGCCGCACACCCATTCAAATTGGTGCCGAACTATATGGTTATGCGGGAGTTGCCGCTGACATTGAAATTATTCAATTGATGCTTACGACCTTAACAACATCGGGTGCAACCGAGATTCATCTTGATTTGGGTCATGTGTCGGTATTTCGGGAATTGGCTCAAGCGGCCGAGTTATCGGCGGGCTTAGAAGCGCAACTATTCGATATTTATCAACGGAAAAGCTTGCCGGAACTTAACGCCTTACTACCTCAATTGCCACATAGTGAATGGTTTGCCGCCCTCGGTCAGTTGTCTGGTGAAGCTAGTGTTTTAGCCGAAGCACATCAACTATTTGCCGACGTACCTGCGGCTGTGCAAAAAGCATTGGATGATTTGCAATATGTGGCTCAGGCATTACAACGCTCGCACCCACAAGTGTCTATTTCTGTCGATTTAAGTGAGTTGCGTGGCTATCACTACCATACAGGTTTGGTTTTTGCTGCTTACACACCTCATTCAGCCGGAGAAATTGCCAAGGGTGGTCGTTATGATCATATTGGCGAAGCCTTTGGTAGAGCGCGTCCCGCGACGGGTTTTAGCGCCGACTTAAAGTCACTGGCCAAGTTTGTGACTAATCAAACCGTGGTAGAAAAGATTTTTGCTCCTGTCAGCCAAGACGGCTCATTACAGGCATTAGTCAAAAAATTACGCGAAGAAGGGCGAGTGGTTATTCAGGCGTTACCTGGTGATCACGGCTGCGCTCAAGATTTCGGTTGCCATCAGCATATTGTCTATTGTGATGGTGCTTGGCTCGTTCAGGTTTTGTAGACGTTTTTTTGAATTTCTTATTGTCGGATATAAGTCCGCTTCACGTTCATAGGGTCACAAGCAATGGGTAAGAATGTCGTCGTACTTGGTACGCAATGGGGTGATGAAGGCAAAGGTAAAATCGTTGACTTGCTCACCGATAATGCTGCCGCCGTTGTCCGTTATCAAGGTGGCCACAATGCAGGTCATACCTTGGTGGTTGATGGTGAAAAAACAGTATTGCACTTAATCCCTTCGGGTATTTTGCGTGAAGGCGTGTTATGCCTGATCGGTAATGGCGTGGTATTAGCTCCTGATGCCCTGCTAAAAGAAATCGCAACCCTGACCGCTAAAGGTGTACCTGTGCGTGATCGTTTGCGTATTTCGCCGAATTGCCCACTGATTTTGCCATATCACTGCGCCTTAGACCAAGCCCGTGAAATTGCACGCGGTAAAGATGCTATTGGGACTACCGGACGTGGTATTGGCCCAGCGTATGAAGACAAAGCGGCCCGTCGTGGTTTGCGTGTTGTCGATTTGATTCGTGGTGTCGGCTTTGCGGAAAAACTAGCAGAAGTGATGGCTTATCATAACTTCCAGCTTGAGCATTACTACAAAGTCGCTCCTGTTGATTATCAAAAAACTTTAGACAGTGCGTTGGCATGGGGCGAGCAGATTAAAGATTTAGTCGCTGATGTTTCTGCCATTCTTCATCAATTCCGCCGTGAAGGCAAAGATTTGATGTTTGAAGGTGCGCAAGGCTCGTTACTGGATATTGATCATGGTACTTATCCTTATGTAACGTCATCTAACACCACCGCCGGTGGTACTAGTACAGGTTCCGGTTTTGGTCCGTTATATCTGGATTATGTGTTAGGCATTACTAAAGCGTATACCACTCGTGTTGGGGGTGGCCCATTCCCTACTGAGTTGGCCTATAACGCTGCCAAAGATGAAGGCGACCCAATTGGTAAGCATTTGGGTGTGAAAGGACATGAGTTTGGTGCAACTACAGGCCGTCAGCGTCGTTGTGGCTGGTTTGATGCCGTTGTTTTGCGTCGTGCCGTTGAGATTAACTCCATTTCGGGTTTGTGCTTAACCAAGCTTGATGTGCTCGATGGTTTGGATTCAATTAACATTTGCGTAGCGTATAAGTCATTGAAGCCTAATACTATTGAGTGTTTAAGTTCTGATGCTGAATCCTTTGCTCATGTTGAGCCAATTTATGAAGTACTGCCTGGCTGGGAAGGCTCTACAGTTGGTGCTAAATCGTTAGACGATTTACCAGCGAATGCTCGTGCCTATATCAAACGCATTGAAGAAGTTGTTGGTTGCCCTGTTGATATTATTTCGACAGGCCCTGACCGCGATGAAACGATAGTGTTAAGACATCCGTTTAACTAATATGATTGGCTAAAAAGCCCTGCTGTATGCCTGTACAGCGGGGCTTTTTTTTGACTGAAATAACGTGTGTCACATTAGCATAGCTTAAGGCTAGACATTATTCATTAAGACGGTCTTTCACTATCCTGTCATCATAGGATTTTCCGGATACAGTCAGGGGGACTTGCATTGTGCAAGATACTGTCCACAATGTTAATGGATGTTAGCGAATAATTTTTCATCACTGCGAGAAGTTTTAGCCTGGGTTTGTAGCGCGCAGACTTCCTGCAATTGAATGACATGGCTATTGGAATTCTAGGATGAGGTAAGGGCAGGGAGGTCGTGTATTAACATGCTTACAATGAGTGCTCTTACTTTCGGCGATCGTGTTGGTTATTTCGTGTCGCCTGCCTTTCCTTCAACACACTCCCAGCAATTGAAGGGGGATCTCCCTCTGCAATTTGGCCTGACTCCACATGACTATGTTGGCGCACTGCCATTACCAGATGGCAGTTGTACTTCTGCAATACAAGTCGTCTACACAATTGACCTGAGCCTGATAACGAGGTTTAGATGAATATTGTCAGGCTCACCGCAATTTATATCACTCTGATGGGGTGGGCCGCCATGGCATGGGCCGAAGATGCCAGCAGCGATATGGCAAATCATGTCAAAGCAGCTTATTTGTTGAAATTTGCCTCTTATGTTGAGTGGCCAGTGAGTTCTTTCCCGCAAGACAGTACCCCTGTGACCATTGGTATTATTGGCTCTGACCAGATAGCTATGGCATTAGGCAAGTTAAGTATTAATAATCTGGTCAATAACCGGGTTGTACGTGTCAAGCAATTAAAAACAGGTGAGCCAATAACGGGTGTGCAAGTTTTGTTCATCGGTTGGCAAGAGCAGGAGCGGCTTAAGCAGTGTCTGGATGATATACAGTCACAACCTATTTTAACGGTGTCCGAACGGAAGGGTGCGCTTAGCGTAGGTAGTGTCATCAACTTTTTGTCAGAAGATGACCGTATCCGTTTCGAAGTGTCAGTCTCGAGTGCTGAGCGTAATGGGCTGAAAATTAGTGCCAGATTACTGGGAGTGGCACAAAAAGTCGAAGGAAGACGGCCATGATGTTTAATTTTCAACTGCGCTCGGTTCGACACAAACTGTTATTGATAGTTTTAGTGGCAAATTTTTGTACGCTCGTTGTCGCCAGTGGTGCCTTGCTATACCACGATCTGATGGCTGACCGGACGAAAACAGCGACAGAACTAACTGCGCTTGCGGGTATCTTAGGTCAAGGCAGCTCTACCGCGCTGGAGTTTGATGATCCTCGTGTTGCTAATGAAAATCTCGCTATGCTACGGGCGAACAATAATATTGTTTCTGCCGCCATTTATACCAGTAAAGGTGCATTATTTGCGCTATATAACCGTGATCCGGCATCAAAAGACAAGCAGGCAACACCAGAACAGGAGGGCTTCAGATTTGCTGGTGAGGAGTTAGTTGTATTCAAACACATTGATAAGTCGGGTGAAATGCTAGGTACAGTCTATATCAAAGAGCACTATGCACTATTTCTTTGGCTTCGCGATTATCTCGTGATTCTTGGGGGCGTTCTGCTTGTCAGCCTGTTGCTTGGGTTACTCATTTCATCACGCTTGCAGCGCTGGATTTCCGGCCCTATACAGGCGGTTAGCCTACTGGCGGCACAAGTGATGGCTCAACGTAATTATCGTTTGCGGGCAATCAAGACAACTGAGGATGAAATTGGAGATTTAGCTGACTCTTTCAATGGCATGTTGCAAACGCTGGAGCACGAAATTGCTGAACGAGGCAGCGCTGAACAAGCCGTGCGAACACTTAATGCTGAATTGGAGCAACGTGTGGTGGAACGTACTGCGGCTCTGGAAATTGCCAATAAGGAGCTCGTCAACCGTACAGAAGAAGCTGAAGCCGCCAATCGAGCCAAAGCGGAGTTTCTGGCTAATATGAGCCATGAGATTCGTACCCCTATGAACGCCATTCTCGGGCTTGCCTATTTACTCAATCAACGGCAACTGGCGGGTGATGCGTCCGAATTAGTGAAGAAAATTCATAATGCTGGCCATTCACTTCAGGCAATTATCAACGACATTCTTGATTTTTCTAAGATAGAGGCAGGGCGGCTGGAGATCGAAAATGCGCCTTTGCAAATGGGCAATGTCCTCGACAATTTGGCCAGTATTATGGGGGCAAATGCTGGAGGTAAAGATCTGGAGCTAGTAATAGCGCCATTACCAAATATTGGTGGGCAATTGTTGGGGGATGCGCTCAGGCTAGAGCAGATTTTGATTAATTTGACAGGCAACGCTATTAAATTTACTGATCATGGTGTGATCAAGGTGAGTATTAGTCTGCTGGCGCGGGATGGCAAGACAGTTATTTTGCGCTTTGCCGTTAGCGATTCTGGAATAGGTATTCCTCCGGAGAAGCAGGCCCATATTTTTACCGCCTTTTCACAAGCGGATACGTCAACGACCCGGCGTTTTGGCGGAACGGGTCTGGGATTGACTATTTGTCGGCATTTGGTTAGTAAAATGGGTGGAGAAATTGGTGTAATCAGCGAGCCTGGAAAAGGCAGCGAGTTCTGGTTTACTGTCCCTTTTGACTGGCGTGCGATGACTGAGTGCGCACCGGTTGAATTGACAGGGCTTGATATACTCATTGCTGATGATAGCGAAATTGCTCGTGCTAATCTGGCGTTATCGGTTCAGTCAGTCGGCTGGAGTGCAACTCAGGCAGCATCAGGCGAAGAAGCTGTTCAAAAGGTAAAAGCCAAGTTCGAAAATCATGGCTGTTATGATGTGCTATTGCTCGATTGGAAGATGCCCGGCATAGATGGCTTAACTGCGGCAAGTATGATTCGCCGTAACTATCAAGGGCATAGACCACCGATCGTGCTTATGGTGACAGCGTTCTCGCACGATGAATTACTTAAACAACCCAATATTGATTACGTAGATGGTGTCCTTACCAAGCCCGTGACAAGTTCATCGATTTATAACAGTGTTGCCGAGGCACTACAGCGACTTGGTCGCAGCAGTATGAAAAATAAGCTTGTGTCTGCACAGAATGACAAACGCATTGCTGGTGTGCGCGTGCTTGCGGTAGATGATAGTGATATTAATCGGGAGGTCGCTCGGCGTATCCTCGAAGGTGAAGGTGCAATCGTTAGTTTGGCAAGTGACGGCGAAGCTGCAGTGTCGTGGTTGCGGGATAACGTTTCCGCGGTTGATATTGTGCTCATGGATGTGCAAATGCCGATTATGGATGGCTATGAGGCAACTCGTCTATTACGTACACTTCCGCAGTTTACTGATTTACCCGTTGTTGCACTAACGGCTGGCGCATTCAAAGCACAACAAGATGCTGCACGTGATGCTGGCATGAATGCGTTTGTAGCCAAACCATTCAATGTTGAGGATTTAATAGCGACTATCCAGCGTCTGACGCATGTTCAAGAAAAAACGGTGATAACGGTGACCAAGGATGTAACATCTGACGATATAACGCCAGAGCCGCCCTCCCAAAACAAGCAGCTTTCGGGGCTTGATGTTGATAAAGGATTAAAAATATGGGGGGATGCAGGAGCCTATAGAGAGTTCCTGCTCAAGTTTACTATTGATTACGCTGATTGCCAGAAGCGGCTGAACACGTATTACACTGAGGGTAGCTATGATGAGGCTCGGGCTTTAATTCACGAGTTAAAAGGCGTAGCGGGTAATTTAGCACTGATAAATATTGTCAGTTGCGCGAAAGAGATTGAAGAGGCTAACAAAGAAGTTGTTGAAACTCCAATTGACGCCTTGAAACGATTACAGTCAGCTCTCGAAACAGCATTTACGTCAATTGCTGTGTATATTGAATAACTTCATTAATAAAATAGAGCAATCATTATGTTTGATAAAAAAATGCCTGAAGCTTGGCGAGTCTTGCGTATTCAATCCGAGCTTGTTGATGGCATTGAGCATTTAGTTAAAATTCAATGTGCCGTTAATATTTTTGGCAGTGCCCGACTAGACGAAACAAGTCCGTATTATGCAGAAGCAGAAAAGTTAGGTTGTTTGTTATCTCAAGCAGGTCTGGTTGTCACTACCGGAGGCGGGCCGGGTATTATGGAAGCAGCCAATAAAGGCGCTTTTCAAAATGGCAGTTTATCGATTGGTTTGAATATTACATTACCTCATGAACAAAAACCGAATAGATATCAGGATATTAGCCTGAGTTTTCGCTATTTTTTTGTTCGTAAGTTTATGTTTATGAAGCATGCGGTTGCGTTTGCTATTTTCCCTGGAGGTTTTGGCACGCTGGATGAAACCTTTGAAGCACTGACCCTGATTCAGACTGAAAAAAGTGAACCATTTCCAGTGGTGTTAATTGGCAAGGATTATTGGCAGGGCCTGATCACGTGGTTAAGGCAGACCGCATTAGCTAAAGGCTGCATTAATGAAGTTGACATGGATTTAATTACCTTGGTTGATAGCGCTGATGAAGCAGCTCATATTATTATTCAGCATTACCGTAAATATGTGGCTAGCCAAGTGGATGCCTAATGCACATTACTATTGATATTCAAAAGCAGCTGTTAACTGTATACGATGCCGATATCATCTATCGTCAATATCCTATTTCTTCTGCCGCCAAAGGTGTAGGAGAGCAAAGTGGCAGCGAGCAAACTCCCCGTGGACTGCATATTATTCGTGCCAAAATTGGTGCGAATAAACCCATTAATAGCGTGTTTAAGGGGCGTCGTCCGACAGGGGAGATTTATTCACCTGAACTAGCCAAACAGTTCCCCCTCCGAGATTGGATTTTAACGCGCATATTATGGCTGTCAGGCTGCGAGGTGGGTAAAAACCGTTTAGGGAACTGTGACTCTATGCGTCGTTATATTTACATTCATGGCACTCCCGATACCGAGCCAATGGGTGTACCTGCCTCCCATGGCTGCATTCGTATGCATAACAGCGACATAGCAGATTTATTTACTCTGACGCCGCTTTATACAACCGTTTTTATACAAGAGTAATGATTAGACATTAGCTGTAGAAAAAATAAACGACAATAGTTACGTGTAAGTAGTGTGGCTGACTGAACTAAAGCGATTGATGGAAGGGTTTGTTTATATTTGACTTTTTTTTGTGCAAACGAAATGAAATCGTCAAAAAAGTTTTGACAAGCAAATATAAGTCTCTATAATGCACCCCACACCGAGAGACGATGGGTGCTTAGCTCAGCTGGGAGAGCATCGCCCTTACAAGGCGAGGGTCGTGGGTTCGATCCCCTCAGCACCCACCATATCGTTCTCAAGTGACTACGCAGCGGTAGTTCAGTCGGTTAGAATACCGGCCTGTCACGCCGGGGGTCGCGGGTTCGAGTCCCGTCCGCTGCGCCATATCGAAGTTTAGCATGTTCTAGACTTTTCAATAAAGCCTTGATTCTTATGGAGTCAGGGCTTTTTTGTTTCGGTAATAATTCTACGTAGTCTTAAAAGCATGACTAGTAACAATTGGGTAGTTCTATTGCCCAA
>CANBZV010000005.1 GCA_947373945.1 Moraxellaceae bacterium
GCAACCGAAAAGAAAATATGCAACAACTCCCCGTATGACACCTCGCTCGGATCAAAGGTAATTTGTACGGATTCGGCATGATCAGTAACACCCGTACTAACGACCTGATAATGCGCCGTCATTTCGCCACCACCAGCATAACCAGCAAATACTTTTCTTACACCGTGCACATGTTCAAAGACACCTTGCATACCCCAAAAACAGCCACCTGCCAATACTAGAGTTTGCCGGGTTGATGTCGTTTTGGGCTGATCTAATGCCGGAGGCGCAATGACTACAGGTTCTTCGGCGGCTTGTAGCGGTAGTTGCCAGCCTGTGCAGATGGCTGTTACCAATAGTAGAGACATATATCGTGTGCTTGAAAACATCTTCCCGTACTCCAAATGTCATACCCTAAAAATAAACTCAGCATGAGATGACATAGCTTTGATGCAGGAACTGGACAGGTGTTACAACGCATGATCGTAGGGGCGAATTTATTCGCCGATTGTTTGCGGAAATAGGCGAATAAATTCGCCCCTAAGCTTGCATATGTCGGCAGATGGACTCCAAATCGAGTCGGGAATGGCGAAAGGCAAACCCATAAAAAAACCCTGCATAATCAATATGCAGGGTTTTCTTTAATCGCCACTAAACGTTAAACCACGCGATTTTTTGGCTCTACCGCTAACGGCGACTCAATCACCGTTGCTTTACTT
The DNA here is from genome assembly GCA_947373945.1 of Moraxellaceae bacterium. Classification (GTDB taxonomy): domain Bacteria; phylum Pseudomonadota; class Gammaproteobacteria; order Pseudomonadales; family Moraxellaceae; genus Agitococcus. The sequence goes on from CANBZV010000005.1 coordinate 699, forward strand.
TCTTCTAACTGCTCTGTTTCGCTTTTTAAATTTTTCTGAATAATTAATTGATCTTCAATCGCTTCAAAGGCATGACTCGCCAACTCACCGACTTCCTGATTGACACGGCGAATCGCCTCATAAACCTGACCAAAGCTTTTATCCCACAACTCATCGCGCTTTTCTGGCTCGACATTGAGCAAGCCATTTTTCTCTAATACCGAAAAAGGCAAATCTGCGATGGTTTTATGAATTTGCTCGACCGAGGTCGCGCCTTTATCAATTGCTTGTTGCACGAGGTCTTTCAAGGCTTCTAAACGGGTTAGGGTTTTACTCATCATCCTCTCCTTATCAATAAATTTTGCCCTTCACACACGGTCATCCCCGACGACAGGAAATGATGATGCGGAAGGACAAAATATTAGGGTCTACGCCGCCACACTTTCAGCAGCAGGGCTAGTAAACATTGACATGACGGAGCTTACTTTAGCAATCGCAACATCAGCACTGGCCTCGACTTTACGACGAGTGGGCAAGGAATATTTGAAAATCCGTTGCACAACTGTCGCAAACTGCTTGGTAAAGGGACCGGTGTTGTAATGTTGACCATAACGGGCACAGATTTCCTGTACTTTCTCGGCCATTTCCGGATAACGCAACGCTGGAATATCAGGAAACATATGATGTTCAATTTGGCGGCTTAAATGGCCAGTCATAAACTCAAAAGTTCTGCTACCGGTAATATTGCCCGAACCACGCAACTGGCGCAAATACCACTCACCTCGTGTTTCGTTTTCGATGTTATCAGGAAACATTTCGGCATCGGCAGTGAAATGACCACAGAAAATAATGCCAAAAGTCCATAAATCACGAATGGTATTGGCGGCGATATTACCCGTTAATACCGGCAAAAATGACGGCCCGGCAAGCACCGGAAAAAAGACATGATCTTTGGCGCTTTGACGTAGCACTTTTTGGGCAAACGGTTTTAAATCGGCACCTAATTGGGCAAACGATCGTGTACCGTTGGCAACATTTTCCAGCTCTAAATCATAGAGCGAAATGCCCCATTGGAAATTAATCGCCAAGGCTGCCGCGCTTAACGGCTGCACTAGATGATAAGGCTTCCACGGTTGTTCATCAGTTAAACGCAATACTGAATAGCCCACATCGCGGTCACGGCCGACGACATTGGTATAGGTATGATGAAGGTAGTTATGAGAGTGACGCCATGAAGCGCTCGTTGATGCATGATCCCATTCGTAATTGCTGCCACGTAAACTGGCATCATTCATCCAGTCGTATTGACCATGAATGACGTTATGACCCAGTTCCATGTTTTCAATAATTTTCGACACGCCCAACAAGCTTGCACCTGCTAACCAAAAGGGCGGCAACCAGCCCAACACTAAGGAACTACGACCCGCGATTTCGGTATAACGCACCAGATTACGCACGCGATAAATATAATCAGCTTCTTTTTTGCCGACTGTCGCTAGTGTGTCTTTGCGCAAGCTATCTAACTCGTCGCCAAAGGCTTTGACTTCAGCAGCCGATAACACCCGACTTTTACTGATAGCACCCATGATTCCTCTCCCTAACACGATCCGTTTCACGCTTTCTTCTGCTGATAGCAGCAGAAGAAAGCTGAGGGGGGACTAAACTTACAAACAGAACATTAAGCTGCTAATTTATCGGCGATCACTTTTGGTAATGGCACGATCCGCGCAACTTTTGCACCTACAGACTCTTTAGCCACGTCGGCTTTAGGGCCGATTGGCAAGGCGTATTTGAAAATACGGCCTACCACTGTCGAGAACTGCTTGGTGAACGAGCCTGTGTTGTAGTTCTGGCCGTAACGGGCAGCAATTTCTTGCACCTTAACTGACAGCTCTTCATAACGTGCTCCAGGAATGTCTGGGAACATATGGTGTTCAATCTGATGGCTCAGGTTGCCGGTCAAGATGTTAAAAATCTTGCCACCTTTCAGGTTACTGGAGCCGCGCAACTGACGTAAATACCAGCCACCACGCGTTTCGTTTTCCAAAATTTCAATCGGGAACGTCTCGGCATCTTCAGTAAAGTGACCACAGAAGATAATCGCGAAAGTCCAGAAGTTACGCATCAGGTTGGCGACGAAGTTACCTGCCAACACTGGCAAAAACATCGGGCCAGCCAGTAACGGGAACAAGATATAATCCTTGCCGAACTGACGACGCATTTTCACCACCATCGGCTTCAGTTGTTGACGCACTTCAGCCCAAGTCTTTTCACCGGCAACTACTTTTTCCAACTCCAGCGCCTGCAACGCCAGTGTCCACTCAAAAGTCACCGCCAAAACAGTCGCTAGAATCGGGTTGGCAAGGAAACGTGGCTCCCACTTTTGTTCGGGGAACAAACGCAATACGCCGTATCCGATGTCGTGATCCATGCCGCGAACATTGGTATAAGTGTGATGCATAAAATTGTGGGTATGACGCCAGTTATCAGCAGTACACACAGTATCCCACTCGTAGGTGTTACCACGCATCGAGGCATCGTTCATCCAGTCGTATTGACCGTGCATGACGTTATGGCCCAACTCCATGTTCTCAACAATTTTCGATACGCCGAGCAACGCAGTACCAGCTAACCATGCTGGTGGCAACCAGCCCAAGAACATCAATGTCGAACGGCCAGCCACTTCACTGTAACGGACAAAGTTACGAATTTTGTAGATATAGTCGGCATCTTTTTCACCCAATGACGCCATTGTTTCTTTACGCAACGCATCTAATTCGTCGCCAAAGGCTTTGATTTCTTCAGTGCTTAAGTCACGGCTTTTGCTGGATGTAAACATGATCTTTATCTCGCTAAAATTTGCTTCGTTTCACTCCTCTCCCTAGGCATTAGGAAGAGGAAACAACAATTAGATATCCAAGGTCACGGCGCTTAATGGCTCGCTGACACATATACGAATTTGGGTGTTTGGCTGGTCATCAATCGCGCCTGTTACTAGGTCACGCACCACACCCGACACTTTTGTGCAGCTACAGGTTTTGCACATACCGATACGGCAACCGTAAACGGGGCGTGCACCTGCGGCTTCAGCACTTTCCAAAATGCTCGCTTTGCTGTTGAGCATCGTTTGTTGGCTGCGACGTAAGGTAATAGGCATGTCGTTAGCAGTCGCATCGCTGCTCAACGCCGCTGGGCCAAACAACTCTTGTTTCAATTGGGCGCTGATACCCTGCTCTGCCCATACTTTGCTGACTGCGCCCATCAAACCTTGTGGGCCGCAGATGTACGTCATACGCTCGGCATAATCAGCGTAAACATTCGCTAACTGCGTTGGGCTAAAACGACCGGTAATACCTGTTTCTGCCAAGGCATAATTCAGTTTCAACGATGGATGCTTAACCGCTAATTCCACCAACTCATCAGCAAATGCCAAATCTTTGTCGGTGTTGGCGTAGTACATCACCGCTACATCCAAAGTTGGTTGACGCTTTAACGCTTCAACCAAGATGCTGTAAATCGGGGTCACACCGCTACCACCAGCAATCAACAACATTTTGTTAGGTAATTGCGCGGGTAAGACAAAGTCGCCACCCACATCACCCAACTCAATGACATCACCGACACTGAGGTTGTCATGCAACCAGTTCGATACTTTGCCGTTTGGCTGACGCTTTACTGCAATCTCAATGACGTTGTCAGTTGGTGCGCTGACCAAGCTGTAGCAACGCTCACGGAAGCTGCCGTCGATCATCACACGGAAGGAGACAAACTGACCGGCTTCAAAAGACTTCCAGTTTTTATTAGGCTGGAAAACAAAGCGTTTGATGTCTGGAGTTTCGTCATCAATAGCAACCACACGGGCAACAACGCGGCTGACTGTGAGCATTGGATTGACATGTGAAAACATGAAATCAAGCCAATCTTCTTTGACGAGGGTTCCGACAACACGATTGACGATAGGGTTAAGTGCTGACATGACTGAAACTCCAAACTAAACATAGTGAACATCTGTGCACTAAATATAACGCATTTAAAAACTTAGTCAACACTTGTACACTTAATTTTTAAAAATTTGTCGTCACGCCCTACATACCTTAAAGCAAAAAACATATTAAATAGTTGATTTTAATCAATAAAAAACAATTTTCACTACATTAAAACAGTGTACAAAAAAGAAAACAGTTGATGTAATTATCTAGATACAGGCTTTTTATTTGGCTAATAGGCGCATTTTTTGTTAAAATTAGTGCACACCTGTAACGACCGACAGAACACTATGACGATTCGTGACGAACGTAAGCAACAAACACGACAAACCCTACTCGATGCTGCGCTCAAATTGATGAGTGACGGCCGCAGTTTTGTCAGTATTAGTTTGCGCGAAGTGACGCGTGAAGCGGGTGTCGTACCGACGGCGTTTTATCGTCATTTTCGCGATATGGATGAACTGGGTTTAGCGCTGGTTGATGAGGTATGCCTAAACTTACGCCGTTTATTACGTGATGAGCGCTTGAAAGCAGGTGCTGGCCATATTGCCATTCAAAGCTCGGTGATGATGTTTTTGCTCTATGTCCGCCAAGAAGCGCGTTATTTTGACTTTTTGGCGCGCGAACGTTTGAGCGGCTCGGTAAAAATCCGTGAAGCAATTCAGCGTGAAATTAATCATTTAGCGACTGACTTAACCGTCGATTTTCGTTTATTCCCCGAAATGCAAAATCTACCCAGCGATGACCTAAATATGATTGCCAATTTAGTCGTCAATACCGCGATTAACTGGTGTGGTGAGATTTTGTCCCTACCGGCTGAACAAGTACGTCTGCAATATGAATTAAGCATGCGCGCCGTCAAACAACTGCGGCTGATTTTTGTCGGCGCGATGCACTGGCGCAGTGATAAAGGCGAGATTGCCAAAACTGCCTCATAGCACTCTCCTTCATATAGCGCTATCCTGGCCGCGTTAACAGCCCTGCAATGCTGTCATTATTCAGACTCGCAGAAAACCATTTTTTGTATCTGTTCGCATCTCCTGCAAAATTCATCTGCTCCTGCTGTACTTTCTATGCCGCGGGGGATAGTGTATAAATTAAAGTCGATTTAGAATCGCCAAGACCTTCTTATTTTCAGGGATAGACCCTATGCGCTTTCACTCTCTTTATTTAGCCGTTGCGCTGATGGCCGCCGCACCTGCTTTCGCAGATGATGTATTACAACAAGCCGACACACTGATTCGTCAACAACAAGCAGCTCAAGCTTATGAGCTATTAGCACCATTAGAAGACGAACGCGCAGGCGATCCTCAATATGACTACTTACTTGGTGTCTCACTATTAGAGACTGGCGACCCTAGTCGCGCTATCTTTGCCTTTGAGCGTTGCCTAGCCGTTGAACCTAAAAATGGCCCTTGTCGTGTACAAATGGCACGTACGCATCTAGCCATTGGTGAAACACCTGATGCTCGCGCTGAATTACAAACCATTAAAGAATACAACCCACCTGCTGATGTGCAGGCATTGGTTTCCCAATATTTGGGCGTCATTGATAAAGTTGAAAAACAGCAAAAACGCCACATCACTGCCTACGCCCAAGCAGGGGTCGGCTATGACAGCAACATTAATAGCGCACCATCCGATGCCAATAAAGCTGCCGCGATTTTTCCAACGGTGTTTGGTATTGCACCCACTAACCCAACTTCCGAAGAAGCAGGTTATGCCAGTGTACTGGCGGGAGCAGGTCTACAATACAAAATCACGCCAAGCTTGATTGGCTTGGCTGATATCAACTTGCAAAATCGTAGTTTCAACAATCACAATGAATCAAACTATCAAACAGCCGATGTCAGTGCAGGTGCCGCCTATCAGCACAGTCGCTCGCAAATTATTGGCAAACTGCAATATCAAAACATGTGGTTAGATAGCCAGTCGTATCGTAACTCCTTCGGGGTTTTAGGGCAGTATCAATATAGTGTGTCTGATTTGGCGCAACTGGCTGCTTTCACGCAATTGAATCAATTACGTTACGATGGCGCGCTGTCTAATCGCGATGCCGATCGCATGACACTCGGTGTAGCTTACTCACAAGCGTATGACTCCAAAATGAGTCCCGTTTTCTACAGCAGCTTGTATGGCGGCAACGAAAACACTAAAGAATCGGCGTTCGACTGGCTAAGCCAAGACTTTTTAGGCTTACGAGTGGGCGGCTCACTACAACTGAGCGAGAAGCTAAAACTCAATGGGGCTGCCAGCCTCGAAAAACGTGACTTTCAGGCTAGCTTCCCATTTCTGTTAGTCCCGAAAAAACGCGAAGACTCACAAGTTGATCTAAGTATTGGCTTAGCATGGAAACTATCTCCCAAGTTAAGCCTACAACCCAATTATGCTTATACACGCACCAACTCCAATATCGATACCATTGACTCTACTCGTCATATCGTGGGTGTTGATTTGCGTTTTGACCTCTAAGCAAGGAGCACACAGATATGTTTACTACACAACCTATATTAAGCCCAAAAGGCTTATTGGCAGCAATGGTTGCCACACTCTTGTCAGGGCAAGCACTTGCCGATACGGCTGGCCGCGTTAGTTTTATTTTTGGTGATGTGTCGGCCGTCAATACTATTGATGGTTCTCGTCGCACATTAAGCAAAGGTGATTTGGTTAATAGTGGCGAACGTTTGGAAACAGGCAAAGGCCGCCTGCAAATTCGCTTCACTGATGGCAGTTTTGTTTCGTTGCAACCAAATACCGTGTTTGGCTTAGACAATTACAGTTTTAGCAAAACCAAACCTGAAGAAGGCTCGTTGCTATTTAACTTTCTACGTGGTGGCATGCGTACAGTAAGTGGGGCCATTGGCAAAATCAACCGTGCGAACTACAAGATCAAAACCCCCGTTGCAACCATTGGTATTCGTGGCACAGGTTACGCGGGTAGCATGAATAACGGCACGTTGGTGATTAGCGTTAGTAAAGGCATTGTTAATCTTACCAACGATTTTGGTAGCAGCAACGTACCCGCAGGTCAAACCTTCCAAACACAGCAAGGCAGAGCGCCTGAACCCGCACCGGAAGGCGTAAGCGCTCAAGCACGTGCAGACTCACCTGACAGTGGCGAACAGCAGGAAGATCGCCAAGAACGCCGCGACAACACACCGATTGGTGGGGGCTTGCAAATATCAACCACTGTGATTGCTGCGGTAGATGACGCGGCCACTGATGATACGGGGACCATTATTACGCCTCCTGAATTAGGCGTGCTGTATCCAAACTCAACCATTACCATTGATAATAATGCGAACCCAACTACCTCACAGATATCACCGTTCTATGCCCTGACGCAGGCCAAAGTACGCACGAGCACTAACTTTTTATCAAGCTCGCAACTAGGAGCAACATTTAATAACACCACGGGCAGCGAGCGCAATGCCTTGACTGCTGTAGATGAAGTCAATGCAAATGTTGACGGCACGTTATTCAAAAACAACGTTTTTACAGCAGGTTCGTTAAAAACTGCAAACGTCACAACACTTGGCGCATTATCTTTTGGTGAGTGGACCAATGGCACGGGAACATTTGACGGCCAAGCGTTAACATTGTCCAGCAGCCAATTTTTACCCTATATCGTTGGTCTGCAAGCAACTGATGTCAATGAAAGCCAAAAAGTCACTTATAGCCTAGATAAAGGTTCACTTGCTCGCAGTAACACGACTAATCTAACCGGCGTACTTGATCATCTAAATCTGGATGTCAACTATGCTCAAGGCTTAATCGATGTCGATATGAAGGTGATTTTTAATGGCAGTGACTATATCGTCAATAAAACAGGCATTCATCGCTTCCAAGTCGACAACTCGGGTGGTGCCGAACTTGACGGTTTACTGGCAACAAGCTCTACCACGGCTAATTGTGCCCAAGGGGGATGCCCAACGACCTTGAGCATTTTCTTTGCTGGTTTAAATGTGGCCAACAAAGTATTTGGCACACAAGCGGGTGCCGCTTATATCATTAATTTAGCTGATGACTCTACCCTGTCTGGCGTTGGTGCACTGGCTGCATCCAACACCCAAGTCATTGCACAACGAGACCCTTTAAATCAAATTGACGGTAGCAAAGACACCATTTACTCGGCAAGCTTTGTCTCGAACTCCCCATCCTTCCCTCTTAAAAGTGAAGCCAGCCTGACAGGTAAATTTGATCCGACAACAGGTGAGCTACTAGTTGCCAGCCGCCCAACTGGAGAACTCTACGGTAGAGTGGATAATGAATTTTCTGCCACTACACTGAATGTTGGCTCGTTTAATAAAGTGCTATCGTGGGGTCAATGGCACAATGGCGACTTAAACAACCCTAGTTTCCCTACTGGCGTTACGCTAAATCCTACCGATGATCTACACTATATTATCGGTCAAACCACTACTGCGACAGATATGGCTAATGCTGCTGGCAGCGTTCGTTACAGTTTCGTTGGCGGCACCAGTCAAGCCATACTTGATAAATTTGCCAGTTTCGTAGCTCAAACTGGCAGTCTTGATGTTGACTTCACTAAAGCCACAGCTAATGTAAGCATGACGTTCACAGGCTTTGATTTAGGCACATTCAATAACCCTGCTGGCTTTAATACTCTGACAGCAACGGGTGCAACCACTCTCACAGGTACATCTGCCCTGTCCTTTACAGGCATGACTGTCAACGCGACTGATACCAGAGTAAATCCAAACACCTTAACCTGTCCAACATGTACCGGCACAGCGATGGGCGGATTTGCGGGGACATTAACGGTCTCTGGTGCGCCACAAGCTGTGGGCTTGGGTTACCACATATCAGGAACGGCCATGAACGCTCAAACTACTACGCAAACAGCGTTTGATGTTGGCGGCACACAAGGCTTTGGCAACCCTGTAGACCCTACGCTCTAGGCAATTCTCACACTAAGCGCGGACTAGCTCCGCGCTTTTTTATTTACGCAACTAGGCTACTGGTATCGTACTACCAATACTCTCCCGCACCATCATCCGCTGCATAAACCGCGCTAGATTTGGATACAGCTCACGCCAGTTCAACTCGGCAAATCTGAAGTCCAAATAGCCCAAACAACAGACAGTAGCAATATCAGCCAACGTAAAGCGCTCACTGACAAAAAACTCTTCGTCACCCAAAGCCACCGACATAGCTTCTAAACCCAAATTTATTTTTTGCTGCTGACGCTGAATCCAGTCTTGGCTTTGCAATGACTCTGGCCGACGTTTTTCAATAAAGATAGTGGCGGCAGCATCGGCAATGCCATCCGCTAATGCCTCTTGTCGCTTGACCGCAATCAATGCATGTGGTTGATGGGGGATAAAGGCGCGACTAGGCAGCAAGGTATCGAGATACTCGACAATCACACGAGAATCAAACAATGTTTGGCCATCATCCAACACCAGCACAGGCACCTTACCCAAGGGATTAAACTGCGGTACGTTTGTCTCGGCATTCCAGGGAATATCAATCACCAGCTCACAGTCAATTTCTTTTTCCTGTAAGACGATACGTACTTTACGTGCAAAAGGACTCGTTAATGAGGCTAGTAGTTTCATCTCCGCTCTCCCAGAGTAAGTAATGAAAAAGCCCGCACAGTGGCGGGCTAATCGTTTTCTTTAGGCGGCGCGAACAGCCTATTTCTTAGCTGCACTACGCTCTTTGGCAATCAGGTAATCGGTTACATCCAGCACTTTTGCCGTTTCACCTGTGACCACATATTTGCCATTCACGACAATCGCAGGCACACCATCAATTTGGTATTTTTGTGCCAACGCCTTTGACTGCGCAACTTTACCTGTTACGGCAAACGAGTTGAATAAGCCATGAAATTTAGCGCTATCAACACCATAACGTTGATAAAAACTAGCTAAGCTATCTTCATCAAAAATACGCGCTTGTTTTTCATGAATAGTGTTAAACAATGGTGTATGGGTTTGCTCAACCAGCCCCATCATTTCAACAGAATAAAAACCACGAGCATTACCTTCCCATACGGGATTTAGCGATGCTGGGGTACGCACAAAATTAACATCCTTAGGCTTGGTCTTTAACCAGTTCGTTATAAACGGATCTAAACGAAAACAATGCGGGCAGCCGTACCAAAAAAACTCACGAACTTCGACAACGCCAGGCGTTGTTGTACCAGGTGAGGCCAATACTTTGTAGTCTTTGCCTTCAACAAAAGCAGTTGTTGCCGCTAATACGGGCATGCACACCGTCATCAAAGCAATGGCAGCAAGTTTTTTTAACATAAGCCCCTCGAAGGTCTATATTTGAATATTACACAGAGGATAACGGAAAATTACGTTAACCATTAGCCACAGACTGTGCATTTTTTGTATAAAAACAAACGCCCTGTAATCAGGGCGTTTGTTAGATTTACCTGCAGAATTAATGCAAGCCAGAAACATAATTGGCCAACGCATCAATATCTTTATCAGACAGCTTAGACGCCACCATCTGCATAATGCCTAGTTCGCCTGCTTTGGCAGAGTCATTAGTGCGTTTTTGATCGGTATTATCATCACGACCTGCGGCACGGAAAGCCGTTAATTGCGTTTTGATATAATCAGGATGTTGGCCGCCCAATTTCGGGAAAGCCGCCAAATTATTACCTTTACCCGCAGGGCCATGGCAGCCCGCACAAGGTGCAACACCCGTGACCGGATTGCCACCACGATACAAATGCTCACCTTTTTCGATCAATTTGGGATCCGCCAAATTAACACCCGACTTCTGCAACGAGAAATACGCGGCTAAATTTGCAAAATCTTGATCTGTTTTATCCGCAACCAACGCAACCATCATCGGATTCACTCGACGGCCACTTTTCATATCTTGCAACTGCTTATAAATATACTTGGCATTTTGACCTGCCAACTTCGGAAAGTTAGGCGCTGCGCTATTACCATCAGCACCATGACAAGCAGCACATTGGCCAGCCATTGCCTGACCAGCAGTCGCATCGCCTTTAGGCATGACAACGCCTGCAAAAGCAGAAGATACGGACAAAAGAGTAACTAAAGCAGCAAAAGACTTCTTCATAACAGCTTCCAATAGCTTATTGAGACATGAATTTAATCAGAGCGACGTAGTCGGCATCACTACAATCGTTACACAAACCTTTGGCTGGCATATTTTTATAGCCACTATGAATGTGGGAAAGCAAGGTGTCGGTACCTTGTTTTAGTCGCGGTTGCCATGCGGCGGCATCACCTTTTTTAGGCGCACCTAAAACACCCGTACCATGACAAGTGACACACGCTTTGCTGTATTTATCTTCAACACCCGCAGCGTATGCTTGGCTACCAATAATGACACCAAAGCAAGCGACAACTATCGCCAACTTGTTCATAACTCTCTCCCACGGTTCAAACCGTTGCGCGATTATATCGTTAACTGTTACGAACTGTAATACCCTTATCAGCAGGACGTGATTATTGCTTGATATAATCACAGGCCAACTTCTTGTACTATAGCCACCTTTAATTCATCCGAACTCGATAGACCGACCATGAGCGCACAAAACCCCGTACTTACGCTGCTTGAAAAAGCCAAATTCATGACCAGCGCGCCACGCTTGTCAGCTTGCCCGCCAAATATCGGTTATGAAGTGGCATTTGCAGGTCGCTCTAACGCGGGTAAATCCAGTGCGATCAATACCTTAACTCGTCAGCGACAATTAGCACGGGCGTCAAAAACACCGGGACGCACGCAATTACTGAATTACTTCAGTCTAGATGAAGAACGCCGTTTAGTCGACTTACCCGGTTATGGCTACGCTGCCGTGCCTTTGGCGATGAAGCTGGCTTGGCAAAAAGAACTGGAAAACTATTTAATTAAACGTGAAAGTTTGCAAGGTTTGATTTTGTTGATGGATATTCGTCATCCGATGCAAAAATATGACGAGATGTTATTGAACTGGGCACAAGAGCGCAATTTGCGCGTGCATATCTTGCTCACCAAATGCGACAAGCTCAATCGCGGTCCGTCAATGCTGGCTCTGCAAGAGGTCAAAAAACAGCTACTGGCCAAAAAACTGGTCGCTTCCATTTCACTATTTTCGTCACTAAACAAACAAGGCTTAGAAGATGCGGCAGTGATATTGGGTGATTGGTTGAATTATCCGCCGCCAGACATTGCTGCTAATCTGGATATCATTGAACCGATTATTGCCAGCTAACATGATGGTTATGCCGACTAAAGCTTTTAGCACTACCTTAACTTTACTGATTATTATCGTTACATGGATTCAGCCCATTTGGCCTTATGAGCAAGGGCTGCATAACTCCATGACGGTGGTCGGCGCTGTGTTTTTATGGCGCTATTTGCAAAAATACACCATGACCGATGGTCATTTTTTGCTGATTTGCTTTTTTATTATCATCCATAGTATTGCCGCCCATTGGCTGTACTCCAACGTCCCTTATGACCAATGGGCTCGCCGGTTATGGGGCACGTCGCTGAGCGAGATGTTTGGCTGGCGACGTAATCATGCCGATCGCTTGATTCATATACTTTATGGTTTGTGTTTAACACCCGCGATTACACACTATTTTGTCCAACGCTATCGCATTAACCCGCACACAGGGTTCAAGCTGGCCGTTGGTAGTGTGATGGTTACAAGCTTAGGTTATGAATGGTTTGAATGGCTGGTTGCCATCACTTTATCACCCCAGGATGCTGAAGCCTATAACGGCCAGCAGGGTGATATGTGGGACGCCCATAAAGATATGCTCTGTGCGACGCTCGGTAGTTTGGTGTGGTGGTGGAAATATAGCGACCACAAAAAAGCCGCATAGCACACGCTACACGGCTTTGATTGGGAGTGACTCAATCACTCCCCCTTCACTTTAGCGCTTAGTTAAACGCAAAATGGTCGTTTTCCATTTGCATTAACGACTTCGACGGCGACAACATGCTGCCGGCATGAGCCGAAGCACGCGGCAACAAACGCTCAAAGTAAAACTCTGCGGTTTGCAATTTGGCTTGGTAGAACTCAGGTTGTTCAGCACCGCCGTTATCCAATTTATCTTGGGCAACTGAGGCTTGTAACGCCCAGAAATAAGCCATGGTCACATAGCCCGAATACATCAAGAAGTCATTACACGCCGAGCTAACAATATCGCGGTCTTTACGCGCAGTGAGCATAATACGCGTGGTGAGATAGTTCCATTGCGCACAGGCTTTGGTCAAATCCCAAACATAACGACGCATTTTTTTGTCACGGGCATGACGGCCACAGAACTTCAGGATTTCGGCGGTAAAATCACGCACCGCTTTACCTTTGCTTTGCAGCAAGACTTTACGACCTAATAAATCAAGCGCCTGAATACCAGTGGTGCCTTCGTACAAGGTTGCAATACGCGCATCACGGGCGATTTGCTCCATACCATGTTCTTTGATGTAGCCATGACCACCAAATACTTGCATACCGATGTTCGCAGCCTCCAAACCTAATTCCGTCAAGAAACCTTTTAGAATCGGCGTGAAGAAGCCCAATTTATCATCCCAATGCTCATATTTTTGTGAGTCATTTTCGACAATGCCATTGGTCATATGGTCGGCATATTGCGCAGCGAAATAAATCATCGCCCGTCCGCCTTCGGCAACCGCTTTTTGCGTCAACAACATACGGCGCACATCAGCATGATAAATCAGCGCATCCGCTACTTTTTCTGGCTCTTTTTTACCCGATAAGGCGCGCATCGAACGACGCTCTTTGGCATACGCCAATGCACCTTGGTAAGACAATTCAGCATGTGCAACACCCTGAACTGCAGTGCCAATCCGTGCGGTGTTCATAAAGGTAAACATCGCCTCTAAGCCTTTGTTGGGCTGGGCAATCAAATAACCTGTGGCTTCATCAAAGTTAATCACGCAAGTCGCTGACGCTTTAATACCCATTTTGTGTTCGATAGAACCGCAGGCTACCGCATTACGCTCACCGACAGTACCATCGTTATTCGCCAAGAATTTTGGCACGATAAACAACGAAATACCGCGTGTGCCTGGAGGAGCATCAGGTAAACGCGCCAACACGATGTGAATAATATTTTCTGCCAAATCGTGATCACCGGCCGAAATAAAAATCTTGGTGCCGGTTAATTTGAATGAACCATCGGGTTGCGGCTCAGCTTTAGTTTTTACTTGGCCAAGATCAGTACCACATTGCGGCTCGGTCAAACACATGGTGCCTGACCAACGACCTTCAACCAATGGCGGCATAAACAGGTTTTTTTGTGCGTCAGTGCCGTGCTGCATAATGGTATTCATGCAACCCAAGCTCAAACCCGGATACATGGTAAACGACCAGTTCGCCGTACCCATCATTTCAGCTTTTAACAAATTCATCGACATCGGCAAGCCTTGGCCACCGTATTCGGCAGGGTGCGACAAACCTTGCCAGCCACCCGCAACGTATTGATCGTAGGCGTCTTTAAAGCCCTTAGGTGTTGTGACGATGCCATTGTCAAAATGACAGCCTTCTTCATCACCCGACAAATTGATAGGAGCCAAGACTTCTTCACAAAAACGACCACATTCACTGACAATGGCATCAACCATATCAGGGGTCGCATCACCGCCATTACTCAATGACGCATAATGCGCTGGGAAATCAAATACTTCATTCATCAAAAAGCGCATGTCGCGCAAAGGAGCCTTATAAGTTGGCATAGTTCACCTCACATCAATAATAGTTATAATTCTAACCCTTTTTAATCTGATGACATTGACAGCACAATAGCTTTCTACGGGCATTTTGGTGAATACCCAGTCACCATTTGTCGAATATTTGTCCAAGCATGAGGGATTACGACACAAGAAAACATTGCAGACTGTCACGATAACCATTATTTCGAAGCACTTTTTATGTTATCTATATGAGGTTATGTCAAAACTGCCACCACTTAGACCACCGTCCTAATACCTTGCTAGAGAACCAGGACTAACCCGTGGTCTTGGTCACCGTGCTGATTTGCCTTTTTGGAGCATGCTTATGACAGTCACAACCGCAAATCGAGATACCCGAGCAGGTGCTGCGGTTTACACTAAAACCGCCCTCAAATTATATGATTTTTGGGTTCATGGTTTTTCGAATCACTATTTATGGCATTGCCCAACCGAGCAATTACATGCCCTCTATCAACGTCACACCTCCGCCAATCATTTAGAGGTAGGTGCAGGCACAGGCTTTTTTCTCAAACAAGTGCCGTTCAGGATGCTCAAGCCGCGTATCGTGTTGATGGATTTGAATCCCAACACCTTAGAAACAGCCTCACGTGCCATTCATCATTATCAGCCTGCGGGCGTATTGAATGATATTTTGGCAACGCAACAACCAACCATGCCCGCGTTTGACTCAATAGCCTTTAATTACGTTTGGCACTGTTTGCCTGCATCTGCCAACAAAGCGCAGGCTTTTACCCACCTCAGCCGTTTACTCAATGAGAGCGGTGTGTTATTTGGTGCCACATTACTTGGTAAAGGCGTGCCGTTAAATCCGTTGGCCAAAGCAGTGATGAAACTCTATAACAAAAAAGGCATTTTTGGTAATCATGCCGATGATCGCGCCTCGCTGGAAGCGGCACTTGCTGCCAATTTTAGCCGCTACGACATTCGCCAAGAAGGCGCCGCCGCCTTGTTTACCGCATGGAAATAAACTTCCCCCTAACAATTGATGAGGACAGCTTGATGAGTGAATTACACAGCAGCGAATTAGAACAGTTTCGCGACATGGTAAAACGGTTTCTGGATAAAGAAATCAAACCCCATTATGACCAATGGGAAAAAGACGGCATTATTCCACGGGATGTTTGGTTAAACATGGGTGCCAACGGTTTATTGGCGGTTGATTTACCCGAAGAATATGGCGGTTCAGGCGTTTCTTACCTGTATTCGATGATTGTATTAGAAGAAGCGTCGCGCGCGAATTTTGCCTCATTAGCCACAGGCTTATCTGTTCACTCTGATATCGCCGCGCCTTATGTGTTGCATATTGGCAATGAACAACAACGTCAACAATGGTTGCCGAAAATGGCCAGTGGTGAAGTCATTGGCGCTATTGGCATGACCGAGCCAGGTGCAGGTTCAGACTTACAAGCCATTCGCACATCCGCCATTTTGAACGGCGACCATTATGTACTCAATGGTTCTAAGACCTTTATTACCAATGGTCAACATGCGGGCTTAGTGATTCTAGCTGCTAAAACCGATCCCACTGGCGGTGCTAAAGGCGTGAGTTTGTTTTTAGTGGATATGAGTTTACCCGGCTGTGCGCGTGGTCGTAATCTCGAAAAAATGGGCTTACATGCCCAAGACACTTCAGAGTTATTTTTTGATAACGTCAAATTGCCCCTGAACAGCTTACTCGGTGAAACAGGTCGCGGTTTTGCCAGCATGATGAATGAGCTACCGCGCGAGCGCTTGAATCTGGCAGTGTGTGCTGTGGCCGCTGCTGAAGGCTTATTGGCAGATACCATCGCTTACACCCAAGAACGTAAAGCCTTTGGCAAACCGATCTGCCAATTGCAAAACACTCGTTTTACGTTAGCGACTTGTCATACTGAGATTGCCATTAATCGCGCATTCGTCAATAACTGTGTGCAGTTGTATATGGACGGCAAACTGGATGCCACTCAAGCCGCTGTCGCCAAGCTCGCCAGCACGGATATGCAAGGTCGTGTCGCGGATGCCTGCCTGCAAATGTTTGGCGGCTATGGTTATATGCTGGAATATCCAGCCGCTCGTGCCTATGTTGATGCGCGTATTCAACGTATCTATGGAGGCACTAATGAAATCATGAAAGAAGTGATTGCTCGCTCCCTCGTCGGGCGATAATCTAAAGTTGATCTTTGCCCAAAGGGACTTGGGCCATACTGGCGTGATGCCGAGCTGATTTTATGGGTATGTTTTCAGGATAATGCTATAAAAAACATGCGTTAGCGCATTTAAGATGACAATTCTTTACGCCTGAATACTACCTGTTGATTAATAATTCACTTATTAATACAGAATAAAAAAGAGGTGTTTATGTGGAAATACTTCCGACTTATTAGCCTACTGATCGCGCTGGGACAAGTGTCTGTTAGTCATGCGGCTGATGATGACCTCGATGAGTTGCAAACCAAACTGACTAACCAATGGTCGTTGGTTAAAAATGACCGCTTACGCAATATTAAAACCTATGCCAAGCAAGAAGATGGTAAACGGTTCCGTTCGTTCAAAGTCGAAGCTGTTCTCAACACCAAATTTGAAACGGTAGCACGGGTATTATTGGACTTCGAAAGTTACTCACACTGGTGGTGGGAGGTCAGGGAATCGAAGTTATTACGCAAAGACTCGCCGACCAATTATTATTTTTACATGGTTCATCGTGCGCCCTATGGCCTCCCTGATCGTGATGCCATTCTGCACGCAACGATTGACCCACAAACCCCTACACGCAAAACCATTCTATTAAAAGTCGAAGCGAATACCGATATGCTGCCTTTGAAGCCGCCATTGGTACGCATGATCGCCGAAGACATGAGTGTTAGATTCACACCTCTTTCTGATTACCGTGTATTACTTGAAGCTGAAGGTTATGTAGATCCTGGCGGCAAAGTTCCGTCGTGGGCGAATAACTTCATTCAACGCAGTGCGCCTTATAGTATTTTATTGGGCCTGCAACGAATGGTTCAGCAAGACGAATATCGCCTCAGTAAGTCACCCCTCCCATTCCCTATTGACAGTACACCTGAATAAGTCGCAGCATGGTGACTATACGTACTTGCATTTGCTATTGCTTTTTTGGCGTTTACGCCTAGTCTCAATGTATAAGTGATATCAATATAACGACAGAAAGAACAATAACGGAGCACCTTTGTTATGCGTCAGTCCCTAAAGCTACTCGCTCTACCCCTAGGTCTATTATTAGCAAGCGCCTCTGCACAAGCATCGAATGATGACCTCGACGAATTGCAAACCAAACTCACCAACCAATGGAGCCTGGTGAAAAACGATCAACGTCATGGACTGAAGACATATGCCAAACAAGAGGACGGTAAACGGTTTCGCTCTTTCAAAGTTGAAGCCATATTAGACGGCGATATGGCGTCTTTTGTGCGCATGATTACGGGCTTTGACGATTATAAGAAGTGGTCTTGGCAGGTACTTGAGTCAAAAATGCTCAAAAAGGTATCACCCACCGAGTATTACTTCTATGTCACGCATGATGCCCCTTACGGCGTACCAGACCGCGATATTATCTTGCATATGGTCATTGAGCCACAAAGCCCAAGCCGCCCTTTCTTGAGTGTCAAATTCAATGCCGTGCCTGATTACATGCCCGAGAGACCACCATTTGTACGGATGCTCGCTGAAGACATGTCCGCGAAAGTCACGCCATTGCCTAATGGTAAACTCCAAGTGATTAATGAGGGTTACGTGGATCCAGGTGGTGCGATGCCGTCTTGGTCGATTAACTTTGTGCAGCGTAACGCACCATACTCTACCCTCTTGGGGATGAGTCGTCGCTTACAACAGGAAGAAGTCATCGGCTCCAAAGTCCCGTTACCATTCCCTGTTTATGATGCCGATAAACTGCCTTAATCCCTTAATTTAACGCCTAATGCTATCTAGCCAAACACTCAACACCCGTGTGTTTGGCTAGAACTCTGCTGACAATTGACGGCTTGCATCATCGTCAATGCCATACTAGTATCCAGCCTAATTAGTCAAACCCAGCATCATACGCTTTGGCTTTATTAAGAATAAATATGCCTCTGCTATGCGTATAAAAACACAAAAACTGATTAGGCAAGAGCCGGGCATTTATATCATCGTGAATATCATCAAACGTTTTTTTGGTCGTTCTTCCTACGTACTCGCTATGGTTTATGCGTTTGGTGTTGCCCCCGTAGTGGCCAGCGAGCATGACCCTTTAGACGGCCTGCGCTCAGGACTATCAAATGAATGGCGTTTAATTAAAGATGATAAACATCGACAAGTTAAAACCTATGCCAAACTGGAAGACGAGCAAAAAATCCGTTCATTTAGAGTCGAAGGTTTGCTTAAAGCAAAAGCAGAAACACTCGTGCGGGTGATGCTGGATTTTAATAATTACTATAATTGGTATTGGGAAGTGCAGGAGTCTCGTCTGTTAAAACAGGTATCGCCAACAGAGTATTACCTGTATTTGATACATCGTGCGCCATATGGCCTACCAGATCGTGATGTCATCTTGCATGCCATCATTGAGCCACAAAATAAAAATCAAAACTATGTGTTATTAACTGTCGAGGCAGTACCTGATTTTTTGCCTCTACAACCAAAGCTGGTACGTATGCCCGCTGAAAACATGACCATTCGATTTACGCCTTTAGCCAACAACATTGTACAAATTGAAGCCGAAGGTTTTATCAACCCGGGAGGCAAAGTACCCGCCTGGGATGCCAACTTAATCCAACGCAATGCGCCTTATGCGGTCACACTGGGCTTGCAACGAATGGCTTTACAAGACAAATACATGCTTAGCCACTCCGAGCTACCGTTTCCTGTGTATGACTATGATAACTTACCTTGATACTGTGTGAGATATAATCAAAACGCAGTGCTTTTCATCCTAAAAGCGATTTTACGCTAGGACATTTAATCATGATAAAAAAAATACTATTAGTGACCCTGAGTAGCTGTTTACTTTTTTCCGCTATCCCTAGTCACGCTGAAGGAGAAATTGACGAATTTCGTAGCCAGCTTAACAATCAATGGCAATTAGTCAGAAATGACCGCCTGCATAATCTCAAGACATACGCACGTTTAGAAGACGGCAAGCATTACCGCTCATTTAAAGTAGAAGCAATTGTTGATGCGCCCCCCGAATCTGTCGCTCGCGTGCTGCTTGATTTTGAAAACTACACCAAGTGGTTCTGGAAAACCCGCGAGTCCAAACTGATTCGTCAAAGCTCACCCACTGAATACTATGTCTATATGGTTCATGATGCCCCTTACGGTCTGCCTGACCGTGATACGGTGTTAAAAGGTGTTATTGAACCACAAACCAAAACCAAACACTGGTTAACCCTCAGAGTCACTGCCGTACCCGACATGCTTCCAGCAAAGCCGCCATTAGTTCGTATGGTTGCCGAAGACATGACAATTAGAGTGACGCCCATTGGTACTAATCAAGTCGAAATGATTACCGAAGGTTATTTTGATCCGGGTGGTGTTGTACCTGCATGGGCAGCCAACTTCGTCCAACGAAGCGCTCCATACGCAGTTATGGTGGCCCTACAGCGCATGTCACAACGCGATGAATATCTAAAAAGCAAAACGCCACTACCCTTTCCGATCTATAACTTCAGCGATTTACCCTCTATTAATTAAAGTTAACGCGCATCATCACTAACGCTTAACCAACCAAGCGCTTGGCTTGACCCAAATGACAGTAATAAAGCCATTTACTGTCATTGCCCCTTCTGCTCTTTTAGCTTCTGATAGCCCGCCCAATAAAAACAGTATTCATTTGTAGCACTGTTTTAGACATTCAAAACAACAATGCCCGATTTGCAAAGCGTGATATACATCGTTGTCATTTGTTGATGCTTAACCAGCCAAAACCGACATGTGCGTATGTCTCAGATTTGCTTACAGGGTTATCAAACGAGAAAAGAATATGCAATTGTCTTTGTCAGTACGCCTACTTATCCTGTGTTTTAGCGCCCTGCTATATGGCAACAGCGCACTTGCCTCTGGTGATAATGAATTAGATGGTCTGCGCTCAAACCTGGGCCGCGAATGGGTCATGACTAAAAACGATCAACGACGAAACATCAAAACTTATGCCCGTTTAGAAGATGGCAAACAATATCGTTCTTTTAAAATTGAAGCGGTATTAGACTCTTCGGTCGAAGCGTTGGCGCATGTGTTATTGGATTTTGAAGGCTATACGCGTTGGTACTGGAAGACCCGTGAATCGCGTTTAGTGCAGCAAAAAACACCGACCGAGTTTATCGTCTATATGGTTCATGAAGCACCGTACGGTATACCTGATCGTGATGCCGTACTGCAAGGCATAGTTGAACCGCAAACCAAGACCAAACGTTCATTAACGTTAAAAGTGAGCGCTTTGCCGAACTATATGCCCACTAAACCGCCTTTAGTACGTATGCCCGCCGAAGATATGAGTGTGAAATTCTCCCCGCTACCAAATGGAAAAGTACAGCTAGAAGCTGAAGGCTATTTTGATGCAGGCGGCACAGTTCCCGTATGGGCGGCTAATTTTGTTCAGCGTAGCGCACCTTATGCAGTCGTTTTAGGCCTGCAACGGATGGTGTCTTTAGATGAATATCGTAAGGCCAAAAAATCGCTCGACTTCCCGATTTATAACTACGACGACTATCAATAATCGTTAATAACCAATGACAAAAAGGCGCAAATCTTCGCGCCCTTTGTTGTTAACCCGCTAGCTCTTGCCGTATCTCTGCCAATAACCCCGCTGTTGACACCCGAACACCACGCCAGATAAAAAAGCTTTCTG
Organism: Moraxellaceae bacterium; assembly: GCA_947373945.1. Classification (GTDB taxonomy): domain Bacteria; phylum Pseudomonadota; class Gammaproteobacteria; order Pseudomonadales; family Moraxellaceae; genus Agitococcus. Next base: position 22,209 of record CANBZV010000005.1, read on the forward strand.
CCGCTTGCTCAATCAACATCCCTAAACCATCACTAGTATTGGCTCCCTGTGCCGCTGCCCAGGTTAAAAATGGCAATTCTGGCTTGCCATAAGCCATATCATAAGCATACGCATCCGCCGCTAATATATGCTCGCCTAACGGCGGTAACTCCCCTAGCAGCGAGGCTGATGAGCCATTGATAACCACATCGACACTATGGGCAGAAATATCTTCAAAACGCACCGCGTCAATCTGTCCATAGTCCTGAAAAATATCAGCCAAGGCTTGCGCTTTACTATGAGTACGATTCGCTAGCAAGAGCTGTGCAGGTTTAGCTGCCAACAATACCCCAAGTACGCCTCGCACCGCACCGCCCGCTCCCACTACAAGCACGCGTTTACCTGCCAAAGTCCAACCCAGGTTTTCGGTCATATCGCGCACTAAGCCCACGCCATCGGTATTGTCACCATAGAGACGACCATCTTTGCCGAGCATTAGCGTATTCACTGCTCCCGCTTGTGTCGCCCGTAATGACCGCACTTCAGACAACGCATACGCTTGTTCCTTAAACGGCAACGTCACATTCAAGCCACGACCACCGTCGGCAAAAAACTGGGCGACTGTCGCTTTAAAGCCATCAACTGGCGCAAGCAACGCTTGATAACTGATATTTTCGCCACTGATGCTGGCAAACGCGCTATGAATACGGGGTGAACGGGTATGACCAATCGGATTACCGACAACTGCATAGCGGTCTGGTGGTGTCATTAAATCCACTCCCTTGGCTTCAGAAAATCTTCATATAATCGTGATTCAACCGAATCAACCTCAGCGTGATAGTCATAATGCCACGCCACCAAATTGGGCAACGACATGAGAATAGACTCCGTCCGGCCCCCTGTTTGCAACCCGAAGATCGTGCCTCGATCATAGACCAGATTAAATTCCACATAACGGCCGCGGCGATATAACTGAAAATTACGCTCACGCTCGCCATAGGGCATCGTTTTACGCTTGGCCAGAATGGGTTTGTAGGCATTGATATAGCCCATGCCTACCGCTTGGATAAACGCAAAACAGCGCTCGAAACCCCATTCATTCAAATCATCAAAAAACAAACCGCCTACTCCGCGTGGCTCTTGGCGATGTTTAATATAAAAATACTCATCGCACCATGTTTTATACTTGGGATAGACCTCTGCACCAAATGGCTGGCATACCGTTTGCGCCATGTGGTGCCAATCACGGCAATCTTCAGCAAAACCATAATACGGCGTTAAATCGAAACCGCCACCCACCCACCAAACAGGCTCTTCACCGTCTTTTTCAGCGACAAAAATACGCACATTGGCGTGTGAGGTAGGCACATAGGGATTATGAGGATGAATGACTAACGACACGCCCATAGCCTGAAAAGAGCGACCTGCCAACTCAGGACGATGTGCTGTCGCTGACGGCGGTAATTTGGCACCATAGACATGCGAAAAGTTGACCCCACCTTTTTCAATAACCGCGCCATTTTCTAATACCCGCGAACGCCCACCACCGCCTTCAGCACGCTGCCATGTATCTTCGCGAAAGCTGGCCCCGCCATCTTCCTCGGTTAATTGCTGGCAAATATGATCTTGTAACGACAATAAAAAGTTTTTAACAGCGGCTAAATCAAGACTAGACGAGGACATAGCAGAGGCTCTTAAGAGGGACGTAAGATGGCGCCAGTGTGCACATCACGAATTTGCGACGGATTTTTTCGCCCACCTAACGCAGCAGGCAGGATATAGTCTACGCCATTGCCAAAGACACTGACAATTTGCAGGGGGGTTTTTGCGGTTTGTTTGCCTGCTAAGTTAGCACTCGTAGACACAATCATGCCGCCGAATGCTGAGCATAATGCCTGCACCGGTGCATGAGCACTGACACGAATCGCCACACTTAAATGATCGCCGCGAATCCATGATGGAAAACTTGCAGTCACAGGGACAACCCAGGTTGTTGGGCCAGGCCACGTGCTGACTACGCGCTCACGTTCTTCAGACGATAATAGCGTCAAATAAGGCTCTACTTGTTCTATGGACGCCGCAACGACAATTAAGCCTTTAGCCATAGGTCGCTGCTTTAAAGTCAGCAGCTTGATCACCGCTTGCCGATTAAAGGGATCACAACCCAAGCCCCATACAGCTTCGGTGGGGTACGCCAAAATACCGCCTTGCTCAAGCGTAGACACGGCACTACGTAAATGAATAGGGGAAAGATATGTCATTAAACACCACTTTTTAACTGTTCATAGCCACCAGTGACGGTAGCGACTCGTCCTGCCAACTCCAGCTCCATCAATAAACCCGCCAAATCCGCTGCATCCCAAGTGCCTTGTTCCATCAACGCATCAAAATGCTGTATTTGCCAGCCTAACACCGCTAATACTTGCTCTGCCTCACTACTCACTGGTAGTAACTCAATTGTTGCGAGTGACCTCATGCCACCCATGCCGCTTTGGGCCTGACCCAAGCGCGAAGCAATATCTTCCAAAATATGATTAGGCTCTTCGACCAGTGTTGCTCCCTGACGAATCAAGGCATGACAACCTTTTGCTTGCGGATTAAATACCGAACTAGGAATAGCCCATACGTCACGGTTTTGCTCGGCCGCCAAACGTGCGGTAATTAACGAACCGCTCTCCAAAGCCGCCTCAACGACCAGCACGCCTAAACTCAAACCACTAATAATACGATTACGGCGGGGAAAATGATAATTAATCGGCGGCGTATGAGGCAAGAACTCACTGATTAATAAGCCATCATGATCAACAATTTGCTCTGCTAACGTCTGATGCTGCTTAGGATAAATCTCGCATAAGCCCGTACCCAATACCGCGAGAGTAATACCTTTTGCCTTGACGGTGGCATAATGCGCGGCACCATCTATACCTAACGCCAAGCCGCTGGTAATGGCAATGCCACGCTGCGATAACTCGGTCGCAAACTGTTCGGCCAATTTTATGCCATTTTGGGTCGGTCGACGACTACCGACCATCGCCACTTGTGGCCACGACAATTGTGATACTTCTCCTCGACAAAACAACAAAGGAGGAGCATCGGGAATTTCTTTGAGCAATGGTGGATAGCGGGCATCATGCAGTGTGATGACGTGTTGCTGACTTTGTTCGATACTCTTGAGCGCCTTAGCGACATCCCGTTGCAACTCTTGATCACGCCCCTGCTGCCAGTCCCGAATAAGCACTAAGCTTTTTTCGGCGATGCCCGCTTGTTGCCAATCGACCATTGACGCAGTTATTGCACGGGTTGGCTCATTAAAATAGCGCAATAACTTGTGCATTGCTGACGAAGATTGACCCACCAAGCGCCACAGCAACAGCCAGTCTAAAAACAGTTGTTCTGTCATTACCTCATCCTTGAATTAATCGCCATAAAAAAGGGCCGTCTATCCAGACGGCCCATATGCAGAGGACTGCAAAACCTACAATCAGGAGTTAATCACCGCTAACAGGCGGACGAACTTCGTCACCGATATTCACCACAGTTGCAGCGCGCAAGATAATCGCATAACTGACTTTATCGAAGCTACGGAATACCATTGCTAAACCTGTACGCTCAGAAGGCATACGAACAATATCATCTTTAATACGATCGCGAACGACACTACCGCGCTGATAAACAGCAAAGGTATTGCCTTGTTTAACACCATCACGATCGCCACGGTTTAAGACAATCACACTGTTCAAACCGCCTGAACCCAACGAATTCAGAATACGGATGATACGGCCTGGTTTGACATTAACTGGGTTGCTCGGGAAGAAAATCGGGGTAACCGAACGGCCTTCACTCGCAAACAACCGATCCTCAATGCGCACTTCCTGAGTTGTACGAGTCAACTCCAGATTCGCAATGTCATCCTGAACAGCAGTAATATTGCCTGAGCCAATATCTTCAGCTTCAACACCTAATGGCTCTTTAGTCTCTGGGTCGGTATAGCGAACACCTTTACGGTAAACGCCAAAACTATTGCCCAACTCCATGCCCTTGCCACGCGCATAAACGGTATCACCTTGACCAGTAATCACACGATTAGCAGCACCGGCAACCACATAAGGGGCTTTGGCAAATTCCGCTTCGTCAACAATACGACTATCCGAGAGATACGCACGAATGGACTGCAACGGAATAGCAGGAATAGCGACACTTAATTCTTCAGAGCGAATTTGTGGCTGCAATCTGGATGTACCATCTCCAGAAGATACACTCGCTCTGTTGGTCATATTGGCAATAACTTCAGCACAACCGCCGCCATTATCTAAGGCAACAACTGAACGTTCTTCAATATGGCACAACACCAATTTATCGCCAGGAAAAATAAGATGGGGGTTACGAATCTGCTGATTCGCCTGCCAAATCTCTGGCCAGCGCCACGCATCCTGTAAATAACGATTGGCAATATCCCATAGGGTATCGCCTTTTTTCACTGTATAACGCTCAGGAGCGGAGGCTTTTACATCAACAGATTTAGTATCCGCTTGCAAAGGTGCAGCAAAAACTGTTGAAACTAACGCAATTAACACCAATTTTTTCATTATCAATTCCCTTCTTGGCGGGACTTATGGTCGCAAGTTAACAAGACCGCTATAATAAGCACAGAGCCGTTATTCTCATTTTCGACTCAATAGACGCACTTTTACAACAAGCTCAAGAGCTTAGCAAGCATTGTTGTGATTTAACAGCAGGTAATTCGCATTATGGCAAAACTTCCGATTTTGCACTTCCCCGACCCTCGTTTACGAACGAAGGCCAAACCTGTGTCTGTGGTGGATGATAACATCCGCCAACTGGCTAATGATATGCTAGAAACGATGTATGATGCACCTGGAATTGGCTTAGCCGCATCACAAGTTAATCGTCATATTCGTCTAGTCGTTATGGATATTACTGAAGATAAAAGCCAACCGATGGTTTTTATTAATCCGGTGATTACTGTGCTCTCTGATGAAACGCTTCCCTACGAAGAAGGCTGTTTGTCGGTACCGAGTGTTTACGATTTTGTTGATAGGCCAAAACGCATTCTAGTTAAAGCACTGAATGAACATGGCCAAGAATTCAGCCTTGAAGCTGATGGCTTACTGGCCGTCTGTTTACAACATGAGCTGGATCATTTGAATGGCAAATTGTTTGTTGACTATCTCTCGCCACTCAAACGTCAGCGTATTAAAGCCAAGTTGTTAAAACAGCAGAAACAACAGGCTTAAGCTTGAACACCTAACCCCCTCCCGGCCTCCCCCTTAGCAGGGGGAGGGGCTACGTCAAAAAATTTGACTATATTTGCCAGAGGGGAACATTAATTTTAGAGGCATTTTTCTTTGGCTAGTCCGCTCCGCATCGTTTTTGCAGGCACTCCCGCGTTTGCCGCAGAATCATTACGCGCTTTATTACACACGCAACATGAGGTGGTGGGTGTTTATACCCAGCCTGACCGCCCTGTAGGACGTGGCCGCGAATTAAAGCCCAGTGCCGTTAAAGAACTGGCACTGGCACGGAAATTACCCGTGTTTCAGCCTTTATCGCTTCGTGATGGCAGTGCCCAAGCCGAGTTAGCCGAACTAGATGCTGATTTAATGGTCGTTGCTGCTTACGGCCTGATTTTGCCCAAAGCCGTATTGGAAATGCCGCGTCTGGGCTGTATTAATGTCCACGGCTCGTTGTTACCGCGCTGGCGTGGTGCTGCCCCGATTCAACGGGCGATTTTGGCTGGCGATAAAGAAACCGGTATTACTATTATGCAAATGGATGTTGGTTTGGATACTGGCGCGATGTTGTACAAAATGTCCTGCCCTATTTCCGAACACGACACCTCGGCTAGTCTACATGACCGTTTGGCACTCCTCGGCGGCGATGCCTTGCTGACGGTGTTAGAGGCCATAGAAAACGACGAACCCTATCAACCCGAAGCCCAAGATGAAGCCTTGGCGACTTATGCGACTAAACTGACGAAAGAAGAAGGCCAAATTGATTGGTCATCCTCAGCATTAGCGATTGTCCGTGCCGTTCATGCCTTTAATGCGTGGCCCGTCGCTTATACGCAGGTACAAGGGCAAACGGTACGTATTTGGCAAGCCCATCTCGCGAGCGAACAAACGACAACCGCGCCGGCGGGCATGATTATTCGGGCTGACAAACAAGGCTTATGGATCGCGGCGGGTGATGGCGCTGTCGTAGCTATTGATAGTTTGCAACTGCCTAACGGCAAGGCACTCAACTATGGCGATGTGCTCAATTCGCGTAAAGAACTCTTTCAACTTGGTACTACCCTAGGCGCGCCCGCTTAATGAGCAAACTCAATCTCCGCGCCCTCGCCGCTCAGGCATTAACACCCATTATTGAACAACAGTCTTCACTCAGTCGTTCGTTGCCGCCGATACAAGAACGCTGCCCCGAACGCGACCGCGCGCTGCTACAAAATCTGGTGTATGGCACGGCACGCGAATGGCTATATTTTCAGGCCATCACCAAACCGCTAGTCAATAAACCGATTAAAGATACAGCGGTGCTGGCGTTGTTGGCATTGGGTATTTATCAGTTATTACGCACGCGTATTCCTGCTCATGCCGCGATTGCCGAAACCGTGGAAGCAGCACGGCAACTGGGTTTTGGCCATACCACCGGCTTATTAAATGCCTTGTTGCGGCGCTTTCAACGTGAGTCGGAAGTGCTGTGTCAGAATGCTGCTAAATATCAGCATGCACATCCTGATTGGCTGGCTAAACAACTGCAAAAAGATTGGCATGAACACGCTTATCCGATGATGGAAGCCAACAATCAACCGGCGGCGTTAACTTTGCGGGTCAATAACCGTCAGGTATCGCGCGAACAGTATTTAGCGTTGTTAGCGGCTGAAAACATTGAGGCGACACCTTGCCAGTTTGCGCCTGAAGGCCTGCGTTTAGCGCAATTGTGTGATGTCACCCAATTGCCTTTATATAACGAAGGGGGTTTTTCGGTGCAGGATGAGTCAGCGCAGTTGGCAGCGCACGTACTCAATCCCGCAGCGGCCAGTGTTATTCTGGATGCCTGTGCTGCTCCGGGTGGCAAAACAGCGCATTTGCTGGAATTAGTAGATAGTCAGAAATTAGTGGCTATTGATAGTGATCGCCAACGCGTCAAACGAATTGACGAAAACCTCGCCCGCTTGCGTTTAAACTTTGCTCATGTGCAGGTATTAACGGCAGATGCCGCTCACCCTGAACAATGGACGAATGGCCAACAATTTGATGCCATTCTGTTAGATGCACCGTGTACAGCAACGGGGGTTATTCGCCGTCATCCCGATATTAAATTACTTCGTAAAGCCAGCGATGTTGCCCAAACCGTAGCCTTGCAAGCACAGATTTTGGCGGCCTTATGGCCAACCTTAAAAGTCGGTGGTCGGCTGTTATATGCGACTTGTTCGGTATTAAAGGCCGAGAACGAATTGCAAATCGGTTCATTTGTTCATCACACCGCTAATGCTAAAGAGATTGCGATTGTTGCCGATTGGGGAATAGAACGGCCTCATGGTCGGCAATTATTTCCGAGCGTCAATGGTGGTGATGGCTTTTATTATGCGCTCTTGGAGAAAACCGCTTAATGTTTTGGCTGGTTGAACTGGGTTTTGTGATTGTCGTCTTTGGCGGACTGGCGTTGCTGGTTTGGTATAAGAGTCGGCAGTTGGATAAAAGAGACAAGGGCGATTGAGGTAAGAAGATGAATAGCCCATGTGGAACACGGGAACCCAGCAATAACACACCGCAAACAGTGTTATTGCCGCAGGTGTCCGGCATTATCATGTGGGCTACGCGGGGCTGAATTTAACTGACAAAAGATAACAACATCTGCGCTCGCTAAACTTATCAGCATTTAGAAAGGACTCTAAATGAACACATTGATTAAAACTATTTTATTGCTAACTTCCTTTTTTACCCTGTCATTTGCCCACGCTGAGATTTATAAATGGGTGGATGCCAATGGTAAAACACACTTCAGTGACAAAGACCCTCGCTTTAGTTCCGCCAAACCAATTGAAGCCTCTAATCCAATTATTGAGCCAAAGCAACCGACATCAAAAGTCAGGCTAAAAGATATCAAATTTGAAGACGCAGCCCTAGCTTCTTGCATCAGGGATGCCGCAGGAAAAAATGGTTATGATGCCGTCTTTGCTAATGAAATTAAGGACTTAACCTGTAATAATATTGGCTCACTCACAGGCATTGAAAACCTCAGCTCACTCTGGCAACTCATACTTGTCAAAACGGAAATTAAGGATTTAACCCCAGTTTCGACACTTAAAAATTTGCGCATGTTGATAATTGAAGGCTCACAGATAGATGATGTTTCCCCTCTAAGCAATCTCAGCAACCTCCCTCAACTAGTACTGACAAAAGCACATATTGAAAGTGTTGAACCGCTGCGTAATTTGTCTGGATTAATTCACTTGGATCTCAGTAACAATCGTATAAAGTCAGTCGTTGCTTTAGAAAAGCAGACGCAGCTTATAACACTTGGACTGGAAGGCAACCCTCTCAACTGCACTCAAGTGGTAGATTTATATGTTAAGTTGATTGCAGGCCAAGAAAATACTAAACCAATATACACATCAATTTATCCTGCATGTGAACAGGAATTATCAGCGCGCAAGCCTGATATCTTAGCTGCGGAAAAATCTATTCAAGAGAAGCTCACACATCAGCCCAATATTACAAGTCAACAAAAAGAGCAAAGCAACACTGATCGAAGCGTGCAAGAGTTAGTATCTAAGCGTGATACTAAAGGCTTATCCAGTTGGCTAGCGAAAAATCAAAATGCGTTTACTGACTTCAAAATAAATGGGATGCCTTTATTTAATTTAGCAGTCCAGTACTATCTCAATCAGCCGAATAATGACGATGACTTTCAGTTTCTTGAATGGTTGCTTAAACACGGAGCTAAAACTAACAGCAAGGATACGAACGAAAGAATAGCCCTTACCTATTTGTACGACTCTGTCCAACTTAATACAAAAAACAAACCACTGTTAAAGTTTTTGTTGAAACATGGTACCGATATTAACTATGCGCCACCGAATCGTCCCACTGTTCTCGTTGTCGCTGCTGCTGAAGGTAAACTAGACTGGGTCAAAGAGTTGATTGCGTTGGGAGCCAATATTAATGGCCAAGATGGGTTCGGACGCACGGCTCTGATGATGTCCTATGGCAATCAATTTTATCAAGTTTTTGACTATCTACTCAATGCAGGTGCGAATATTCAGCTGCGCGATCAGAATGGGGCAGCATTAATTCATTTCGTTGCGTGGCAACTGAATAGTAGGCCAAATGACGAACGGAGCGGAAAAGCCAAACACTATGCGGTGATGTTGCTGGAAAGGAAATTGAAATTTAATTTGAATAATAAGTATGACCGCGAGGCATACCAAAAGTGTGTAAGGTATTTACCTATATACTTTCAACATATTAAGCCTGAGCAGTTAATAAAAAGAGAAACTTAGCCTCTTTACGCACGATTAACAGCGTGCCGTATAGTTCACTTAAGGCGCATGATCATGCGCCGCATTTGAAGCTCACTGCAAACAGTGCGTTACAACGCACCCAATAAATCTGATCTATGCTTGTGAAAGCTGAGAGTGTTACGGACCCCTGTGATAGCAGGCGATACGTGGCAACTGTCCTGCACTCAGCGCGTTTTATGAGCATACAAATGGGGCTTCCGCATTGTTTCCTGACATGGTCGAGATACCGTGATAGCGTAACCGACCTCAAACGGCAGACTCCAAAGGGATAAGGTCATGTATACGTCAGCCTCTAGCAGCAAGAATTCGGTTATGGTCAATATTGGACTGGCAATAGCCTATTTTTTCGCTGGCACTATCGGCCTGTTGCTGGCCACCCCACCGGGCTATGCCACCTCGGTCTGGCCCGCTGCAGGTATCGCGTTGGGCGCCGTGTTGTTGTATGGCTGGCGTTGCTTGCTGGGTGTTGTGTTGGGGTCGCTGTGCATTAACATCCTAATTACCGTGCGCGCATCCGGTCAGGGCATATTGGATATCGGCTGGATCGTGCCGCTGCTGATTGCACTAGGCGCTGGTGCTCAGGCATGGGCTGGGCAAATTCTTATCCGCCGTTATGTCGGCCCGACTCTGCATCTGGATGACCCGGAAGCCATTCTCAAAGTGCTTGCCTTAGGCGGGTTTTTAGCAACATTGGTCAATGCGACTTGGAGTATCACCCTTCTATACTCCATTCAGGCAATTCATGCTGACCGTATTGTCCAGAACTGGGTAACGTGGTGGATAGGCGACAGCATTGGCGTTCTCGTCTTCACCCCGCTGGTACTGGTATGGGGCATTCCCAAACCTTGGTTCGACCGTACACGCGCGCTGATGGTGACGGCTGTTTTGGTTAGCGCCTTCGGCCTGACTGTTCTAGGGTTTCTTCTGGTGGTCAAACTGGAGGCACAGGACAGGGTTGGTCGTTTTCAGGCCAACGGTGCGCAGGCTGTCACCCAAATCGAGCGCCGTTTTGCCGAATATGAGGCGTTTGCCCGAGATTGCCATGGCTTGTTCAACGCCAGTACGCAAGTAACACGGCTGGAGTTTCATCGTTTCACGCACCACTGGCTAGAGCGGCATCCCGAAGTTCAAGCGGTAGAATGGGCACCCATTGTCCGGCATCAGGATCGAGCAACGATGGAGAATGCGGCTTCGCTGGAAATCGGCGGCTCCCCGTTTGAATTCATCAGCCGCCCAGAACAGGGTCAAACGCACCAGCGATCGCCAGATAGGAATGATTATGCCCCCCTTCTCTATGTCGAGCCGTTGGCAGCCAATCGGATAGTGCTTGGCTATGATGTTGCAGGTGAGCCATTACGTCGCCAGCTGCTGGAAATGGCGGCTCAGGAGGGTGAGCCCGTTGCTTCAGCTCCGCTCCAGTTGGCGCAGGATACCGAGCATCATCCGGCCATTGTGATCTACACCCCCGTTTTTCGGAACCCAGAACAGAAGTCTGGTCAATGGCAGGACTTGGCGGGATTCATTGTCATGGCACTAAAAACAGATCAGGTTATCGGTCAAATGGCACCGCAGTTTGCCGACGACGGTCTGATGTTGGCAGTAATCGACAAGGCGACTGGCAAGCCGATTTTTGGGGAAACACCGCCGATACGCCAGCGCAATGTCGCCATACAAATGGGATTACATTTTCAGGATCAGGGCATTATCGGTAAGCGCCAATGGCGCTTTGATGTTTGGCCTACCGAAACCCGACTTGCCAGCTATGAGTCATGGTTGACATGGACGGTTCTGGTCACAGGCTTGATTGGCACCAGTCTAGCGGTCAGTTTCAGCCTGATAAATAGCGGTAGAAGATACTATCTGGAGCGGGCGGTCACCAGTCGTACCCACGAATTGCAAGAGCGCAATGCCGAGTTGGAAGTCGCCCGCATCGAGGCGGATCAGGCCAATGCCTCCAAAGGGGTATTTTTGGCCAATATGAGCCATGAAATCCGCACCCCGATGAATGCCATTCTGGGGATGGTGCACCTGCTGACACAAACGGAGCTCACACCAAGACAGCGCGATTACGCCAGTAAAACCCAGTCGGCGGCTAAATCATTACTTGGCATCCTAAACGACATTTTGGATTTCTCCAAAGTAGAAGCAGGCAAGATGGAGCTGGATCTACACCCGTTTAGAATTGACAAACTGATGCGCGACTTGTCCGTCATCTTGTCAGCGAATACAGGCGATAGAAATGTTGAAGTATTGCTGGATGTTGATGCCGAATTGCCAGTGAGTGTGATGGGTGACTCGCTACGGCTACAGCAAGTATTGATTAATCTGGCGGGCAACGCGATCAAATTCACCCAGAATGGTGAAGTCGTGGTAACGCTGACACTGGAAAAGCTGGGCGATAACAACGTCACTATTGGCTTTGCCGTGCGCGATTCGGGCATTGGTATTCCCGCCGACCAGTTAGGGCATATTTTTGAAGGTTTTACCCAAGCCGAAGCATCGACATCACGACGTTTTGGCGGTACAGGTCTTGGCCTTGGTATTAGCAAACGTCTGGTCGCGCTCATGGGTGGCGACTTGCAGGTGGAGAGCACGCTCGGTGTGGGCAGTCGTTTCTACTTCGCGATTTCCTGCCCTCGTATCCATGACGAACCCTCTTTGCACGACCAATATGTCGCCTCTGCCATACCTTTGGCTCTGACATGCGCACAACCCTTAAAAACACTGGTGGTTGATGACAACGCATCCGCAAGAACGGTATTAGGGCATATTATTCAGTCCTTGGGCTGGCAGGTTGATGTCGTGTCAAGCGGACAAGAGGCGCTCGCTTTACTGGAACATCCCGAAAATAGCGGCTTTCCTTATGATGTCGTGTTTATGGACTGGAAAATGCCCGACATGGATGGCTGGCAAACCACGTGCCATATTCACCAGCGCTATCAGGGTCAGAAACTGCCCATCATCATTATGGTTACCGCGCAAGATCGGGAACGTCTGGCACAACGGATGCTGACCGAAGCGGTGGCGTTGGACGGCTTTCTGGTTAAACCCGTCACCGCATCCATGTTGTTTGATGCCGTAGTTGATGCTAATGCGGGAGCAATGGGGGTAGCGGCCAAGACCTTCGCATTACCTTCGTCCACTCGCTTGGCGGGCTTACGGCTGCTGGTGGTGGAAGATAATCACATGAACCAGCAAATCGCCCGTGAATTACTGGGCAACGAAGGCGCAGAGGTCGTAGTGGCAAGCAATGGTAGACTGGGTGTGGAAGCTGCATTAACCACTCAGCCGCCCTTTGATGTCATTCTGATGGATATACAAATGCCTGATATGGATGGCTATACCGCGACAGAGCAAATACGCCGTCATGAGCACATGAAAACCGTGCCCATTATCGCCATGACCGCCAATGCCATGGCTTCGGACAAAGCCGCCTGTCTAGCGGCAGGGATGAACAACCATATTGGCAAACCGATTGATGTGACTATTTTGGTTAACACCATCCTGCATTATTGCGCGCCAGAAACGAATCGCTCCCCGCAAGAGATTACGTTAGCACCCACTGCGGTAGAGACACCCTCATCGGGCAAAATCAATATTGAGCTCGCGCTCAAGCGTTTGGGTGGCAAAAAGAAGTTGCTTATCAATCTTGCCGAGCGTTTTATTGCCGATACCGCAACCACCGCAGCAGACTTGCAACAGCAACTGCGGCAAGGCAACTATGATGATGTCGCCCATAAGCTACATTCCTTAAAAGGTTTGGCGGGGACTGTTGGCGCGACTGAGCTTGCCACGCTGCTGGCGGATATGGAGAGTCAATTAGAGAGCTTAAACTCCCCTGCGGCGATTGACAGCGCAATCAACACACTGGCAACAGAGTTATATGCCAGCAGAGCAGCATTGGCCACAATAGCTCAGCAGTTAAGGGCGGCTGGCTAAGTTAAGTATACTAACTAAACTGTGCCTTAGCCCACAACGCGCGAATTTCATCGGCCAGTGTGGTGATGTCAACGGGTTTGGCCAACACGCCAATTGCGCCAGTATCCAATAGCATTTGCACTTTCTCGAGCCGTGTCTCACCCGTCATAAATATGGCAGGAATGGCCGAAAAGTCAGGTTGCTGGCGCAAAGTCTGTAAGGTAGTCGGGCCATCCATAACCGGCATAACCACATCCAGCAATAGCAAATCAGGTAGCTCCACCGGCAATGCCTGTAGCAACTGAGCACCGCCGCCGAAAGCGTTAATTTGAAAATCATCTTCCAGCGCCAACTGTACTAGCTCGCGAATATAGTCCTCATCATCAACATAGATAATACGCTGGAGTGCTTTCATAAGATTTTGGCCATCAACAAAGGTTAGGGTGTTAGTTAAGCGCCCGATATTCAGCAGTTTCTTGCCGAAATGCAATGCAAATTTAATTCGAGGCAGCAGAATAGTGACCCGCCACAGGCTCAATGACGCCCCATATACGATGCGTCACCAAAGATCCTGCAAGTAAACTATATAGGCAATATCCCATAGGCCAGCCCCCATAAATCCGCTAGTATCAAACAGAGCCTTATGGAGATGATGGCCATGATTGATACCAACACTGACCCCCATGCCCCGCTTCGGGATGACATTCGCTTAATGGGTACTCTGCTGGGCGACACCTTACGCCAGCAAGTCGGACAGTCTTTATACGACAAGGTGGAAGCCATTCGCATACTGGGCAAACAAGCTCGGGATGGTAATCAAAGCGCCAGCCAACAACTCGACCAACTACTGTCCGCACTTAGCGATGACGAATTATTACCGGTCGCCCGCGCCTTCACGCAATTTCTCAATCTGGCCAATATCGCCGAACAATATCATCGCATCCGCCGTCATCGGGCTTGGGAACGGCTCGACAACGCCCTACCTCAACCCGGCTCTATTCGTGAACTATTCCCGCGACTGGTTAGCCAAGGCATTAGCCCTGAAGTACTTTGGCACGCCGTACAGCAACTCGATGTCGAACTGGTACTGACCGCGCACCCGACGGAAATCAGTCGCCGCACGCTCATTCAAAAATATGACAACATCGCCAAATGTTTGGAAACGCTTGATTATGTGCATTTAACACCGATTGAACGGCAATCCGAACTTGGCCAACTCAAGCATCATATTATTGCCGCATGGCGTACCGACGAGATTCGGCGCAACCGCCCAACACCCATCGATGAAGCAAAATGGGGCTTTACTGCCATTGAGCAAACGCTGTGGTACACCATTCCGCAATTTCTGCGTGAGTTTGATGATGTCGTTTTTGAACACACCGGCCAGCATCTACCATTGACCCAAGCGCCTATTCGTTTTGCGTCGTGGATGGGCGGTGATCGCGATGGCAATCCGAATGTCACCCATCTTGTTACCGAGGAAGTATTACTGCTATCGCGTTGGCAAGCCGCCGAATTGTATTGGCGCGATATCGATGCCATACGCTCCGAGCTGTCGATGGAAGATTGTAGCCCCGCCATACGCGCCATTGTCGGCGAACAGTGTCGCGAGCCTTATCGGGAATTATTGCGCGAAGTGCGCGATCGGCTAGCGTTGACGCGAGATTGGGCGGCAGCGCGGCTGCGTGGCGAAACCGTAGATGATACGGGTATTTATCGTCAAGCCGCCGATCTGTTGCAACCACTACTGCTCTGCCATGACTCGCTGAATAGCTGCAATATGGCCGACATTGCTAATGATGAGCTGACCAATATTATTCGGCGCGTC
>CANBZV010000006.1 GCA_947373945.1 Moraxellaceae bacterium
AATACCATGTTGCCGGGTTTTCCGCTCAAGCATCCGAATTTGAAAGCTGCTTTCAGTTCATTCGATAAATTACGCGCAACCGCCGGTTTTGGTTTGTGGTACAGTTTTTCTCAGTTGGTTCCGCGCTGGACGGCTGGTTTTGTCCTGCAATGGGGAACCGCCCTGAAAATGTCGGCAGCAGTCAAAGCGGCTTACGATGCGCCGTTTCCGTCGCAGGATTATATGGCTGGGGCGAAGGTGTTTCCGCGGCTAGTGCCGAGTGATATGCGTAATAATGTGCAGGCGTGGAAACAGCTAATACAGTGGCAAAAACCATTTCTCTGTGCCTTTAGCGATAAAGATCCCATTATGTCGTCGATGGCCGGTATTTTTCCCGCGCTAATTCCCGGATGTGCAGGGCAAGCCCATACCACCATTCGCAATGGCGGTCATTTTCTACAGGAAGATCAGGGCGAGCAATTGGCGCAAGTGGTAGTAAAATTTATGCAGACAAGCAAATAACGTCAACCAGCGTCCCCGTAGGGGCGAATTCATTCCCCTATATCAGTCCTGTAGATGTTATTGGCGAATAAATTCGCCCCAACAGATTTAATAAAGGAGTAGACCATGCTTAAAAAACGGATTGTGGCGCCAGCGAAAAAAATCGTCGGTAACGTCAATGAGGCCCTCAGCGATACGACTGAGTTGCTCAACCAAAGCGGTGAGTTAAAGCCGGGCACTGGTTTGGCTAGTGGTGTCGTTGCGCTGACTCTGGCTTTTCTCAGTTTGTTGGCCGTCGCGGCCTTTCATTATCCGCAATATCTGACGACGCCTGAGTTACGTCATCAGTACTCGCCTGATTTATTGCGCCATGTTTTGTTTGCCGCTTTAGTGCTGTCCGGCGCGATAAGTTTGTGTAATGTGCTTTTTAATCACAACCGGGGCTTAAATGCCGTTGCAGGCTCTCTGGTACTGCTCAGTGTCGCTTTTGGTGGTTCTCATGTGCCGGTGAACGACTTTCCCGATCACACGCCTTATATTGGTCTGGATTGGTTTATTCTCGATTTGCTCGGTTCCACCGTCATTTTTGTGCTCATTGAGAAGTTATTCCCACTCTATAAAGGCCAAACCATTTTCCGTAAAGAGTGGCAAACCGATATGGTGCACTTCACCGTTAATCACTTTATCGTTGGTCTGGCGCTGTTGACGGTCAACTTTGCCATTCACCGCTTATTTGGCTGGATGATCAATGATCGCATCCATGATGTTGTACAGTCGATCCCCTTTATTCCGCAGCTACTGCTGTGTATTTTGGCGGCGGATCTGGTGCAGTATTGGACACATCGTACCTATCATGAAGTGCCATTTTTTTGGCGTTTCCACTCTGTGCATCACTCGGTCAAAACCATGGATTGGCTGGCAGGATCGCGTCAGCATATGTTTGAATTGATTTGTACGCGTGTTGGCGTATTAGGGGTGTTGTATGTATTGGGCTTTGCCAAAGAAGTGATGGATGCCTATATCATTGTCGTCGGTTTTCAGGCGGTGTTTAATCACTCGAATGTCCATTTGCCGTGGGGGCCGCTCAAGTACATTATTGTCACGCCTGATTTTCACCATTGGCATCATTCATCGGATGATCTTGCCCTCGATAAAAACTATGCCGCTCATTACGCGTTTCTCGATCATCTTTTTGGTACGGCAATTAAAAAACAAACCGGTTTCCCCGAGAAATATGGCGTCAAAGGCGATTATATGCCGGATGGTTTTATCAAACAGTTTTTGCATCCTTTCCGTTCGCAGAAGTAATACCAGAGAGTTGGCTATTTAATTAAACTCTGCCATTCCCAGCTTGACTGGGAATCCATCTTTCCCTTAATAAGTTTTATTGTTTGTTGGACGATATGCAGGTATCTTCGGTGGCATAAAGATTAGCCAACGAGTGCTCGACGTATGAAGACTGCCATTACCGAGTTATTTAACATTCAATACCCCGTGATCTTGCCCGGTATGAGCTGGATTTCGACGCCTGAGTTAGTGGCGGCTGTGAGTAATGCAGGTGGCCTAGGAATTTTAGCCTTAGGGCCGCTATCCCCAGAACAAACTCGTGCGGCGATTGTGCGTGTCCGTGAACTGAGTAATAAACCTTTTGGCGTTAATTGCGCGTTGATTATGCCGGGTGCCAAAGAAAATGCTGATATCGCGCTGGAATTGCAAGTGCCAGTGATTAATTTCTCGTTGGGTAAGGGCGATTGGCTAATCAAGGCGTGTCATGGTTATGGCGGCAAAGTCATTGCGACTGTGACAACGGCCAAACATGCATTGGCGAGCGAACAGCAGGGTGCAGATGCGGTGATGGTGACGGGGCACGAAGCGGCGGCGCATGGTGGCGAAGTCACGTCACTGGTGTTAGTACCAGCGATTGTCGATGCCGTTAGTATTCCTGTGATTGCTTGTGGCGGTTTTGCTGATCAGCGCGGCGTCTTGGCGGCACTGGCCTTGGGAGCAGAAGCGGTGGCGATGGGTTCGCGTTTTGCCACTGTGCAAGAAAGCCCACTACACGACAATATCAAACAAAACGTGATCGCCAAAGATCAGCACGACACGATTTACTCCCCGCATTTTGATGGTTTGCCCGCTCGTTACATGAAGACTCCTCTGGCCGAAAAACTGACGTACAAACCAATGAATTTCTTTCTGGCTGCATGGCAGGCCTTGTTTGCCGCGATCGCCTTAAAAGTACCTGTATGGAAAGTGATGGCGGGAATGTTGGTCGAACCGCAAAAAATCCGTTTACTTGCTAACTTTGGCGCGGCGACACCTCGGTTGAAGGCGGCGACTGAACAAGGTGATTTAGAGCGCGGAATGCAGTTTATCGGCCAGTCACAAGGCTTGATTCATGATGTCTGTAGCGCTGACGAGATGATGCAGCGCTTAATGCATGGCGCGAGTGAACGTTGGCATATTGTGGCGGCGAAATTGTGATTTTTGCGGGAGAACTTAGCATGTCAGCAGTTATAAAAGCGCCGTCTTTGTTTGGGCGTAGTATGTGGAAATTCCTGATTAAACAACTATACCCATTCTTTGATGCCACTCCCGAGCAGGAACAGCAAGCGTTTCCTGCCAACTACCCGATGGTGCCGCATATCGACTCGCGGACGATGGGCTGGACACATTATGGCGTGATGATTCCTGATCTACCAGCACCACACCGTTTCTTCTCGATTATGTCGATTATCGGTACACCCGGCGCTTTAGCCTTCGATAATGATCATGCCTTAGTTGATGGCCCGCGCCATAATGCGACGGTGGTGAGCGGTACTGCAGCAACGCATCCTCATCATTTTGGTAGTTATTCGACTCGTCGTGATTGCCAGATGGCGACCGATGGCAGTCGGGTCTGGTTTGGCGATGATGTCAAAATCAGCGGCCAGTATCCGTATTATCAGGTTGAAGCACGTTATGGTGATTTTGTATTAAACATCGCTATTGAAAACACCGATAAAGTGTCGTGGTTTATTAAAACGCCTGTCTATGATCATTTGAGTTTGTTATCGCGATATCACGGAACGATCAACTGGCAAGGGCAGATCCAAGAGATATCTGGGCTATGTACCTTTGAATATGCCGCGTGCCCTAGTCCTTATCTATTGCGCGACAAACCTTTGGCGAAGCATCTGAAAGCACCACTCGACTTTTTCTGCTATCAAATCGTTAATCTGGATGCCCAAACCCAATTACTGCTCAGTTATGTCTGTGTCAGCGGCACTCCAGCGGTCAGCAAGGCCTATTTGCGTTCATTAGACCAATATAGTCAGAGTTATGATATCGAGTTCGCGGTACTGGACTATCAGGCCGAATTAGCCGTTGCTCCTGACGGTAATGCCATGCGCTTACCACAGACTTTACGCTGGCTAGTGGCGCAATTGGATTTACAGCTCGTGATGCAAGTTGATACCGCGTTTACCTATGGCTTGGGCACGGGCTATGTTGGCGGTTGTGCTTATACAGGCCAGTATCGAGGGCAGGATATTTCGGGCAGAGGCTATATTGAGTATATAGATCGGCGGGGATGAACTGCGTAGGGCGGTAGGGTGGGTTGACGAAGGAAACCCGCCGTTAAGTGAGAATGAGGGTGCTCAAAAACAGCAAAGCCAGACAATGTCTGGCTTTGTTAATTCAAACCACAAATTAACGTTTAACGATAATCGGATTAATACTAGCAACCTGTAATAAGTAATTACGGGCTTTTTCAGCGCTAGCTTCATCAGAGAATGGACCAACTTGTACCTTGTTTACCGGTTTTGGCTCAATCGCTTGGCTAATCTCAATTGGCATGGTCACAAGAGCCGCTAACTTATTTTGCAAGTTTTTAGCATTGTCCATAGTTCCAAAAGCACCAACTTGCACAAAAAACATCGTTGTCGTTGGGCTAGCAGGAGTTGCTTCAGGGGCAGGCGCTTGATTATTTTGAGCGACTGCGGTGTTAGCATTCATTGTTTTTGGGTCAACGACTTCAA
Organism: Moraxellaceae bacterium; assembly: GCA_947373945.1. GTDB lineage: Bacteria > Pseudomonadota > Gammaproteobacteria > Pseudomonadales > Moraxellaceae > Agitococcus. Next base: position 4,500 of record CANBZV010000006.1, read on the forward strand.
TAGAAATCTTGGCGGTGCCTTTGCCGAGCATGTCTAATTTAGCAGCTGCAGCCCAAGACACATCCATAACCCGGCTAGCATGAAAAGGGCCACGGTCATTGACTTTAACAATCACACTTTTGCCATTGGCTTGATTGGTCACACGAGCGTAACAAGGAATCGGTAGGTTTCTATGAGCGGCAGTCATTTGATACATATCAAAACGCTCACCACTGGAGGTGCGCAAACCATGAAATTTTTTGCCATACCAAGAGGCAGTGCCGACTTGTTTAAAGGCTTTGGCTTTAGGCAAGACGGTATAGCTTTCACCTAAAACGCGATAAGGACTGACGTTGCCGTATTTACTCAATGGTTCATCGACAGGTACTGCATCAGGAATTTGTGCAATTTGTTCAGGGGTCAATGTTGTATCAGGAGCGGCATCAACAGCTGGGCGTTTAGGGGTAGGGGTATCGTCAATAGGATTAACGATAGCCGAAATAACGGGCGTTACAGGTACAGAAATAGCACCAGTCCGTTGTGGGTTTTGTATGCAGGCAGTAAGCATTGAGCTTAGAAAAACAGCGCTGCTAATACGTAAAATTAAATTTTTCGATGTCATCGGTTATAACTCCTAGACATGATTAAAACGAGATTGCCCAGTGTTTTTTTCTTATTGCGTGGGCGGCGATTGCTGGATACTAACTACTTTTCGTACAGATGTCACACTTTTCTGACGGGTAGCACTAGTTTTATATGCTTAAACCATGCCAAAAGTGCAAGTAAATGTTTCGGAATGGTCTAAATTGTAGGCAAATGCGACGGCTCGTTATTTTGCAAAACCGTCGCCGGCATGAAGGCAAACGTGGACTATTTTCGTCCATATTTGGCGATGAAGCTGGCTTTGGCTATTTGATTATTGTGGATCATAAAGCCAACCAGAGCGGCACTGGCCTCGGGAGGCAGGTCGATTTTTTCGGTGCTAAGTGCATGAATTGTAAAAATATAGCGATGGGGTTTATCGCCTTTGGGCGGGCAAGCGCCACCAAAACTATGATTGCCGCCATCGGTGCGTCCTTGAATAGTGGCTGCGGGGAATGAGGTGCTATTTTCCGTGCCTGCTCCCACATCTAAATGAGTGGTTTGGCTTGGCAAATTGTAAACAATCCAGTGCCACCAACCCGACCCTGTCGGCGCATCAGGATCGTAAACAGTAATTGCATAACTTTTGACCGATTTTGGCGCATTTGTCCATTCGAGTGCGGGCGAAAGGTTTTGACCAGTGCAGCCATAATTGTTGGCGACTTGTGCCTCAGGCAAAAAACCATTGGCTTTAATTGTGGGGCTGCTTAAAGTAAAAGGAGCGGCATTGCTAACGGCGCTGGCGAATAAACAACTGATAACGAGAGGACGTAATAAAGGTGACATGATTCACTCCGTTTAATGGGGACTTAAACATATTAAGTCCTTAATAGTGTGAGCTTAGTATTGGCCAATTGGTGATGGTCTGTGTAGCCCAAAGCAGTCAGTTGTTATGCGAAAGTGTTCAGATTGTTATTGGGCCTATAATGTGTCAGGCGCGCGCAAGGCGGAAGGTGCAAGGCCAAAACGCTGGCGAAATGCCGCTGTGAAACGACTATGAGACTCATAACCACAGCGGGAAGCGATTTCACCTATCGGCAACTCCGTGCTTTGTAGCAACATTAAACCGGTTTCCAAGCGGATTTCCCGTATCAAGTCACCCAACGTTGTGCCTGAGTCACTCATGCGGCGGCGTAACGTACTGGTGCTGGTATTAAACGTCTGTGCCAACCGGTCAACAGTCCATTCGGCTTGCGGGTTGGAGCCAATCAGACGGCTTACTTTATCAACCCAGGACGAAGCAGAGCTAGTTGGAAACAAATAACCTTGTTCGGCGAGTAGTAGTAATACGTCTATAACCCGATGTTGTTTTAAGGCCAGCGAATGTTGGTCTGAGCCCAGTAACTGATGTACGTGTGCTAATGATTGTTGCAATTCTGGTGTGGTTGTTAATGTCGCGTGGTGATGAATAGGGGCTTGATTAAAGCTGGCACGATAACGTTGTTGAAACTCATGATTCAGTTCTGGGCTAATTTGTAGCACTAGAGCTTGATAGTTGGCATTCGTGGCAGGTTGATTAATGACATCCCATTGCGTACCTCGTGCCAGCATAAACAGTTGTCCCTGCTGGCATACGCTATGGCCTTGACTATTAATAATCGTTTTGGCGCCTGATTGTACCCAGCCGACTAAGTCTTCACGCACCATAACCGTGTGAATATGGTGATAAAAGCGCGTGGAAATAACACAGCTGGCGGCAGTCATAGTCTTGCCTCTATAAACTATCTTCCCCGACCATCGTTTGGCTATGTGCGTCTTTAATTGCCAAACTTAATTGGTAGGCGGCCATGGCATATAAATGACTGCGGTTATACGTCGTAATGACAAAGAAGTTATTAAATCCGAGCCAAAATTCCGCGCCATTTTCACCTTGCAAACGTAAGCCTGATACTGGCATGGTAGCGGCAAAGTCGCCTTCACGCGGAGCAAGTCCTTTGGTTGCTATATCGCCAATCGTTGAATTGGTTTTTAGATCTTTACTGGTGGCATCATCATAATTGTCATTGATAATCCGCGCTCGGGTAGCAATGGCTTCACCTGCTTTCCAGCCATTGCTTTTAAAGTAGTTGGCAACGGAACCAATGGCGTCAATAGGGTCATTGATTAGGTCGATTTTGCCATCACCATCAAAATCGACGGCGAGGTTTCGCCAGCTCGATGGCATAAATTGTGGGAAGCCCATCGCCCCTGCATAAGAGCCGTAGGTTTCCAACGGGTCTAAGCCTTGCTCTTTGGCAAGGATCAAGAAGTTTTTTAATTCTTTACGAAAAAAAGGTGCACGGGGCGGATAGTCAAAGCCCAAACTCGCTAACGATTCAATGACTTTAAAATTGCCTTTATTACCACCGTATTTTGTTTCCACGCCAATAATGGCCACAATCATTTCTGGCGGAACGCCGTATTGTTTGCTGGCGAGGTTCAAGGATTTATTGTATTTGTTCCAGAAATCGACGCCTTTGTTGATGCGTTCAGTCGTTAAAAAATTAGGGCGATAATCTTTCCATTCTTTGGTCTTTTCGGCAGGTCGGGCAATGGCCTCAATGACTTTATTCTGGCGTGCGACATTAGTGAAAATAGCGGTTAATTCACCCGCTGGATAAATGCCTTCTTTCTCTAAACTGGCAGTCAGTGCCTGTAATTCTTCATAATTATCAAAATCACCCGCGTGACCGCTGTTCACAGAGCAGGCAGCGACAATGGCGCACAGTAGATTTTTAACCATGATTAATCCCGAGTACATTGATTAGTACATTAGCTTTTTATGAGTATGAATAGACATCAGAATACCGAATCCAGACATCAGCGTAATCATTGCCGTGCCGCCGTAGCTGATAAAGGGCAGAGGTACACCAACAACGGGCAATATACCACTCACCATTCCGGCGTTGACAAAAACATAAACAAAAAAGGATAACGTGATTGCCCCTGCCAACAGGCGGCTATAACTGTCACTGGCCGTCGCTGCTATATATAAGCAGCGGGCAATAATAGCGCTATAGAGCAGTAATAGGACAATGATCCCCACTAGGCCAAACTCTTCGGAATAGGTGGCGATAATAAAGTCAGTATGGCCTTCGGGTAAAAATTCCAAATGCGCCTGTGTGCCGTGTAGCCAGCCTTTGCCAAATAAACCACCTGAACCAATAGCAGTTTTTGATTGAATGATGTTCCAGCCTGTACCTAAAGGGTCTGCTTCGGGATCAATAAGCGTGATCAGTCGTTGTTTTTGATAGTCATGGAGAAAGTGCCAAGCCACAGGTGCAATTGCGGCGATGGACGTTACACCAAGACCCAAAAACCACCACGGTAAACCAGCCATAAATAAGACAAAGAATCCACTGGCAGTGACCAATAACGCAGTCCCCAAGTCGGGTTGACGTGCAATTAAAGCGACGGGAATGGCGATGGCAACTAATGACGTAATAATGACCTTGAAGGAAGGCGGCAACACGCGTTGCGCTAGAAACCACGCCATCATCATCGGCATGGCGAGTTTCATAAATTCTGAGGGTTGAAAGCGGGTAACTCCCGGTATCGTCAGCCAGCGCCGCGCTCCCATGGCCACGGTGCCAAACAGAGCCACCATTACGAGCAGGCCCAATACTGCCAAATAAAACCACGGTGACAGGTGTTGATAAAATCGAGGAGGAATTTGCGCTAAAAATAATAACACGAGCAAACCTAAGACAAAACTCAGCGCTTGTTTGATGACGAGGTCAAGACTCAATGCCGAGGCACTATAAAGCTGTATCAGGCCAAGTAATGCCGCCAAACAAAGAAGCGTTAACAACGGTAAGTCGACGTGCAGCTTCATCCAGATACTATGTCGTAACTCGCGTTGTTCTGGGTTTTCTGGCGCGCGGCGTAAAAATTGATACTGCTGACGTTTATTCATTCGTCACCTGCACTAGTTGGAGCCGCTGGCGTTGGTGCAACTAACGGGGCTGTAGGGACAGCGGTGGGGTTGGCACTCGGTGTATGATTCATATTATGGACAACATAATCAAAAACCGCTCTGGCAATAGGTCCTGCGGTACTGCTGCCATGTTTGCCGTTTTCAACCAGCACAGCCACGGCAACTTGTGGTTTATCAACAGGTGCAAAACCAATAAACCAGGCGTGGTCTAAAAAGCGCTCATCAACGCCTTTATCAGAGTAGCGCTGGCCTTGTTTAATGCCTTTTACTTGGGCGGTCCCAGTTTTACCAGCAATTTCATAACCTTCTAAACCCCGACGTAAACTACCCGCTGTCCCACGACCATGGACAACGTCACGCATGGCTGCGTGCATCAGATCCCAGTTGCTGGCATCACCGGCAAATTGAACTTGGCCTTCAGGTTGGTTAGGGATATTAACGGAGGAGGGTTCTGCGGTGCTTTTTAACAGGTGGGGGGTGATTTTTTTGCCTTTATTGGCCATGATCGCGGTGGCCGTCGCCAATTGTAGGGGCGTGGCGGTAAAGTAACCCTGACCAATCCCCACCGATAACATCTCACCTAAGTACCACGGCGCTTTTAAGGTTTTACGCTTCCATTCAATCGATGGTAGCGTGCCGCTTTTTTCGCCGACTAAATCAATATTGGTCGGCTGACCAAAACCGAACTGTGCCATCCAGTCATGAAAGCGGTCAACTCCCATGCGGCTGGATAATTGATAAAAATAGGTGTCGCAAGAAATCTCTACTGCCCGATGCAAGTTGACGATGCCATGACCGCCTTTTTTCCAGTCGCGGAACATGTGGCTATCACCAGGCAAATGATAAAAACCGGGGTCCTGAATTTTAAAATCCCAATCGACTAAACCGTAATTAAGACCACCCATGCCTTCAAACGGTTTGATGGTGGAGCCGGGCGGATAAATGCCTTGCAGGGCGCGGTTATACAGTGGTTTGTCGGGATGATCGCGCCAATAAGTGTAGAGCGTCTCAGGTACGCCATTAACAAAGGGATTAGGATCAAAACTAGGGTTGCTGACAAACGCTAAAACACCACCTGTACTCGGTTCAATAGCGACGACGGCTCCTCGACGACCTGCCAATTGCTCTTGCGCCAGTTTTTGAAGGCCATAATCTAGATGCAGGGTAAGGTCATTACCTCGTGTTGGTGGCGTGCGTTGCAATAGCCGTAACACTTGTCCATGAGCATTCGCTTCAATATGCTGATAACCGGGCAGGCCTTGTAATAGTTTTTCGTAATACTTTTCGATGCCGGTTTTGCCAATTAAATCTGTTCCCGCATAAACACGATCATCAAGTTGTGCCACTTCTTTATCAGATATACGCCCTACATAGCCTAAGGCATGAGCAAACAATTCACCATAAGGATAATAACGCGCCAGCTTGACTTCGATATCTACACCTGAAAACTGATATTTAACTTCGGCAAAGCGGGCAATATCGGCTTCGCTAAGATTGATTTTTAGGGCAATAGATTCGTAACGATGGGCTGCTAGTAATCGTGCTTTAAAGCGCGCGATGTCATCGGCACTCAATTGAAAAATAGGGGTGATACGTGCCAACGTATCGTCAATGTTACTGACTTCTTGACTATTAATAACGGCGGTAAAAACTGGGCGGTTATCGGCTAAAAGAATACCGTTACGGTCATAGATATAGCCGCGTGGTGGTGCAATCGCTTGTAATTTAACGCGGTTACTTTCAGCGAGCGTTTGATAGGTGTCGTATTCAAAAATTTGCAAATAGGCGTAACGAATAATAAGGACAATAAAGGCCAGAAACACAACAAAACCCGCAATAAGCGCACGACGATGAAAAATTTCAGCTTCTTTTTGTGTGTCTTTTAGAGGAATAGGGCTAGGTGTTGAACGGCGCATAGAGACTGAGTTCTTGAACGTACACTAGGGGAGACAACAGTGCCGCTGATAATACCTAATTAAGGCCAAGGTGGTCATCGCTTATTTGTTGTTATTGCTATTGTTTTATTGGTTTTTATTGGGTCAGTCAGTTGGCTTGATTGGTTAAGTTTTAAGGGGGAGGGCTAACGATGATAAGGATGACCTTTAAGCAGTGTCCATGCCCGATATAATTGCTCGGCGACGACAATTCTGACTAAAGGGTGAGGCAAAGTCAGTGGCGATAGTGACCACAAAGACTCAGCTCGTTTCAGCACCTCAGGGCTTAAACCGTCAGGGCCGCCAACCAACAGGCAAATATTTTTGCCTCCTTGTAACCAATCGCTCATTAGCTCACTTAATTTGGCGGTCGAGTGCTCTTTACCCCCGACCTCAAGTGCGATGACACGTTCATTTGGGTGAATGGCTGCTAATAGCGCTTCACCCTCCTGGGTTTTCATCTTGTCGACATCGCTATTTTTGGTGCGTTTGGCGGCTGGTAGCTCAACTAGCTCAAGACGGACGTCATCGGTTAAGCGCTTCGCGTAATCCAAATAGCCAGTCGTGACCCAGTCAGGCATTTTTTGACCAACGGCCAACAGGCGAATTCGCATTAAGCAGAGGCCGTTCCGTTAGCCGGAGTGCTCCATAAGCGCTCAAGGTCATAAAAACTACGGGTTGTAGGCATCATGACATGGACAATCACACCCGCTAAATCAATGAGCACCCATTCACCTTCACGTTCGCCTTCAACACCGAGAGGTTTAAAGCCTGCTTCTTTAGATTTGACGATCACATTGTCAGCCAATGCTTTGACATGGCGGGAGGAGGTGCCACTAGCAATAATCATGTAGTCGGCAATACCTGTTAATGCGCGTACGTCCAGCGATAAGACATTTTGTGCTTTGATATCGGCCAGTGCGTCTAAGGCAACCGTAAGTATTTGTTCAGAAACATTTTGAGCCGAAGGCGTAGAAGTAAAGTCAGCTTTCATGCGTTGCAGTAGCTCCGTAGAGTTGGTGATGTTGAATATAACGTGCTACAGCAAGGGGTAGCGCAGGGTTGTTAGGTTGTCCACTCGCAATAGCAGCACGAATTTCACTGCTACTAATGGCATAAGGTTGCGTGGTGGCAAAAAAAACCAAACCGTTCGCCTGATATTCTAGCAGTTGTCTGTCGTTGCACCTATGGTTATTCGTCCACTCGTGTAATTCTGGACTAAAGTTAGGGTTGTAATGGGGTCTAGTAACGATAATCAAGTGGGCATAATCCGTTAGCTGCTGCCATTGTTGCCATTTGGTCAGGTTAAGAAAGCTATCCATCCCCATAATAAATGCCAAGGGCTGTTGGCTGCCATGTTCTTGTCGTAGCTGTTTTAGGCTGTCGATGGTGTAGGAGGGTGGCGGTCGATTTAGCTCGCGCGAGTCCAGTGCGAAGCGTTCGTGGTCGGCTAGAGCTAGTTGCAACATAGCGACACGGTGTTTGCTGGCTAAAGAATGTTGTTTGAGGGGGGAAAGTGCCGCTGGCAGAAAAATGATCTTTGCCAAGGACAGCTGTTGTTGCAAGTCAACGGCAGTGGCCAAATGACCCTGATGGACAGGGTCAAATGAGCCGCCGAAATAAGCGATAAGGTTGATGACATTAGCCCCGTATATGGCCGTCGCCGAGTACAACCCATTTCTGCGATGTTAAGCCTTCTAAGCCCACAGGCCCACGGGCATGGATTTTATCGGTAGAAATACCAATTTCTGCGCCTAAACCATATTCAAAGCCATCGGCAAAACGCGTCGAGGCATTTACCATCACTGAGCTAGAATCCACTTCGGCCAAAAAGCGACGTGCTTTGGTATAGTTTTCAGTGACGATTGCTTCAGTGTGATGTGAGCTATATTGGTTGATATGCTCAATCGCTTCATCCAATCCACTGACGATTTTAATGGCGAGCACAGGAGCCAAGTATTCTTCGTACCAATCCTGCTCATTAGCTGGGCTGGCATTAATCAGTGCACAGGTTTGCTCACAGCCCCGTAACTCAACGCCTTTCGCCAAATATAGCTCAGCAAGCTGAGGTAAGACGTTGGCAACGATGGGCGCATCAATCAATAAGCTTTCCATGGCATTACAAACGCCATAACGATGAGTTTTGGCATTGACGGCAATGTTAATCGCCTTGGTGATGTCGGCGTCACGGTCAATAAAGACGTGGCAGTTACCATCCAGATGTTTGATCACTGGTACACGGGCATCTTTGCTAATTCGTTCAATTAGGCCTTTGCCGCCGCGAGGAACAATAACATCAACATAGTCAGGCATAGTAATCAACTCGCCTACCGCTGCGCGATCGGTTGTTGACACCACTTGCACCACGGCGCTAGGTAAATTGGCGGCCGTCAAACCGTCTTTAATACAGGCGGCAATAGCACGATTGGAGTGAATAGCTTCAGAACCGCCGCGTAGAATGGTGGCGTTGCCTGACTTTAGACATAAGGCTGCCGCTTCCAGCGTTACATTAGGCCGTGATTCATAAATGATACCAATCACCCCAAGTGGTACACGCATCTTGCCCACTTGAATGCCGCTCGGCCGATAGGCTAAATCGGTAATGACACCAATAGGGTCGGTTAAGGCAATCACTTGTTGCAGGCCTTCCAGCATGGCGTCAAAACGACTTGGCGTGAGTTCCAAACGATCGAGCAGGGCAGCATCCAGGCCGCTCGCCAAACCATTGGCCATATCTTGCGCATTGGCGGCGAGTACTTGCTCTTTGTTGTGTGTCAACGCGTGATAAATAGCCTGCAAAGCGGCATTTTTTTCGTTGGTAGTGGCGCGTGCAATGTAACGTGATGCTGCACGAGCTTCACGTCCCAGTGATTGCATATAGTCTTGAACGTTCATGAAAACTCTCAACAAGCCAGAAAGCAAGCCACGCGGTGATTTATGCCGCCGATTTGCTGTCATTAAATCAGGGAATTATCGCTATGGTAGACGTTGAATGAACAATTCAGCAAGTAGTTCCCGTTAATTGTCGCTTGTAAACGGTCTATTAAAATCATAAGGCTTGTTTTGTGGGAATTGGTTTGACCATATTGGCTGGAGAGCGCTGGCTAACGATTTTTTCTCGGATGTGGGTTCTGATTTTCTCGATGAAAGGGTCTAGGCCATAAATAATGAACGATGACGCAATAATAACGAAAATAAACGCGACAGAAAACGATAATAATGATGGTAAGGAGCTACCAGTAACAGGCTTGTGAAGTACTATAAATGATGCCAAGGCGCCGATCTGCCAATGTAATAAATAAATGGGATAGCTGAAGTCGCCTATTTTTTTGTCGATATTTTTTGATAGTCTAGTTAGGCCAGAGTAATAGAGTCTAATAATAACCAAGCATGTAATAGGGATATTTAAATATAAACCTATTGTTGTAATCATATTGGATTTGAACAGTATGGCGAGAACGGTAAAGATAAAGCTATTCGCTAAATAAAAAGATAAAATAATCCATGAGCTAATAGGTGCCAAGATTTTATTTTTCAGGAAGTCATTAATAGCATTTTTATAGAAATACAGTAATGCACCCACAGAAAAAGGCAGTGAGCCAGCCGGGATAGCGGCATAACGATAATCCCAGCCCATATGATTGATGTAGGTCAGGACGACATAAACAACACTGGCACTAAACCAGATCCAGCAATTACGCAGTGATTTCGAAGCGCCTAACGCAATAATAACGTAGTAACACAGTTCAACCGTCAATGCCCATGTGGGTGGTGAAAGGCGTGGCTGAATACTGTGGGGAATAATAGCGGGGAAGATCATCGTTAAATTGGCGAATATCTCAGTCGTCTGCTGGGGGAGGCGAATTTCGGTTTTATAAAGACTAACAAACGCGGGACCACAATAGAATATAACCAAAATACTAATAGCAATTGCAAGCCAATAAGATGGATATAATCTGAGGAAACGATTCAATGCATAACTTTTGATACCATTTAGCGTATAGCCATACGAGTCTTGCATAATAGTGGTCATAAGAAAGCCACTTAATACAAAGAAAGAAAAAACAGCATAATAGCCAATAACAGGTATGCTCAATAGATGAAAAGCCATTACGCTTAAAGACAAAACGGTTCTATAAAGTCCAAACATAACTTATCTAATTATCGCTTGAGGTTTTGCGGTAAACATCCATGTTTATTAAAATTCGGCAGGTCTATTGCCTAATTGCGGGAGTGGTTGGCAAAACTCGGGGTCGTCCAACAGCTTTTTAAACTCTTCGGCTAGTAAGAAGCTGCCATGTTTAAACAAACAACGCATCCAGCCATCACCACGATCAAAGACCAACATTTCAATGCGTAATGACTCGGGTAAACATAGTACCAAACCTCGGGCATATTCTTGGACAGTAAACACAATATCTTCGTATTTAAGCAAACAACCGAAGAAGTTAATGTCAACAATATGCACGGGGGCATCGACCTGTACGGCACCATCAACATGAGAAAAACTTAATACATAGGCTGTGGGCTCATGAAGGGCATAGCGTGGTTCGCCGCGACGTTCTATCGCTAAACTTTCTGCGCGTGTCAGTTTACGAATGCCTTCTACCTCACCAATGTCTAGTTCTCGTAAAAAGGAGCAAAACATCCCAACCGTTGCGTCCCGACGTTCTAACTGTGGGAGGTGGTCGGCTTTTTCAATGATAGCGAAGGTCGCATTAGGGCAATTGGCGGCAAAAATAGCGTTTTCATAGGGTAGCGTAAAGCTATCGTATTCGCCTGTGGCAACGACGGTTGGGCAACTCGGATAACCCAACACTTCTTCTACTGATAATAAGCGCCGCGCATTGATGCGATAACGTTCTTGCTCATTTTCGGTAAAGTTTTTCATTTGCCGCCGGAACAAACGACAGGCGACATCGGGAATAGCGGTTTCTTTTAGGCGTGCGTGATTAACCAGATATAACACGACGGCTTCGCCAAACTCAGTCATGCGCTGATCGTCGAGTACGCGTAATGACTCTTCCAGCAGCATCCGCCAAGATTTGCGGGGTTTGGATAAAGTCCCGGTCATGATTAAACGCTCAGACATTTCTGGGTGTTTAAACGCAAAGGTACTGGCAACGACAGAGCCAAGCGACAGGCCCATTAATGAGACGCGTTGGACTTCTTCCTGAACCAGCCATTGATATAATAAATCGGCGAGATCTTCTAAGCCCAAGTCGGAAGCTAACTGGCTATTGTTGCCCAACGAGGGTAGGTCAACCAAAATAACAGACGTGATTTCCAAAACATCGCTAACAAAAAAACGATATGACGTAAAGTTTTGAAAGGCACCACCCAAGACAATGAGCGGAGGCTTCGTACTATTGGCAGGTCCTTCAAACGCTGAGTAATGAATTTCCCATTTACCCAACATAGACATTCTTGGGTCTAGTTTTAGGGAGTTTTTTTCATAAGGATCAAAAATCAGCATGTACGCCTCATGTTATTTTTGTTTATTTGCCACTATTTATTTGAATTTTACGCAGATATTCCGTTTTTATACTCTTAGTCCCTCCATTGCTGCATGGGGGACTCTTTTACCGAATTTCACAGTAACTTGGAAGAGCTAAACAATTAGTCTTTGCGTAAATAATCGCATTTTGTTAAAGTTTGCGCCCTAGATGCTACAACGATTTGACGGTCGTGGGTATCTTTTGCCGCTTTCATCACAATCTTTGTACATAACGCTACGATTGTGCATGACTTCTAGTTTGTGATTCAAATCAGCGTCCAACGTAATAGCAAGGGCGAATTCCAAGGAGACCTTATCAATGGCTGCAACGAATGTGGTATGGCATACCGCGACAGTAACACGTGAACGCCGCGAACAACGCAATGGCCATCGTGCTGTTACTTTATGGTTTACGGGCCTGTCAGGCTCTGGAAAGTCCACATTGTCCCATGCTGTTGAAGAGAGTCTGTTTGAGTTGGGTTGTAATACCTTTGTTTTTGATGGTGATAATATTCGTTTTGGCCTGTGTAAAGACCTAGGCTTTTCGGACGCCGATCGCACTGAAAATATTCGTCGTATTGGTGAAGTAGCTAAATTATCCAATCAAGCCGGTATTATTGCCTTGACGGCGTTTATTTCACCTTTTTGCTCTGATCGAGACCTAGTGCGCAGCTCGATGCCTGATGGTGACTTTATCGAGATTTATGTTAAATGCTCGTTAGAAAAATGTGAAGAGCGTGATGTTAAGGGTTTATACAAAAAAGCCCGTGAAGGCAAGATTCCTGCGTTTACCGGTATTTCTTCACCTTATGAAGCCCCTGTTAATCCTGAGATTTGTTTAGATACCGAATTGCACTCCATTGAAGAGTCTGTGCAAATGGTGATTGGTTATCTTCAAACCAAAGGCGTGTTGACCAAGTAACCCTTGCGTTGTACGTCCTCCATATCAGTGTTTTGCTGATTGTTGCGTCTGAGTCAGTGATCAGTGTTCTAGCATGAATGCTGATTACTCGGTAGAAGTCACTACGCTTGAACTGGGCGAGCTGTAACGCTTCGTTCCCGGTTTGATGAGCTCGCTAATTTTATGAATGGAAAACTAATTAGACAGTCAAGGGGCGTGGTTTTATGCTGCGCAATTTTAGCGAAGTCACAGCTCCTTCCTCGGGCTTTTGACTATCTATGAAGGCTATTGCGACGTCTTTGCATAAGTTTATGTCGTCAGATTTTTCTAGACGCGTACTGTTATCGTTTGGCGTGAAAATAGCCTCCGCTGTTGTTTTGTTTGGCTTTAATGTTCTGGTAGCTCGTCTCTTTGGCGCGGCAGGTGCTGGCGTGTACTTTCTCGCATGGACGATTATTAATATTGCGGTTACCGTTGCGCGGATGGGCTTTGAGAATACCGTTATACGCTTTGCCGCAGTTGCCTTTGATCAAAAAGACTGGGTGTCAATTCGAGGCCTTTATCGCCATACCGTGATTATTACAAGCATTGCGGCGCTAGTGATCACGTTATTTGTCATGTCGGCAGCCGATTTCATGTCGGTCAGGGTGTTTTCCTCGCCTGCGCTATCCCCCGTATTAGCTTTGATGTCATTGGCAATCTTGCCATCGGCTCTTTACTATTTGCATGCGCACTTGTTCAAGGGATTGCATAAGCCAGTTCAGGCAATGGCGATATCGTCGTTGTGGGTGCCATTGTTTGTTGTCATGATGTTGTTGGTTATTCGTACACATTATGGGCTAATAGGTGCGACAGTTGCGTTCGATATGGCTTCTTTGTTTGCGTTGCTATTGGCCGTTTGGGTCTGGCGCAGTACAAATATAGAGCTGACTGAAGGGCAAGGCATCTTCCCTGTTCAACAACTTCTACGCTCCAGTATGCCCATGTTGTTAGGCTCAGTCGTTAGTTTAGTGGTTCTCTGGCTACCGACATTAGTATTGGGAGCCTATGCCAGCGAAGCTGATGTTGGCGTATTCAGTGCGGCTAATAGAGTGTCGATTTTAATCAGCTTTGTGTTAGTGGCGGTAAACTCGGTAGCGGGTTCACGTTTTGCCGTGCTCTATGACCAAGGAAATTTTCGGCGTATGGAGCAACTTGGCCGCCGTATTGCTCTGGCTTTGTCCGTATTAGTATTGCCTGTGTTTCTGGTGCTATTGGTCGCTGGTGATAGGGTTATGCTGGTTTTTGGCTCTGAATTTACACATGGCGGATTCATACTAGCAGTCATGGCAGGTGGTCAAATGTTGAATGTCATGACTGGGCCGGTTGGTTTAATACTGTCAATGAGCGGTCATGAGCGGGTGATGAGTCTGGTTTTGACTATTTGTGCATTGTTGAGCGCATGTTTGTCTTTTTGGTTGATTCCAACCTGGGGGCTTCGTGGCGCTGCTGTGACGGTGGCAACAACGGTGGCTATCCAAAATATAGCCTGTGCTTTCTACGTGAGAAGAAAGTTGGGCATTAGAATTTTGTTTTAAGTGAATGTGCAGGATATTGGTGATGAATAAACCTAATTTTTTGATTGTCGGTGCAGCCAAAGCAGGTACTACAGCACTGTACCACTATCTGCAACAACACCCTGATGTGTTTATGACGGCTAAAAAAGAGACCAATTATTTTGCCTTGGTTGGTACAAAGCACGATTATTTTGAATATGGTCAAATTCCTGCGGGTGAAGGTGGCGTTATTGATACCACTGAAAAGTATGCGGCATTGTTTGCTGGGGCGAATGGCTATGCGGCGATTGGTGAGGCATCTCCTTGGTATTTGTTTGATGCAGATGTACCTGCCCGAATTCGGGATTTTAGCCCCGATATGAAAATTATCGTGATTTTGCGTAATCCTGCCGATCGAGCGTATTCGGAGTTTGTGCATTATATTCGCGACGGAACCGAACCTTACCCGTTGGAAGACTTTCTCAAGGCGTTTGATGAGGGGGATTGGCGTTCTGCAAATGGCTGGCATCCGCATTGGAATTATGCCCAAAAAGGCTTTTATGCCCGTCATTTGTCCCGATATTTTGAGCTGTTTCCTCGTGAACAAATAAAAATTTATTTGTATGAAGATTTGGCAAAAAATCAACAGGCAACCGTACGCGATATCTTTGAGTTTGTCGGTGTAAATCCTGATTTCCAGCCTGATTTCAGCTTGCGTTATAATGTCACTGGGCTGCCTAAGAATCGCCAGCTTCAGGACTTCTTGAAACGCCCGAATTTTTTCAAAAAAATGCTCAAGCCCTTATTTTCTGATGCGTTGCGCCATAAAATTCGGGAAAAGATTGAACAGAAGAATTTGGTCAGAATGCCACCCATGACGCAGACACAACGACAGCATTTGATAGACTATTATGCTGATGATATTTCGGCGTTGGAAAAAATACTTGATCGTGATTTGTCGGCATGGAAACAAGTATGAGTGTGACAACGCCAGTCGTTAGCGTCATTATCCCCGCATTCAATGCTGCGGCGTTTATTTCGAAAGCATTGGATTCTGTGCTTGAGCAAAGTATACGTGACATTGAAGTGATTGTTGTTGATGATGCATCGACTGATTCCACTGTAGATGTTGTTCGTGCATATGTCGCTAAAGATGGCAGGGTGCGCTTGTTGTCTAATGCCCACAATAGCGGGCCTGCCTATAGTAGGAATCAAGCCATCAAAGCTGCGTCAGGTGTTTGGCTGGCAATACTGGATGCTGATGATTGGTACGCGCCAGATCGACTTGAGCAATTACTGCAAGTGGCTGAGGTAAGTCATGCTGACTTCATTGCAGATGACTTGTGGCGGATAGAGAAGGATCAAACGATACCCTATGGTCGTTTGTTTCCAGCAGGGTATCCTCAAAAGCCGTGGGCGATACTCACGGTTGATGAGTATTTGTTACGCAACCCTGTGGGCGAAAATAATACATTTGGTTTGCTGAAGCCCTTATTGAAGCGAGATTACTTGCTCAGTCGAGGGTTTTCGTATGACGAAACCTTGCGATTAGGTGAGGATTTTTTTCTCTATTTGGAGATGTTGGCCGCAGGAGCGACGGCAGTTATTGTGCCGGAAGCTTATTACTATTACCTCAGCAGAGTGGATTCATTAACTCAGGTAAGAAGTAAAGAGGATATTGCACGCATGTTGCAAGGGTTAGAGCGAGTGCTACGTTCACCCCATGTATTGCACAATAGTGCGCTGTTAGCGTGTTTGCAAGTACGGCGGAAGTATGTTGCTCACTATCAGTTACCTGTCGTAGGAATAATAGAGGCTTTAAAACGTAAAGAGATAACGACATCGTTGATGTTGTTGTTCACGAATCCTCATGTGTTCATCATGCTGAGCAAACGGCTTTTCAGGCGTTTGCGTGCACGTGTTTAATGTGGTTTATATTGAAATCAGAAGTTAAAAATATGATGAGTTGTTTGTCTTTAGGAAGTGGATCATGTATCGCTCTACATTATTACTGATCGCTGTATCAGTAATGTTGCTGGTCAAGTTTGCTGAGAAAACGGCTAGAGTGATTGCTGAGTATAGCGGTTCGCTTGAAATATTAACGCTCCTATTATTAGGTGTATTATCTATTGGTAGAATTCGTCGTCTACCCAAAGAAATTATTATATTCTCCGTATTAATTTTATTCTCATTTGTTTTTAGCGTGCATGGGCGCGTAGATCAATATGCCTTAAATCAGTTTATTGTTGATTTGAAATTTCCCTTGGCGATTGTAATTGCCTATAGTTTTGTGTCTGATGAGTTGATGACCCATCGCCTACCTCGGTTATTAGCATTATTTGTCCTTATTTGTATTCCCTTGATCGTTATGGAACGCAGTATGCGTGGTCTCTATTTGGAGGTTTTTCCACTGTCCATGATTGATACTTTTGTTTCAGGAACCGATTGGCGGCGCTCAGCGGGTATGTTTATTCATCCAGGGCCATTTGGTATTTTTAGTGCAGTTTGTATTCTTTATTTTTATGCATTGGCAAAATACCGTGGCTGGTCAATATGGTTAGCGGCGAGTACTGTTGCTGCGTTTATTTGCTTGTTAGCGTCAGGGCAGCGCGTTGAGTTACTTGCCGTTGTTTTGACTGTGGGTTCTTTGTTTGTCTTGGAGCGGTGGCATCGGCCGTTGGTTATGTTGGCCATTGCGGCTCCGATATTTCTGATGTTCATCTTGTTTGAAGATAAAATAGCGCTTTTACTTGTTAATATTACTGACAGTTTTACAGGTAATACCAATGAGCTAGCACCGCGAGTTGTTATTATGCAAGGTGCAATTCAAATCGCAAATATGAGTTTTCCTTATGGTGCTGGTTTGGGGACTTATGGTGGTAGTATGTCTTTAGCAAATCCTAATAATGTTTATGAGTTATCAGGAATTGCTTCTGTGTGGTGGTTTGAAGATAGTAATTATTTAACGGACACCTATTGGGCTATGCCTGTTGCGGAATTAGGCTGGATTGGCGCCTGTATTTTATTAGTTGCGTATGGTTATTTACTCAAGCTTAGCACATTTCGAGTATTGGAAGCGCGTACAGATATTGCACGTTTTTCAGCACGGCTTTCATTTTTAATCTTGAGCTTTCTATTTATTGATTCTGCGGCAGCGCCAATATATACCGGTTCAGGATTGATTATCTTATTAGCGGGTTCGGTTTTTGCTTTTTGCCAGTATTGCAAAAATTATCAGCAGAATGGCTTTAAGAGTTACTAAGGTAGTCGGTATGTATATTAATTTGATTAACTTTTATCAGTTTGGGCGATTCTTAAAACAAAAAAAAATTCCATTATTACCTGCGTTAATTGATCTGCTGATTTTTCTGATTTTTCATTCAAAAGTGCCTTTCACTTGTCAAATTGGTGAAGGTAGCCGTTTCAGCCATCGTGGAATAGCGGTTGTTATCCATCCTCAAGCCATTGTTGGTAAGCGCTGCGTTATTGGTACCTGTGTCACTATTGGTGGTGGAGGCAAAGGCAAGCCTGGCGCACCCATCATTGGCGATGATGTCTATATTGCCACTGGTGCCAAAATTTTGGGTGCCGTACGAGTAGGCAATAATGTCACTATTGGTGCGAATGCGGTGGTGATTAGCGATATTCCCGATGGTGCAACGGCGGTAGGTGTTCCTGCTAAAGTGGTCAAGAGAGCATAAAGCATGTCTTCTAAGCATTTGATTATTGGTGGTACTGAAAAAGCAGGAACGACATCGGTCTTTGGTTATTTAAGTGGTCATCCTGAAGTGCGCTGCTCGAAAAAGAAGGAAACGGATTTTTTTCGTCAGCAAGCTCAAGAGCTGACGACAGCGGATCTCACTCATTACTGGTCGTTTTTTGATGACGACAATAGTCGTTGTACGCTGGAGGCATCACCAGGTTATTTAGTTGATAGTCACTATAGCGCCAAAGCCATCAAAACACTTCTGCCGACGGCTCGGCTTATTTTTATTTTACGAGACCCGATTTCACGGTTGTTGTCGAGTTTCAGTTTTCATAAAACCCGTCTGTTATTGCCCGAAGCGCTATTGTTTGATGACTACATTAGCCAGTGTTTGGCCTATGAGCGGGGAGAGTTGTCGCCACAACAAGCGGTTATAGGAGAGTGGTTTCTACGGGTGTTGAATGCAGGGAGTTATTATGCTCACTTGTCTGATTATTATCAGCACTTTCCCGAGCAACAATTACGTGTTTACGCGTTTGATCAATTGAATAAAGATCCACTGTCCGTAATGGTGGATGTTTGCCAATTTGCAGATATCTCAGCAAGCTACTTCGATGGTTTCGAGTTTTATCGTGCTAATGCGACCTTCGGGGCACGCACAAAATGGCTACATCGTCTGGCGTTATGGGTGAATTCGAGTCTTGAGTCCTTTTTTATTACCTTTCCCTCGGTAAAACAAACACTATTGGCTTTATATAAAAACGTCAACGGCGCGACAGTCAGCACCCCGATGATGAGTGCTGAAACGAAACAAGCGTTGGTTGCGTATTATAAGCCCGATTTATTGCAGCTTTTGACTCTGCCAGGTTGTGAGAAAATTCCTGTGCAAGCTTGGTTGGCTAAGTACGAGTAAACGAAGAAGGGCGTATGGCTAAAAAGGTATTGATGGTAGGCACAAATGCACGAGGTGGCATGTCTTCAGTCATTAAAGCCTATGACGACGTAGGTTTTTTGGCTGCGGAGTCGGCGCAAGTTATTTTTACTCATGATGACGGTAGCTTACTGAAGCGGCTGTGGTTGGCATTTAGCGCTTATATCCACATTTTTGTGCTGTTGCTAATGCGTCAAGTTGACTTAATACACGTGCACGTTGCTGAGCGCGGCAGCTTTTTTCGAAAGTCGGTGATTTTTTGGCTGGCCAAGATGGCAGGGGTGCCTGTTATTTTTCATATGCATGCCGCCGAGTTTCGTGAGTTTTATGCGCATTGCCCTGCTATTGTTCAGCGATATATAGCGTGGGTATTAAGTCATTGTAGTTATATTATTGTCTTGTCACAGAGCTGGAAGTCCTATTATCAAGGTATCTGTAGCGCACCTATTGACGTGATTGCCAATTTTGTTGTCGATAATTTTCCCGTACCGCAGTCATTAGCAGACAAGCAAGAAATGCATGTACTGTTTTTGGGCAGAATGGGGCAGCGCAAAGGGATTTATGATTTATTGGACGCGGCGGTTTCAGTCTGCCATCAACGTAAGGATATTCATTTTTGGTGTGCTGGTGATGGCGAAGTCGAGCAAGTAAAAGCTGCAGCCAAGCAAAAGGGAATTGGCGACAACTTTCATGTCTTAGGTTGGATCAACGCCCATGAAAGAAAAAGCCTGTTAGAGAAGTGCCACGTGTTTACTTTGCCGTCATACAACGAAGGATTGCCAATGGCGATTATTGAGGCGATGTCAGCGGGCTTGGTCGTGGTCTCGACAACCGCTGGTGGTATTCCAGAAATGATTGAGTCTGGTGATAATGGCTTGTTAATTGAAGCGGGTGACTCAGCGGCATTAGCGTCTATTTTTGTCCAGTTAGCGTCAGATAACGCGTTATGTCAGCGTTTGGCGGCTAACGCCCGGCAGACTTTTGAGCGCAATTATTCGGCAGCTGTGGTCACGGCTAAAGTTAGTAGAATTTATCAGCAACTTACAATGTGAAGTTGAATGCATTAATGAGGTTGGTAGCTATGGAGCGCAAGGTAAAAAAAGTCATGGCGGTTGCGTCGGCGGGTGGGCACTGGATTGAACTGTTGCGCATGAAGCCGACCTTTGATCAGTTTGACACCATTTATGTGTCCACAAATGTTGGATTAGCATCTCATATCCCTGGGCATACGTTAAAAACAGTGCGTGATGCGAGCATGTGGAACAAATTTGGTTTGTTGGTGATGGCGATGCAGATTTTCTGGGTGGTTTTACGTCATCGCCCTGATGTTATCGTGACGACAGGGGCGGCACCGGGTTTTTTTGCGCTCATGTTTGGCCGTTTATTGGGTGCACGTACCATCTGGGTTGATAGTATTGCCAATGCTCAAGAGCTGTCTTTAGCTGGCAAAAAAGTGTCGATGTGGGCCGATCACTGGTTAACGCAATGGCCGGAATTGGCTCGCGAAAATGGCCCTTATTATATTGGATCGGTGCTATGATCTTTGTCACGGTAGGAACACAGCTTCCTTTTGATCGAATGTTAGCTATTGTTGATACATGGGCTCAACAAGTTCCAACAAAAGTTTTTGCGCAAACAGGGCCGGCTGCTCGTTCATTTGAACATTTAGAGTGTGCTGAGTTTCTGGCTCCTGCGGAGTTTGATCAGCGCTTTTCTGAGGCCAGTTTAGTGGTTGCGCATGCGGGTATGGGCTCAATCTTAACGGCGCTATCCTATGGGAAGCCACTGATTATTGTGCCGAGACGCGCCGATTTGGGTGAGCATCGCAACGATCACCAAATGGCAACGGCCCAAAAATTTCAAGACAATCCCGCCGTTCATATTGCTTGGAATGAGTCCGAGTTACTGGCGTTATTGAATCGTTATGATGCGATAGTTCAGGGTAGCAGGGAGCTCATTTCACCATTTGCTCCAGCGCCATTTCTTGAAAAGCTAAAACAACTGATTGAGCAATAATTTGCTCATCTGGAGCAGATATGCAAAGGCATCTCGTGGGTTTTTTGGCCACTGTTATAGCAAGTATGGCTAGTGCGAATGATTATTTTCCCATTGATGTTGATGTTAATCAATGGCGTGGCACGCCGCTAGATTTCAGTTATCTTAATAAACGTTTGGATAGTTCAGACCGTATAGCGGTTAATGGTGCTGATTTTTACCGTATTGGTGCTGATGGTAAAGTAGGCACTAAAGACGATCAGCCGATAAAGTTTTTTGGCGTCAATTTGGCATTTTCCGCTAATTTCCCCGATCAGGCCCAAGCTGATTTATTGGTTGCTAGGCTAAGTACGCTCGGTGTCAATATTGTCCGTTTGCACCATATGGATACGCAATTTACCGTTGATGGCAAAGCATCTAAAGATGGGATATTGCATGAAGGCAAGTTTCCTTCCTTTGATGCCGAATCGGTATCACGACTTAAATATCTCATTGCTAAATTGGCCGACGCTGGTATCTATGTCGATCTGAATTTACATGTCAGTTATACCTTTAATGCCCAGCGAGATGAGCTCACATCGGTTCCTGCTGATTTTCAGTTTCCACCGCGAAGTAGTCCTTATCACATGCTTTTGCCGGAGTTGATTAAGCGCCAGCAAGACTATGCTTGTGGTTTGATTCAGCGTCTGGAGCTAAAACAATCACCTGCACTAGCCATGTTAGAAATAAACAATGAGTCATCATTGATTGATGCATGGCAATTCGGCTTGCTTGAACCCAATGATATTAACGGTAATTTGATGGGGCTGAGAGCGTCGTGGCAACAGTTTCAGCGCCAAAAATCATGGTCGCCTGAAGTGGATATGGTCTCTTTTCGTCAAACAAGCAAGGTCGGCCAAAAGGCGAAATATGCCGAATTTCTAGCTAGTCTGGATAAAGCCTATCTGGATACGATGAAAACAGCGGTAAAAGCGTGTGCAGGTGAGCAAGTGCCAGTCACAGGTACGCAAATGGCGTATGGCGGCCTCGCTAACCAACGCTCGCACGATGGGATGGATTTTCTTGATACTCATTTTTATATCGATCACTACAAGTTTCCTGCGGGCTGGCGACAAGATAACTGGTGGATAAAAAACAATTCATTGGCTTTAGACAAATTCTACCCATTAGCGAGTATTAGCCTTCTGCGTCAGCAGAACAAACCGTTTACTGTCAGTGAGTTTAATCAGGCTTGGCCGAATCGTTTTGGCCAAGAAATTGATATCACAACGGCTGCGTTTGCGTTGGTACAAGGGTGGGATGGTTTGATGCACTTTAACTATTCCAATGATGATAATTATGCCGACCGTGTACCTAAAGGGTTTAATTTACATGGCGACCCTGCGCGTTTAGCGGCTTTTGGCCAAACAGCACGATTTTTTCGTCAGTTCTCGGTAAGTCCGTCTCGAGTACATGTTGTTTTTGACGATAGTGATGCCTACAAGTTTGCCGCTGCCGATGTTAAACAAAGTGAAATGATGGGGGCGGTAAAAAAAGCGTTTAATCTCAAACAAGATGTGTTGTTGAATAGTCGGGTGAGTTCGAGCATTGCCGCGCAAAGAGGTGTTGAGCGTCAATCAGGTCAATCATCGAACGCGATTAGATTTGCGTCCGCCGAACGCCGTCTTTATGTGCAAGCGCCTGATATATGGGCTCTGTCTGGACAAGTGACTAAGGGCGCGTTAGGGACAGACAGTTTTCGGTTGACATATCCTGGTGGGGGGCCAGATGCTGCGCTGGCGGTGTTAACCTCTATAGATGGTAAAGCGATTAATCAAACGGGCCGATTATTACTGACCGTGCCGGGGGCTGTTTGGCGTAGTTTGCCGGTAGTAAAAGCTGCTGTAAAAGGACAGGAGGCTGAACCTGAACCGGAGCAGTTTATTTCTTATCGGGATGGCTGGACGTTAAAGCCGCAAGGAAAAACACCGTCTGCATTATTGCAAAGTGGCGAAGGCCCCCTGTGGATGGAGCGTCAGCCAATGACGGTGAGTGTAAAGCTGAAGTCGGGTTCATGGCACGTTTATCCACTCAATGGCATGGGTAAGCGACTAGACGCGTTGCCTAAAGAGATGGTGACGTTCGGCGATACTGGTGTTGTTGGGATTGATATGACGTCTGAGGCGGCACGTGTGTCGCCGTGGTATGAATTGGTGTTGGATAAATAACACGAGCAACGTGGTATAGCAGATAAAAAAGGGGCTAATGTGTTAGCCCCTTATTATTTAGCGGTTTGGTTTAGATTTCCGTCCGTATTACCCACACTAACGCCCCACCTTTGGTTTTGGGCTTATCAGATAACTCTTCGTCAGGGTTAAAGATATTCACTTGAGGAAAGCCACAAACCTGGAAGAATTCTTTTGCTTCCTGCTGATGTTCAAAGTGCATACTAAAACTACTGCGTGATGATAGTTTTAGCGTTTTATTAGCAAACTCAATCCAATGATAAAAGCGATGCTGAGTCACTTTAGGGTAAACATCGGTGAGATAAAAACCCGCTGAAAATTTATGCAGAGTTTTGGCCATGCGAATCCAGAACGTGCCGATTTCAGCCAGAGTAAAATAGTTTACCAAACCTTCGGTAATGACTAGCACAGGCTTGTTTTGGTCAAACTCGCGTAATAATAATGACTCTAGGCTGTCAGGCGAGTTCTCGGTCAAAATATTGCAAATACTGACTTTGTGTTTACTATCCAGGGAGTCAACTTTTTGCAGCAGGGCGTGTTTTTGTTGTGCCATACCGGTTAAGTCGGCCTCAATATAATGAATATAAGGGTATTTTTTGTGGATGCGCCAACCCCGAGGTGATAAGCCGCAAGCCAGCTCTAGAATTTGTAGATCAGGGTGTTGCTGAATCAGGCTAACCAACTCGCGGTCAATGAGTTGATGACGTTGCAATAGCGTGGTTTTGATATCGGAGCCAATAAAACGTTTAGCTAATTGCTCGATTGGACGCAACAGTTGATAGTAAGCGTAGCCTTGTTTGGTCGCAAAAACGGTATTGGAAAGGCGATTTTTATACCAAACATAACCAGTGTAATGGGCAGTAAAAGAAATACTAGAGGTGTCTTTATTGTTCATTGGGCGGTCTATGAAGTCTGGCGAAGGGTAAGTAGACATAGTCTATAAAGAAAAACAGCAGTACAGTCAACGATTTTGACGTTCTTGTCGTGCCGCTTGCCACACTTGTAAGCGGCGAAAACGACTAAAAAAGAAACGTAAATTCACCAAGCCTGTCGCCAATAGTGTCGCTTTGGCATAAGGGGTTTGTAACCACAAAGGCCATGAGTGCGCGTTGGCATTAAAGGCTAAATAGAGGCCAAGGCCAAGCGCCAAATTCCCTAATGTATCAATCACCAAGTCACGATAAATGATATGGGTGAGCTGTTGATATTGCTCATCAGACAGAGGTTTCAAACAGGGTAACTCCAGCAAGGGCAAGGCTAAGACGTAATAGTATATCCCAAGCATTATCTAAACTTTGACCTTTAATTGCCTTGTCAGCGGCCAATAACTCATGGTTGAGTTTAATAAGTCTTTTTAAACTCAGGCGTTTTAGGACTTTTTGCAACACAGCCTGTTGTTTACTCCATACGCCTTGCTGCTGAAATAGTTGTGCTAATGGTGTGCCTTGTTGTTGTCCTTCGCTTAGGACTAATAAGGTGCGAATTTCTTTGCTTAATGCCCATAAAATGAGGCTTTCCGCCTGACCTTCCGCTTTAAGGCTAAACAAGATTTTGGCTGCTTTAGTTGCGTCACCCGCTAATGCGGCTTCAGTTAGGTCAAATAAATCAAAACGAGCATGGTCAGCAATAGCTTTTTGGACGTGTCTAAGTTCTAGAGATTGTTCGCCATACAATAAGCTCAGTTTAGTAACTTCCTGATTGGCGGCGAGTAAATTACCTTCAGTTTGTTCGCATAACCACGCCAGAGCTTCAGGGTCTAGGCTAATGTTGGCCTGTGCGCAGCGGGCGTTCAACCAATCTTTTAGTTGTACGGGCGTGAGCGGGGCACAGGAGACAGTGATGCCATTGTCGTCGCAAGCGCTAAACCATTTGCTTTTTTGGGCGGCACTATCAAGTTTGGGTAGAATTAATACGACGACATTATCTTCGGGTGGGTTTTTAAGATAAGCCTCTAATATTTTGCCGCCAGCGGCATCGGGTTTGTTGCCGTAAATTTCAATCAGTTTTTTATCGGCAAACAGAGACAGGGCGTTACTATCGGCAAAAGCGGTCGCCCAATCATAGCCTCGATCAATATCGTGGCGTTCACGTTCGCTAAAGCCTTGTCGGGTTGCTGATTGGCGTAAGGCGATTAATGCTTCTTGCTGGATCAGCGTTTCATCGCCATGCAACACATAAATGCTGCGTAACGGATGACGAAGATGCTTGAGCAGTCCCCAATAGTCATATTTCATAGTGTGACTACTTTCATGGTGTGACTATGCTGGGTTTGAAGCTACCAAGCTGACGAACAATTTGTTGTGCCGCGTCTTGATAGAGTTCACGCACTAGCGTTTCTTCTTCTGCCGTTTTACCGACAATAGCCGTGGTGTCATATTGATAACTGCGGCGTAATAGCAGTTTACGTTCTGGCGATACGGCCTGATTATCACTGTTTTTCAGGTGATAACTCACTTGGTAATATAATGTGTATTCAGCGGCTTTAGCGCGACTATCGGTATTGGTCGTTTGTTTGTTGAGTTTGTCGTCCAAAATCTCAAGCGTGTAATCGCCACCGCCTAATTGCACGCCCGCGCTTTGTAAGGCCTCTTTCAATGGTGATGCTAACGAGCTGTCTGCTTGAATTTTAAGCGAAAGTTGTTTGACGACGGCTGGTAATTCATAGCTGCCACGCAAGTGAAAGCCGCAGGCCGTCAACAGGCTTAAGCCCAAGCAGATCAGCAAGGTTGGCGCAAACTTCATTAATAAATACCCATTGGGTTGCTGGCAAATGAAATCGCCCCTACGATGAATAGAGGCGATTTCAACAGGGCTGGTTAAACGACAATATTCACTAATCGGCCTTTAACGACAATCACTTTTTTCGGTGCTTGACCATTTAATGCCCGTTGTACATCGGCATTAGCTAAAGTGGTTTGTTCAACGGTTGCATTATCAGCGTCTACGGCGACCGAGATTTTGCCGCGTAATTTGCCATTTACTTGAATCATCAGTTCCAAGCTTGAGCGAGTTAACGCGGCTTCATCGGCAACAGGCCATGCGGCATTAACAACATCGCTATGTCCCAGTGCTTGCCATAACGCTTCGGCAATATGCGGCACAATCGGCGCTAATAACAACGCAATCGCCGACAATGCTTCACGTTCAACTGCCAAGGCTTGGCCACTTTGCGCTTCCAGCTTTTGCACGGCGTTTAACAGTTCCATAATCGCGGCAATGGCGGTATTGAAGGTGTAACGACGCGCAATATCATCGGTGGTTTTAGCGATGGTTTCGTGGGTTTTGCGTCGCAAATCTCGGCTGATATCGTCCAGTTCGGCGATGTTTAACGCAGGAGCGGCCTCTTTTTGGCTATGTAGATAGACGGCACGCCATAAGCGTTTCAGGAAACGATGCGAACCTTCAACACCCGCATCGGACCACTCCAAGGATTGATCGGGAGGCGAGGCAAACATCATAAATAAACGCGCGGTATCGGCACCGTATTGGTCGATCAAGGCTTGGGGGTCAACGCCGTTATTTTTCGATTTGGCCATTTTTTCCATGCCGCCGACCACGACAGGCAAGCCATCGGCGCTGAGTGTCGCGGAGGTAACGCGACCCTTATCGTCTTTTTCCAACGTGACATCAGCAGGGTTAAACCAGTCTTTTTTACCATCGCCAATATCGCGGTAATAGGTTTCAGCCAGCACCATGCCTTGGGTTAATAGGCGTTTAAATGGTTCGTCGCCTTGCACCAAACCTTCATCACGCATCAACTTGTGGAAGAAGCGCGCATACAATAAATGCAGAATCGCGTGTTCGATACCACCAATATATTGATCGACAGGCAACCATTGTTGCGCTGCCTGTTTATCGACCATGCCGGTTTCGCATTGCGGTGACGCATAACGGGCGTAATACCAGCTGGACTCAACGAAAGTGTCCATGGTGTCGGTTTCCCGCGTTGCCGCTTTGCCACAGGTTGGGCAAGTGGTTTGGAAAAACTCAGGCATACGCTTTAATGGTGACGCACCGCCATCGGGCACGACATCTTCAGGTAACGTCACAGGTAAATCACGGTCAGGAACCGGTACATCGCCACAGTCAGCGCAGTGAATAATAGGAATAGGGCAGCCCCAATAACGCTGACGGGAAATACCCCAGTCGCGCAGACGGAATTGCACTCGGCTTTGACCTAAGTTTTTGCTTTGCAGCGCGGCTTCGAG
>CANBZV010000007.1 GCA_947373945.1 Moraxellaceae bacterium
CAAAATGCCCGACCAGACCGAAATATTAAAAAATGGCGCAAAAATTCCGCCGTTATCATGCGGTACGTGATCAGGCAGAATGATCGACACGCCGCCTGTTTTGAGTGTTTTCAAGAGTGCTTTAACGCCTTTTTCATCGGTGGGCACCAACGTGGCATTCAGGCGGCTACGTGCTTCACGGACAAAAATATCCATGCTCTTGTTTTTACTGGGTTTATACATAATCACAGGGTGTGACTGTTGGCTGACCCACGCATTCATAAATTCCCAATTGCCAAAGTGCGGCACAATGACTAGGCAACCTTTGGGCGAGTGAATAGCCTTTAAAAACAGTTCTTCACGCACAAATTCCTGCATTTGGCCAATACTGTATTCGGGTGGTGAGCCCCAGGTTTTCATAAACTCTAGGCCAGTTTGTGCAGTATGAATCAGATTTTGACGGGTAGTGTCATTCAACCAGCGCTCATTCTGTTCAGGAAAACACAGTTTCAAATTGCGACGAATCACCCAAGCGGGGCCATGAGGAAACCAAGCGACAATACTGCCAATCATTAAACCCAGCCAGCGTAGGGTGGGTAATGATAAGCCACTGAAAAACCGCAAGATCGCCAATAACAAACGATCCTGGAATGCTAGTGGTTGCGGGGTAATAGTTGTTGATTCAGTGACAGACATTATTTAAACATACATTAGTTTGATGATGACTAAGCATAAATGACCGAGCAGGCAATACCAAGCGGCAAGCTCGCTTGTGTGCGCTAAAATGCCTGTTTGTCGGTCAAAAAAGCTATAATAAGCCATTGATGTTAGAGAAAAGATGATGGATTTTTTGCAACCCGTACGTGACTTTTTAGGCTGTGTGACACCACAGGCATGGATTGATGAAGCTATTAAGGACATTCCTTTGTTATTGCAGGATCATGCTAATTGCGAAAAGAAAGCAGCAAGTACTGCGATGAATTTGTTGTTTCGCTATAACGATAAACAGGACTTGCAAGAATGGTTGGCACAGTTAGCGCGAGAAGAACTGCTGCATTATGAGCAAGTGATGGAAATCATGACCAAACGTGGCTTGAGTTATACGCCGGTAACCTCGGCGCGCTATGCGGGTAGTTTACGTAAGCATGTACGCACCTATGAGCCACAACATCTGGTTGATATTCTGATTATTGGGGCCTTTGTCGAAGCTCGTTCGTGTGAGCGTTTTGCGGCAATAGCGCCTTTTCTAGATGCTGAATTAAATCGGTTTTATACTTTTTTGTTGAAGTCGGAAGCGCGACATTTTGAGTATTATTTGTCTCTAGCTGAACGTTACAGTCCAGAACCCATTCAAGAACGCGTGGCGTTTTTTCGCGACTGTGAAATGGCGTTAATTCTGCAAACTGATCAGGAGGTGCGCTTCCATAGCGGTGTTCCAGCCTCCTTGTAACAGCAATTCAGCCCTTGTCTGACATGTCTATGAGGGCTTCGTTGCTGTGATTTCATTTCGTCGGTATTAATTTACCGCTTGTCGATGATTATTTGCAGATTTGTCGTACAAGTGCCGTTCGTCGGCGTGGCGCGAATTCGCATAGAATGGCGTAATTTAACAATTGGCGTGTCGTGAATTCCACTAAGATTGGCGTCATGGAAACGAAGCTTCCGTACTAAAAAAATAGTGTTTTTACTCTAATAAAATTAATAATTAAACAATTTAACAACAATAGCCTGCGAAGGCAAAACCGAGGAAAACAACCATGTTTAAGCAAATCATTGCTGCAACAACGTTAATGGCTGCTGCTTTAACAGCAAATACCGCTAGCGCATTCTGTTTGTTTAACTGTGATTATACCAAAACCAAATATCCTGTTGTCTTGGCACCGGGTGTCTTGGGTTTTGATAAATTAGTGGGTTTTGTTGACTACTGGTATGGCATTCCAAGTGCCATGCAAGATGGTGGTGCTAAAGTTTACACCACATCTGCTTCGGCTTTTAATAGCTCAGAAGTTCGTGGCGAGCAATTGTTGGCGCAAGTACAAAATATTCTTGCTATTACTGGCGCACAAAAAGTCAATTTGATGGGTCATAGCCACGGCGGTTTCTCCATTCGTTATGTTGCGGGTGCTATTCCTACGCGTGTTGCTTCCTTAACAACTATTCATAGCCCAGTTAAAGGTGTGCCGGGTGCCAATATCATTATGGGTATTGCTCCTGCAGGTACTGTGTCTGCTGCCATTGTTGCGTCGGTGGGCAATGCCGTTTCTAACTTCATTACTTTCTTGGCTGGTAATAGCTATAAAGAAGACTTTTTAGCGAGCATGAACTCGTTGACACCACAAAACGCAGCAATTTTTAATGCTAAATATTCGAATGGCGTACCAACGACAGCCTGTGGCGAAGGTGCTTATGTAGCCAACGGTATTCGTAACTACTCTTGGGGTGGCACATCAACGGTTACTAACGTATTGGATCCATTGGATACTTTCTTCGGTATTACTGGTTTGGTTGCCACATCAGAAGCGAATGATGGTTTAGTGGGCAAATGCTCAAGCCATTTTGGTCAAGTGATTCGTGATAACTATCCACACAATCACGGTGATGCAATTAATCAATTGTTTGGCGTACGCGGTTTGTTCACTCCAGCACCAACTGATTTGTATCGTGAACAAGCTAACCGTTTAAAAGTTGCCGGTTTGTAATGGAAAGAAGTTTATGCCTAATGCATAAACTTCTTTCCTGGATGAGTTGGGTGAGGGTGAGAGGCGCGGTTGGCATCATGGGCGACCGCGCAGCTTAAAAATGCTCCAGTTCATCGTTCTTTTGTATTCTTCGTGTAAAAAATACTCTAACAATTAAATTTATAAAAACAGCAACCACTCGTTCAGAGCAGGGGATTATTATGTTAAAAAAAGCACTCGTTGCCGCCACATTGACAGCTTCAGCGTTAACCGCGAACGTCGGTAACGCTTTTTGTTTGTTCAACTGTGACTACACCAAAACTAAATATCCTATCGTGTTAGCACCTGGCGTACTGGGCTTTGATAAATTGGTGGGTTTTGTTGATTACTGGTACGGTATTCCCGGTTCTTTGAAGGATGGTGGCGCTAAGGTTTACACCACATCCGCTTCTGCGTTTAACAGTTCTGAAGTACGTGGTGAGCAATTACTGACGCAAGTGCAAAGCATTCTGGCGATCACTGGCGCTCAAAAAGTTAATTTAATGGGCCACAGTCACGGCGGTTTTTCTGTGCGTTATGTTGCTGATGCCATGCCAACTCGTGTTGCTTCATTAACAATGATTCATAGCCCAGTCAAAGGCGCACCGCTTGCTGATTTGATTCGTAATGTTGCTCCCGCAGGCACATTTTCGGCCTCGTTGATTCAAAGTGTTGGTACGGCAGTTTCTAGTTTGGTTACTTTTCTGGCAGGCAATAGCTATAAAGAAGACTTTATGGCCAGTATGGACTCTTTTACCACTAAAGGTGCCGCAGCATTTAACTCAAGACACCCTAATGGTGTACCAGCGACAGCTTGTGGCGAAGGTGCATATTCTGCCAATGGTATTCGTAATTACTCATGGGGCGGAACTTCACCATTTACCAATGTTTTAGATCCTTTGGATTATTTCTTTGGTATCACTGGTTTAGTCAGTAAAGAAGCGAACGATGGTTTAGTCGGCAAATGCTCTGGCCATTTTGGTCAAGTGATTCGTGATAATTTCCCATGGAATCATGCCGATGCCATTAACCAAACCTTTGGTATTCGCGGCCTATTTACGCCAGCGCCAACCGATACCTATCGTGAGCAAGCGAACCGTTTAAAAAATGCAGGTTTATAACGCGTTCTGGTGTGTCAGCAAATAGTAGTTTATTTGCGTCACCGAAACGAAACAGCGCTAGTTCGTTACAGACAGTATGCACCTAGTTCTGATATAAAAACGGCGGTTTATTAAACCGCCTTTTTTACGTCCTTTGTATGGAGATAATAATAATGCAGCGCAAAGCAGCAATTGGTTTAACCGCTTTTTTTGCCATTCTTGCCATCGTTTTGTTGTGGCTGGCTCGAGATAAAGATGTTGCTGTAGAACCCAATAAACCTGCGCCGATTGCGGCAATACAAACAGCCCAGCAAGTTGCCGACGCCATTGAAAAATCAAAAACAGATACACGCTTCAAAACGGGTGTAGAGAATATGCCCAAGTCTTTACGTGATACCGAAGTTGATGGCGCTTTGGAGGTTGATGCAGCGGGTAATCTGATTATTAGCCGTAGTATTCGTCAAACCTTTGATTATTTTCTTTCAGCTATTGGCGAAGAAGATTTAACGACAATTATCGCCCGTATTCGTGCCCATATTCGCAGTAAGCTTCCCGCTAAGGCGGCTGCCCAAGCAGAGAAAATTCTCGACTCCTATCTCGCTTATCGTGAAGCACTTGGTCACGTGGCACAAGCGCCAGGTGAGCCTGGTCAAAATATGGCAGCCATCCGTCAACAAAAAGAACAAGTACAGGCGTTACGCTCGCAGTATTTGTCACGCGAAGTTAGTGATGCCTTTTTTGGTGATGAAGATGCCTATGACCGCTATACCATGGCGCGTATTGAGGTCATGCAAGATAAGACGTTGAGCGCGACTGAAAAAGCAAAACGTACAGCGGCTCTGTTGAATGATTTGCCTCCGCAATTAAAAGAAAGTGTTGAAACGCTAAACAAATATCAAGAATTGACGACATTCACCGATGACTGGAAAACGCGTGGTGGCAAGCCTGAAGAGTTGCGTGCCATTCGTGAACAAATTGTGGGCCCTGAAGCTACTGAGCGTCTCGAAGCGCTAGATCAGGAGCGAGCCGTGTGGGATGGTCGGATGAATGATTATTTGGCGCAGCGTGAAGCTATTCTGAAAAACCAATCATTGAGTGAGCAAGACCGCCAAAAACAAGTAAACGACATCAAGCAAAAAAACTTTAATGAGCAAGAGCGCATTCGGGTTGATGCCTTGGAAACTATCCATGACCAAGGATTAAAACTGTAAAGGCTAATTGTTGGTAGCTTGGCATTTGCGTAGCGATAGTAATTAAGTTTGCTTCAACGGCCACATTTGTGGCCGTTTATCTTTGTATTTTTACCTCTGGTCGAGCTGGCGGATTAAGTCAAGAGAATGGCGCGATTTAACAGGTCTTTAGCTAGTCTGGCTGATTATTTGGGCATATATTTAGCAACAGAAATTAGAATAAACACTCTAAATTAAGCATGAATTCATCAAAATTACTCCCTAAAAATAACCAGAAAAATCAGTTTCCAAACAACAGAAAAACGTAAAGCAGGGGAACATAACGATGAAAAAACATATTGCGACCGCCGCGCTTCTCGCAAGTGCATTGACGGCTAATATTGGCCATGCGTGCTGGTGGTGGGAAGACTGTACCTATACTAAAACCAAATATCCAATCGTTTTGGCTCCCGGTGTATTGGGCTTTGATAAACTAGTGGGCTTTGTTGATTACTGGTATCAAATTCCTAGTGGCCTAACTTACAGTGGCGGCACTGTCTATACGACCTCCGCCTCTGCTTTAAACAGCTCTGAAGCGCGTGGCGAACAATTATTGTCGCAAGTACAAAGCATTTTAGCGATTAGTGGTGCGCAAAAAGTTAATTTGATTGGCCACAGTCATGGTGGTTTCTCCATTCGTTATGTCGCCGATGCGATCCCAACTAAAGTAGCTTCGTTAACAATGGTTCATAGCCCCGTCAAAGGCAGCCCTGTAGCTGATTTTGTCAATAATGTTGTGCCTGCTGGAACATCACAGACACTTGTTGCCAGCGTTTCCAATGCGATAATGAGCATCATTGATTATTTGGCGGGTACTAATCATCCTGAAGATTCTTTGGCAGCTTTAGCGTCATTAACGACCAGTGGTGCTGCGGCTTTTAATGCAACTCATAGTAATGGTGTTCCTACTACTGCCTGTGGCGAAGGTGCTTATACCGCCAATGGCATTAAAAACTACTCTTGGAACGGCACATCGTCATTTACCAATGCGTTGGATCCTTTAGATTACTTCTTTGGTCTAACAGGTTTGGCGGGGTCAGAAGCCAATGATGGTTTAGTTGGTAAATGTTCTAGTCATTTTGGCAAAGTGATTCGTGATGATTATCCACACAATCATGCTGATGCCATTAACCAAACCTTTGGTGTTCGTGGTCTATTTACGCCAGATCCTGTTGATCTTTATCGTGAACATGCCAACCGCTTAAAAAATGCCGGCGTATAATTAAAACATCTGTTATTTCGATACAAAACGACCACTTCTGTGGTCGTTTGTCGTTTAGGGCAAAATTCCTGAGTATGAATGGTATTTGATCTGTATCTGTCCCTGTGATTGAGTGTAATCGTTATTATATTGAGCTATGATCAAGAGAGCAGAAAACTCACGGACTTCACATATATCCTCAAGGACGCAGGTAAATACTGTGTCAGCGCTGTAATCCTTTGCGATGGCATTAATAAAAATTGTCGGTCTATCGATACATTGTGTATTTGAGAGGAAAAGTATGTCTGGTGTTGGTCGTGTTGTCTTAATTACGGTCGGGGTGGCGTTTAGTAACGCTGTATTTGCTGCACCAGCGATATCTTTACACATATGTGTTGATAAAACACCTTATCCGCCTTTCGTGTATTCTGAAAAGATTAATGGTGCAGGGCAACTGCGTGGCTATTCCTTGGATCTTGTTAAGCAACTGCTGACCAGTATTCGTAGTACTTATGATATTAAATTAATGTCACCTGCTGATATCGATCAACGGATTCAAAGTGCTGACCCTAAGTCTGGTTGTGATCTGGTGTTGGATATTAAAAAAACACCTGCTCTTGATAATGCACTGTTGTTTACGCCAGCTATTTATCAGTTGAACTTCGATATTGTCTATAGCTGGGAACGTTTCATGACCGGTTTGGGCGTTAAGTCTGTTGCGGATTTAAAGAAGTTGCAGATGTGTGGTGTTGTTAATTACGACTATGGCTCAATAGCCAAACAATTAAAAATTCATCATTTGCCCAATATTAAAGATGCCGTGTTTGAGCTAAAAACAAAGTCATGTGATGGCTTTATTGCTGAAGCGGCGGCGATGAAATATGGTCAGCGCCTCAATACATATCAGGTGCCTCCAGTTGGCTGTGTACGTTTGGATGGAACAGCTAAAAGTTACTATATAGGTATCGCCAAGCATATTATTGGTATAGATACATTAATGCCTAAGATTCAGCAGCAGTTTGTTGGTTTGTCAGCAAAAGATGGCCCAATGAGCAAGCTGGCTGAAGCATATGATGTAGTGCCCATGACATGCCAAGAGACGATAAAAGTTGCACCTTAAATGTCAAGGTGAAATCAATGTCGAGACGCGGGTTTGCTGTAGTCCTGTGGCTATGCAATTTGTTATGGCTAAACACGGCCTATGCTGTTAGTAGCAAGCCGTTTGCACATGTTTGCGTCGATGAAAACCCTTGGCCGCCCTATACCTATTGGGATGCTGGCGATAAGCCGCAAGCGTTCAAAGGTTATACGGTTGAGTTGGCGACACAGGTGTTTAAGTCTATTGGTTTGGAGTATGACATTACTGCTATGCCTTGGACAGAAGTGCATAAACGTGCGCAAAACCCCGATACTCAAGCAGGGTGTGACATTATCCTTGATGTCAGTTTGACGTCAGAAAGACAAGCCTATTTGCTTTTCACGAATCCCATCTATCAACTGCATTATGCTTTAGTTTATAGCAGCAAACGCTTTCCTCAAGGCTTGCGCGTTAAAACATTAGCGGACGTTAATCCTTATCGGGTGTGTGGTGTCGAAGGTTATAACTACGGCTATTTGGCGAATCAATTAACCATTATTCGGATGTCATCAATACAGACGGTATTAAATAATCTTGGCACGCAGTATTGCGACATTTTCACCGTGGAAGCTTCAGTTTTGAAGTATGGACAGAAGATGGGCTTATACAAATTGCCTGCAATCGGTTGTACACACGTGGAAGGTATTACCAAGAGCTACCGTATTGGTATTGCGAAGCGTTTTCCTAAAGCGGAGCAGTGGATTGATTTGGTGCAACGCCAGTTAGATATATTGCGTAGTCAGGGCAAAATCAATGAGCTAATAAGTGCCCATGATATTGCCCCGATGCAGTGTGCGGAGACACTAGATTTAAAACCTTAACTTAAGCTTTTACCCCCGAGTTTCTTGGCCAACATTGTAGCATTTTGAGCTACTAACCCATAAATAGATAATTGTGGATTAGCGCCAATACTGGTTGGGAATACCGAACCATCAAAAATCGACAGATTAGCCAATTGATGATGGTTCCCTTCACTATTGACGACACTGGTTTTTTCATCCTCACCCATCGTACAACCGCCCATTAAATGTGCTGTAAACAACGCGGTACGGAATTTTTTATATTTCAACTGCTCAATTTGTGTTTTCGCTTCTGCCCAACTACTTGCCCATGGTGCATCGAGATGTGCAGGACGAACTTTATTGGCTCCTGATGCAAATTGTGCTTCGGCCATACTCAAGTAAGCGCGTTTTGCGCCATCCCAAATAAAGTCAGAAACGTCATAGTCCAAAATGGGTGAGCCTGAGTCATCAATTTTAACTTGACCGCCTTGGCTTTCATCGACAAAGCCATCACGCATTAACGCGAGCATGGCATTGGTATGGGGCAACATGGCCATTTCTTCTTTTAATGTCGAGCCAAACGTACCAAAGATGCCGCTGGCAATGGCTGGGAATACTGGTGGCACTTCGAGTTTGTAACCCATTTTACCCGTAGCGCCGTCTTTCCATTGGAAGTAGTCAGAAGCGATAGATTGTGGCGCACCATAAAACGGATTAATTTCTTGTGGCATTTGCGCGAGCGTTAACACGACAGGATGAATACAGGTACGTTTACCAACACGATCATGCGGGTCAACTGTTTGCGAACGTAATAGCAGGGCAGGTGTATTAATCGCGCCTGCGGCTAAAATATAGTGTTTGGCTTTAACGGTAACTTGAATACCCGTGGTTTTTTGGCAATTGCTATCCAAGGCGACGCCAATTAAACCCGTCACTTGGTTTTTATCAAACTGTAAACGATCAACGCGTAGATGATGTACCAATTCAGCGCCGCTCGCTAAAGCGCTAGGAATAGTAGAGACGAGCATTGATTGTTTAGCGTTGACTGGGCAGCCAAAACCGCAATAGCCGCTATTCCAGCAGCCTTTAACGTTACGCGGAATTACATGCCATTCCCAACCAAGTTTGATGCAAGCATCATGTAATACTTTGTTGTTGGCGTTAGGATCTAAGGCCCACGGTGCGATGCCTAAGCGTTGCTCCATTTTGGCAAACCACGGTGCCATTTCTTCTGGGCTGTGACCTTTGACGTTATGAGCGGATGCCCAGTGTTTTAGCGTGTGTTCAGGGGTGCGGAAGCTGGCGGTCCAGTTGACAACCGTTGTGCCACCAACGGCACGACCTTGTAAAATAGCAATTGCGCCATCACTGGTGGCGCGGCCAGCCGCTTCTTGATAAAGCTCTTTATAAGCGCGTGATTCATCCATATCTTTAAAGTTGGCCGAGGTTTTTAGTGGGCCTTCTTCGAGCATTAATACTTTGAGGCCTGCCTGAGTCAGCAATTCGGCGGCTGTTCCACCCCCAGCACCTGTTCCAACAATGACGACATCAGCCTCCAGCGTGAGATTTTGAGTCAGTGTTGACGCATCGCGAATTTTCCAGCCGCTGAGTATGCCCGCGCCGTAAATATCATCTATAGCCATGTTGATTCACCTTCTTATTATGCGTTTACAACTTGATACAGCGCGGCTAAAGGGCCGGGATAACCACTATAGACTCTGGATTCCGGGAGACTATAGTAGGAGACTGAAACGAGTTTTGACAAAACACGGTAGCCCGCATTGAAGGGGCCAATAGAACTGTCACGCCAACGTACGAGGAATTTATTCATGTCGGCAGTACTAACGTCTGGCCAGTGGGCATAAATGCCTGTTGTCAGCCAACGAGTTAAGCGCGTATCCAGCAAGTCCAACAACTTATGTACTTCGGTTTGGGCTTTATTACCAAGATTGGCGCAAGCACCATCCACTTTTTGTAAAATATTCGTCACCAACGCTTGATAGTCGTGGCTGTCAGTATGAATAACATCTCCTAAAACGGCAGGAATAAGTGCTTTAAAGAGTTGTAAATCACCCTCGCGCAAAAAACTAAAGCCCTTTGCCGCAGTAGCAGGTTGATTGCTGCAACCTGATAACGTTGTGACGACGCCTGTAGAGCCTAGAGCAACAGCACCTGCCAGTCCTAAACCTAGAAATGAGCGCCGCGAGAGTCGAGCCGCTTCTACAGCAACAGCATCAGGAGTATTGGACATAAGCAAATCCTCTCATGCAACGATAAGCAGCCACAATTAAAGTCGACGTGGCACTATCGTCTTGTTTTTATAAAGGGCATAAGAAAACACAAACGGAGGGTATGGGTCAAGCAAATCAGCGCTTAACCCATCGAACAGACGAGCTTTTATATGCCCATGTTAGCTAAGGTGCGGACAATACCACCTATAACCGTGGATACCACAGGGTGTTCAACTTCTAGTTCGGCTTCGGCATCACGGAGTAAATCGGCCATACGTGTGTAGTCTACTTTCTCGTGCGCTTGTAGATGCAGCTCCAAGTCGCATAGGGCGGCTTGAAGATTATCGTTGTATTCGGGTGGAATAGGATTTAGTTCGAGAATGGCGCGTGCTTTGGCAATTTGTTCGCCAATCAATTGTTTAGGCATAATGTTTAACTCCTTAATGTCATGTTATTTTTCCAGTTTACGCTTCTTCACTCAATAATAAAGCCGTTAATTTGGCATTAAAAATACTGGCGCAAAACCGCCGCCTGTTGTTCTAAAGTTAGTGGTTTGTCCTATATACAAACGGGCTGCTAATAATTGAATTTTGCCCGCATAAGCATAGGCGCGGATATCCATTTTCAACTCGGCTTCGACGCCGTCAGCCTGTAGTCGGCGTGCGCTCGGTGGTACGAGCTGTTGAGCGACATAATCACCTTGAATAATGTCTTGCCAAACGCGGTGCGTGACTTTGTCGCCACGATAGGTTGCTTTGCTGCCGTAACCATTCGCGGGTTTAAAGAATAATTGCCGGCGTCGCGCCCATAAATCATCAGCCTGCTCAAGAGTGACGGATTCTGTGGCAGGAATTGCACCTAATAACGTTTGCTGAATATCTTTGGCAATACCTAAACTCGATAAAGTCTGAGCATCGCTTAAACGCACCAAATTGTGTTTGTTGGCATATAACGCATGGGCTTGCGGATGAGGTGTCAAGACGATGGCTTTGGCTTCGTATGCGCTACGTAACGCATGATGAGCGCTGTCTTCTAAATAGAAATCAGTCAATCGGTTGTAAACCAAGTCAATAACTTGCTCGTTGGCCCATAATTTGCCATCGTGCCACGTTAATTCTCGGGCATCTATTACTAGCGCATCGACACCAAAAGACTGGAATAATTGCTGAAAAAGCAGGAACTCAGGCTGTAAATATTGCTGATCAGGGGCATCGTCAATAATGGCAATGCGTTGTAAGGGCAGGGAGCCACGTTGGCTTTGCCACTCCTGCATAAACATAGCAAAAAAGTCGCGTTCGAGATGCGCCAGTTGATGATTGGCGGCACTTGCCCATGCCATATCCTGACAGCAAGCCGTTTGCGCGCGGGCTAAAAAGGTGTTTAGTAATGCACCCCCTGCATTAGTATTGATTTCAATCAGTTGCACACCTTGTGGACTCAAATGAAAGTCATAGCCCAAAAAGACACCCCGTGTTGGATTGACTAATCGGGCAATAGCGGGCGCATCAGCGAATGCGGCATCACGGTAGCTAGGCAAGGCAACGACCTGTTCAACAGCGCTAATCAAGGCTTGCATTTGTTGCCGTTGCGCTAACGAAATAAAAACTGAGGTTGCTGAGAATAAATTAGGGCGAAGCGTGAGAATGGACTCATTGACGCTCAACAAGGCTGGATCAGATTGCCATTGTTGTTGTAGACGCTGTGCATCTAAGGTCTGACAGACACAGTCCCGATTGAGCGCTTCAGCGATACTCGTAGTAGGAAGTGCTGTCATAACGTGTCCTGCTAATGTGAGTGCTTATCTTTACAGGGTGGGGGTGGTACTTGTGAACTACAAGCTCGGGTAAATGGGACAGTGACAATTTGAATGGTTGCGTGGTTAATATGGTAGTGCTCATGCAACTCTTCAGTGATTTCTTGCAGCAAGGCATCACGAGTTTGAGAAGTGGGCATGACTAATTGCACGGTCAATGCTACTTCCGAGCTGCTCATCGCCCAAATATGTAGGTCATGGACAGCACTAACGTCAGGCAGAGAGAGTAAATAACGCCGAACTTCAGCTAAATCAATATGTTCGGGCACGCCATCTAAGGTTAAATGTAAGGACTGCTTTAACAAACGCCAAGTGCCGTTAATAATGACGATGGCAATCAGTAGACTCATCACCGGATCTAGCCACGGCCAGCCACAAACGATATAGGCGAAACCGGCAACGACAACGCCCAGTGATACCAAAGCATCAGCCGCCATGTGCAAAAACGCGCCGCGAATATTGATATCGTTATGGCTACCATTCATGAATAACCACGCCGTAGCGCCATTAATCAACACGCCGATGCCCGCGACCCACATCATCGTTTGCCCTGTTACCGCCACAGGATGCTGGAAACGCTGAAGCGCTTCCCAAGCCATTGCCCCCATCGCCACTAACAACACCATCGCGTTGATTAAGGCCGCCAAAATAGAGGCGCGTCGCCAGCCATAGGTACGTTGATCATTGCCCTGAAACGTGCCAAGGAAAATCGCCGCCCAAGCCAGTAATAAACCTAAGACATCACTCAGATTATGACCAGCATCAGCCAACAACGACAAGGAATGTGCTTGCCAGCCATAAAACGCCTCAACGATGACAAAACCAATATTCAGGCTAATGCCAATAGCAAAGGCACGATTGAATGATGTTGGTGCATGATGATGGCCGTGGTGCTTATCTTCATGCGTGTGGTCGTGATGGTGATGGCTGCTCATATGTACCTAGCGACTCGTAGAGGGTTTGCCTTGTGGCCGAGGTGCTGGCCGACGTGCTTGACCTGTACCTGTCGAAGGAGCTTGATGGGCTGGTTTTTTGGTAACGGGATTGTGTTTGTCGTGGGCATTACCACTGCCGGAGTTGCGATTACGTTGCTGCTGTGTCGGCATGGGCTTACGCAATGGTTCGGGTTTGGCATTAGGGTCAGGCTCAAAACCTTCAATGACCACTGATGGAAGCTTGCGTTTAATCAATTTTTCGATATCAGCGAGCAATTTCAGCTCATCTACGCACACCAGTGATACAGCTTCGCCGTCAGCGCCCGCACGACCCGTACGGCCAATACGATGGACATAATCTTCAGACGTTGTGGGTAGTTCATAATTAACGACGTGTGGTAACAGGTCGATATCAATACCACGTGCAGCAATATCTGTAGCCACTAACACACGTAACCGTGCGGCTTTAAATTCGCCTAATGCCCGCTCACGCGCCGATTGGCTTTTGTTGCCATGAATCGCCATCGCTGGGATGCCATTTTTATCTAATTGCTCGGCTAAACGATTGGCGCCATGTTTGGTTCGAGTAAACACCAGCACTTGTTCCCAGTTGCCTTCACGAATCAGCTTTTCTAGCAATGCGCGTTTTTTCTCGCGATCAACAGGGTGGACGACTTGGGAAATCGTGCCCGCAGTGGTATTACGAGGTGCTACTTCAATACTGAGCGGGTTTTTTAAGATACCCGCCGCTAAGGTTTTAATCTCGTCTGAGAACGTCGCTGAGAACAGCAAATTCTGTCTGTTAGCGGGTAACAGCGGCAAAATGCGGCGAATGTCGCGGATAAAGCCCATATCAAGCATACGGTCGGCTTCATCAAGAATCAGCGTTTCGACACCACTTAAATCAACCGTTCTTTGGCTAACATGGTCGAGTAAACGGCCCGGTGTCGCGACGAGAATATCGACACGCTTATTCAATCGCTCAATTTGTGGCTTAATGTTGACGCCACCAAACATCACCATCGAGCGAATATCTAAAAATTGGCCATATTCTTTGGCGGCTTCTTCAACCTGTGCGGCTAATTCGCGGGTTGGCGTCAGAATGAGCGCGCGAATTTTGGCTTTACTATTGGAACGGGCAAAATCATATTGCGATAGCCGTTGTAACAGCGGCAACATAAAGCCAGCGGTTTTACCTGTGCCTGTTTGCGCGGCGGCGAGCAAGTCCTGCCCTGATAAAATGGCAGGCACGGCCTCACGTTGAATGGGTGTAGGCGAGGTGTAACCACACGCATCAAGTGCGCGCACGAGCTCGGAGCAAAGACCGAGTTGAGCAAAAGACATAGAGTATCCAAAGTGAAGCGAGAGGAAAAAGCGGAGCGCTTAATGAATGGCGACAGTATAACAGTCATTGCCCTGTGGCTCCAATGAACACGGCGCATGAGAATACCGTAGAATAGCGTGCTGAAGATTTGTTATAAGTCTTAGTCGTGAGCATTTGCTTGACGATAATTTTTAAAGTTTGACGGTTATGTTTAATTCTTTGGTGGCAATTAGCGTTGGTGCGGCGTGTGGCGCGGTGTTACGCTGGTTTTTGGGACTGTGGTTGAACGCTGCTTTTCCGCAGATTCCTCCGGGTACGTTGTTAGCTAACTTGATTGGTGGCTATTTAATTGGCCTAGCATTCGTGTTTTTTGCCAATAATCCGCAATTGTCGCCCGAGTGGCGGCTATTAATTATTACTGGATTTTTAGGCGGCCTAACGACGTTTTCCACGTTTTCTGCCGAAGTGACAACACTGTT
The DNA here is from genome assembly GCA_947373945.1 of Moraxellaceae bacterium. GTDB lineage: Bacteria > Pseudomonadota > Gammaproteobacteria > Pseudomonadales > Moraxellaceae > Agitococcus. Next base: position 14,929 of record CANBZV010000007.1, read on the forward strand.
GCAGCAAGGGCGCTGGTTATGGGCGGGTGCCGCTATTTCGGTGCATGTGCTTGGTTCGTTAGCGATGACCATCGCAGGGATGGCGACGATGACTATACTGAAAAAGGGATTCTAAACAGTTTGGCAAGTCCCGGTTTTAAATGAGGAAATTGTTATGCGCGGTTATCAAGTGACTTTTTTTACTCAGCAAGACCATAAACATCGTGGCCAGCCGCTTGGCGAGTGGTTATTGACGGCTGCCCAGCGTCTAGGTGTTGCGGGGGCGACGTTGGTGGCGGCTAATGAAGGCTTTGGTCATCACCGCAAAATACATTCCGCCCGTTTTTTTGAGTTGGCCGATCAACCGATTGAAGTAACAATGGCGTTGTCGCAAGAAGAAATCGAACAGATCTTTAATCTCATCAAACAAGAAAAAATCAACGTCTTTTATGTCAAAACGCCCATTGAGTTTGGCATGACGGGCGAGTTATAGCGATGTCATTACATGCCGTGGGCAGCAAGTCTATCAAGTAAACCATGCAATTGTTGACGTAAATCGCTAACTTCTGTCGTTGATAGCGCTAACTGACAAGTTAATGTCGAAGGAATGTTTTCGGCTTGTGCCCGTAATGCCGCGCCTTCAGGTGTTAGTGATACATGGACGCGGCGCTCATCTTCTTTTGAACGCACGCGCATTACTAAACCCATGCCTTCAAGCCGTTTTAGTAACGGTGTTACCGTGCCACTATCGAGTAATAAATGCTGGCAAATATCACCAACAGTGGCAGGGCTGTGTTCCCACAACACCAGCAATACCAAGTATTGTGGATAGGTGAGTCCTAACTTGTCGAGCAACGGTCGATAAAGTCGGACAACCAGATGTGAGGCCGCATACAAGGGAAAACACAACTGATTGTCTAGGGCGAGCGCATTTTCACTCATAAAAACTCAATGGTTATACAAAAGCCTTTCAATGGCTGCGGGTAACAAAACTAACGTCAATATTACCGCGAATTGCATTGGAATAGGGGCAAATTGAATGAGCAATAGTTACTAACTCTTCTGCCTCATTTTGGCTAATGCCGCCTAAGTTAACAGCCATTGCCACTGATAACTGAAAGCCACCCGCAGCACGTGGCCCAATTCCTACTTCAGCAGACACTTCAACATCGGCATCTTTTAATGCGACACCGCGCTCACGGGCAACAAAAATAATGGCATTACCAAAACACGCGGCGTAGCCCGAGGCAAATAATTGTTCTGGGTTGGTGCCATTACCTTTGCCGCCCAACGCCTTTGGCAAGGCCAAACTCGCCTCAAATAACCCATCTTCAGTACGAACCTGACCCGCACGACCGCCGACAGCAATTGCTTTGGTTGTATATAAAACGCTCATGGTAAAACTCCTGACTGTTGTTTATTTGATGCAATTATATTGTGTGCAATATAATTGCCAAGCGAAACCCGACGAGTGGTAACAGATGGCCAACTAAGAAAGAGTCGCGACAATTCTAAAATGAAATGTTGACTCGTGGTGATAGGGCCTAGATTGCCGTATCTAACGACTAAACCATACTTACAGTAATGGTTTAGTCATAAATATGTCATATTTGTTGCTGGAATGGCTTTCCTTTCTATCGTAGCCAAGGCCTTAATGGTAAAATTCGCACCCCATCATTCATGTGGATAAGCCCATGCTCGGCCGTTTTATGCCTAAAGAAGGCAGATTCTTCGACCTGTTCAATAATCATGCTCAAGAACTGATATTGGGTGCAGATGCTCTCATTGCTTTTTTGTCGGCACTGAATCGCTCACCTGAAGCAGCTAGTGTTTATGCAAAAGAAATTGACATCATTGAAGGTAGAGCCGACAAAATCAATTATGAAACGATTGCCTTGTTGCATTCGACATTTATCACACCATTGGATCGTGATGAAATCCATCAATTAACCACACGTCTGGATGATGTCGTTGACACGATTCAAAGTGCAGTGCGCACTATGTCGATCTACGACGTACGTGTGGCAACACCAGAAGCCATTCGCTTTGGCGAGATTATTCATGCGTCGATCGCCTGTGTAGTTAATGCCGTTAATATGCTGCATAACATGAATAATGGCCCAGCCATTTTAGCGGCCTGCCGTGAAATTGATCGTTACGAGAACGAAGCTGACGATGTCTTGCGCGAAGCGATGTCCAAATTGTTTCGTGAAGAACAAGATGTTCGTGAGCTGATCAAACTGAAAGCCATTTATGGTTTGTTAGAAACAGTAACCGATCGTTGTGACCATGTGGGCAACCTACTAGAAGCCATTGTGCTCGAAAACTCTTGAGGTAAGCCCTGAATGGAACCAGTACACATGAGTATGGGTGTCATCATTTTTTTAGTCGTGTTGGCGTTGGCTTTCGACTTTATGAATGGCTTCCACGATGCGGCTAATGCGATTGCCACCGTAGTGTCGACGCGAGTACTTAAACCTCATCATGCTGTAATGCTGGCGACAGTGTGTAATTTCGCCGCGATATTTATTTTTGAGCTTAAGGTGGCTGCCACCATTGGTAAGGGCACTATTGAACCTTCAGTCATTGACCACTATGTCATTTTTGGCGCGCTGGTCGGGGCGATCGCTTGGAATATTATTACTTGGTATTACGGCATTCCTTCCTCTTCCTCTCATGCCTTGATTGGCGGTTTGGTGGGTGCTGCGGTCGCTAAAGCAGGTTTTGGTGCGCTGATTTCCAGTGGCTTGATTAAAACCATCGTCTTTATTTTATTGTCGCCGCTACTGGGTATGGTGCTCGGGTCGTTGATGTTGTTGCTGATGTCATGGGTTTTTCGCAGCAGTACCCCGCGTAAAGTCGATCGTTGGTCGCGCCGTTTACAACTGGTCTCTGCCTCGGCGTATGCCTTGGGTCATGGTGGTAATGATGCGCAAAAAACTATTGGTATTATCTGGATGCTGTTGATTGCCGCCGGTATTACTGGCCAAAATGAGCATGTGCCTTATTGGGTAGTGATTGCTTGTTATAGTGCGATTGGCTTGGGTACGGCATTTGGCGGTTGGCGCATCATCAAGTTGATGGGGCAAAAAATTACCAAATTACGGCCCGTGGGTGGCTTTTGTGCACAAACGGGTGGTGCTGCGACCTTGTTTTTTGCGACAGCATTGGGTGTTCCTGTATCAACAACACACACGATTACCGGAGCGATTGTCGGCGTAGGTGCAGCGCGTAAATTCTCAGCAGTACGCTGGGGGTTGGCTGGTTCAATTGTTTGGGCGTGGGTGTTGACGATTCCCTGTACTGCGCTGATTGCCGCGGTATTTTGGCAGGTTGGCCGCTTGGTGCTTTAACTCCGACGTTACGCCTCAAATAAAAAAGCCAACAATCTCTGTTGGCTTTTTTATGGCATAGGATGTGTAGTTAAAAACGCAATTGCGCGACGGGTTTATTATCATCAGCAAATACGGTGCATATATGATTGTAAACTAAGCCTTGAGGGGATATCTCACATTCAGCAGCCAAGGAATGTCCTTGATAAGAACCAATAAATCGGTCTCTGAGTTTGCTCGCATTCAACAGGCCAGTGATCGCTCGTTCATCATTAATATTAATAATAATTTTTTCGTTTTTAACTTCTGTTTCAGCATTGCCAGTAATGAACCAAATGGCGTGTGGTTCATTCGCAGGATGGTACATCACACTAGGTGAGGTTGTAGAACATGCAGTTAATGTTAGTCCTAATATGAACGACGTCAGTATTTTCATGTTGAGCTCAACCTGTTATTGCCTAATTGTCCATAAAAAAGCCCCAAACCATTATTGGCCGAGGCTAAGGTGTGTTTGTGACCACACAAACATAGTAAAACAGTCTGTGTTAGTGGTCTAGATAAATTAGACAGTGGTAAAGGCAAGCGGTTAGCGATCGGTATAGGGGGTAATTGGCCAGTCATCTACCTGCTCACCTTCGGGGAGTGCCGTGGGAGTGTCGCGTACAAGCAGCACTGGCTTAGGGGATGTTCGAACCACGTATTCGGCGACACTGCCGAGGAAAAAGCGCTTGAGCCCTTGGCGACCATGAGTGCCGAGTACGATCAGCTCTGCTTTGAAGGGGTCGGCATAGCTCAAAATGGCATCGGGAATACTGTAGCTGTTGGTGTCAGCAAGGTCGATAAGATGAGTCTCAGCTTTGATGCCTAAGTCACCAAGCTGTTGTTGGGCTTTTTTCAGCACTGCCTCGCCTTCTTCGAGCACGGCGATACGCATTGCTTTGAGGTCATACTGAACGCCATATGGATTGGCAAACATCAAAAAGGGGTCTTCGGCGACCGAAATGACATGGAGTTGTACATTATCCCCAGCCAGTTTAGCTGCTTCACGTAAAGCGGCATCGGATGTGGTGCTGCCATCAATGGCGAGTAAAATTCTTTGGTACATTAACTTTCTCCGGTAATGGTCTGTGATTTACAGTCCATGCAAAACGTCATCAGTGCTATTTATCGACTCTAGTGTTTTGAGCATATCGGAGTGCTTGATCATGTTATTGATCTAGATCAAGTTGCAAGTACTTTCTGTGTGCATACAGCTGATAACTTATGACATCACTAGCACGGCTGCGCCGACAAAATGGCCTTGGCGCAAGTCGTCTAACGCGGTATTAGCTTGTTCTAATGGATAGCTCACCGTATGGGTTTGAAGGTGCATTTGTGCTGCCAGAGCAAAAAACTCTAGTCCGTCATTGCGTGTAAGATTGGCGATTGAGCATAGTCGTCGTTCTCCCCAAAGTACAGAATAGGGAAAGGCCGGAATATCACTCATGTGTATTCCGGCACAGACGACAGTCCCGCCTTTGTCTACAGCGCTTAATGCCGTTGGGACTAATGCACCAACGGCAGCAAAGATTATTGCGGTATCAAGTACTACGGGGGCGGGGCAGTCACTTGAGCCTGCCCATACTGCGCCAAGTTGACGGGCAAACTGTTGGGCCGCACTATCATTTGGGCGCGTAAACGCGTAGACCTCCCAACCTTGTGCCTGTGCAATTTGTACCACAAGATGCGCTGCTGCCCCGAAGCCATAAATGCCCAATCGCGATCCTTGACCACAGGCCCGTAAAGCGCGGTAGCCAATTAAGCCCGCACATAATAATGGCGCAGCTTCAACATCTGTGTAGTGGTCTGGGAGTACAAAACAATAACGGCTATCGGCGACAACATAGTCGGCATAGCCGCCATTGAGGGTATAGCCCGTAAAAAGCGCTTTTTCGCAGAGGTTTTCTCGGTGATTTATACAATAGTGGCAACAACCACAGGTGTAACCTAGCCAAGGAATACCTACACGTTGACCGAGAAGACGAATATCTCCGTCTTTGCCAACTGAGATGACTCGACCTACGATTTCATGGCCCGGTATGATGGGATAGGGAATGGCCGGTAGTTCATTATCCAGAAGATGTAAGTCTGTGCGACAAACTCCACACGCGTGAACCCTGACGACTAATTGGCCCGCCGCAGGTATTGGTTGCGGCAATTGTTTAAGTTGTAAAGGGCTTCCCATCTCAGTTAATACCATAGCACGCATTGATGGAAGCTCCTTAAATGATCGGTGTTTGTGGTTTATTAGCGTAGCTGACAAAGGGCTGCGCTGCTCATAGATTACGTTGAATGATGTAAGGAACTGCCCTAAGCTTGGTCTTGAGTGCTTAGTAGCTCTCTACGATGGAATTAGTAAGGAATACTCCATTATGTCTGTGCGCCATATCGCCATACGCCTTCGTGAAACCCATTGTGCTGAGTGCGCTCTAAATCCATTGTGCTTGCCATTGGCGATAGAGGAGTCTGATTTAGATCAATTAGACGATATTATTGCCCGTAACCAACCTTTGCCTCGTGGCGGCTTACTATTTCATCAAGGTTCGCCATTCTCAGCAGTTTATGCCATCCGCTCAGGAGCGATCAAAACCTGCACAGTGACGCCGAGTGGCGATGAGCAGGTGACAGGGTTTTATCTGCCGGGAGAGATTGTAGGGTTAGACAGTATTGGTAATGCCAGTAATAGTTATGACAGTACCGCCGTGGCGTTGGAAGCGACAGCCGTGTGCGCCATTCCTTTTCCGGCTTTAGAGAGTTTGGCGCTACGTTTGCCGCGATTGCAGCATCATTTATTCGGCTTAATGAGTTCGGAAATTCGTAATGATCGACAAGTGATGCAATTGGTAGGTAAACGCCCTGCCGAAGAGCGAGTGGCGGCATTATTATTATCTCTTTCTGTACGCGGCAAGCGTCAGCGATTGCCCGAAAACCATGTGCGCTTACCCATGTCCAGAAGTGATATTGGTAATCATTTGGGTTTGGCTTTGGAAACTGTGAGTCGGATTTTTACTCGCTTTCAACAACAGGGTGTGATAACGGTTCGCGGCAAAGAGCTCGTGATTGTTGATCGTGCCCGACTCTGCGAATTGGCTGAAGCACGAGAGCGTTAAGCAACGATTAGGTTGCGGGCATAAGGCCGCGTTTCGCCAGTAATGCCAGACTTTGCCAGCACATTTCCTGCTGTTCATCACTGGAAATAACCATTATCAGGAAGCTCGACGCGTTGATACTAATAAGCGCTTTGCCTTGATCATTGGCCCTGTCATCCAGTTTAGCGCCGAGCCACTGTAATTGATGGACAATTTTTTCACGGATCTCCGACAGATGCTCACCAATGCCCCCTGTGAAAACCAGTATATCTATCCCTTGCAGAACGGCCGCTAAACTAGCAATCTCCCGCCCCGCACGATAACAAAAATAATCAATGGCAAAATGGGCCGTCTCTGCACGGCTAGCCAGCAATTCACCCATTTTGCCGCTGACCTCAGACAAACCGAGTAACCCAGAACGATGATAAAGCAAATCAAGCAAGCGCGATTTGCTCCAGCCCTGTTCTAATAGATACAACAAAATTCCGGCATCTATGTGCCCACATCGCGTTTCAATGGGTAGTCCATCCAACGGGCTAAAACCGATTGTACAGGCTAGACTTCGGCCATTACTGACCGCTGTGAGACTGGCGCTACTACCCAAATGAGCAATAATAAGGCGCTGTCCGATTTGCTCAAGATTCATATCACCTAACCGTCGCAACAGATGCTGACAGGAAATGCCGTGAAAACCGTAAGCTTGAATCCCCGCATTACGCAGTTCAGCGGGCAAAGCATAAGTCACTGCGAGTTTGGGCTGGTTCAGATGAAAACTCGTATCAAAAACAGCAATCTGAGGCAACGCAGGTAATCGGCCACGTAGAAAATGAATGACATCCAAGGCTGGTGGTTGATGTAGTGGGCACAGCGGCTCAAGCATTTCTAGTTCCGCCAGCATGGTTGGCGTCAGCCATTGTGGTTCCCGTTGTTGTCCGCCATGTACGACTCGATGAACACAGGCCGAGAGCTTGATCTCCTGTTTTTGTAGCTGATCGAGCACGATTTCCAGCATGTCTTCAGAAGGGGTATAGGGCAGAAAATCAGCCCAATCATTGGCTAACATACCTTTGCCATAGACTACTCCCGACTCAAGTTCGATCACCAAACTGAAGATGGCTGCAGCGGGAGTTTTGAGTGAATATGCAGCGATCTTCATCGTTGATGAGCCAACATTAATCACAAGCAAGCAAGTATCGGTTTCAAGCGGATTGGCAATCATAAATATTTCCATAAAACCATAACCAAGACGTATTCACATCTTGCGGCCAAATGCCGTTGGGAAAACTGATCTGGATCAAATACTGGGCATCTTATCGGGGTATAGTGATAAATCTGAGGATATGAGTACGGGTATGAAGAACACTAATCAGGAGATAACCCAATGAGCACGCAAAAAAAAGTAGCTATCGTCACTGGTGCAGCTTCGGGAATTGGTAAGAGTATTGCCCAACTGTATGCTCAAAGAGGTGTTGCAGTGGTGCTTTCGGATACCCAAAGTGAGTTAGGCGAACAAGTGGTCGAGCACATACGCCATACGGGTGGAGAAGCGGTTTTTGTTGCAGCTGATGTCTCACAGCCTAGTGATTGTGAGCGTATGGTTAGTGTTGCGCTACAGCGTTATGGGCGACTGGATTATGCCTGTAACAATGCTGGTATTGGCGGTGAGCAACAGCCAACGGCTGATTATTCTATTGAGGGCTGGCAGCATATCTTAGCCATTAATTTGTCTGGTGTTTTCTATTGCATGAAATATCAGATTCCCGTCATGCTCGCGAGCGGTGGCGGTGCCATTGTCAATATCGCGTCTATTCTTGGGCAAGTGGCTTTTCCTAACGCGGTCGGATATGTTGCAGCTAAGCATGGCGTGGTCGGCCTTACTCGAGGTTCAGCGGTGGAATACGCGTCACAGGGAATTCGGATTAATGTTGTTGGTCCTGCGTTTATTAGCACGCCGATGATTCAATCCTTTGAGAGCGACCCCGTGCTTAATGAGATGTTGATCTCGCAGCATCCGATTGGGCGTTTAGGTTTGCCTGACGAAGTCGCTGAACTAGTGTTATGGTTGAACTCAGAGAAAGCGTCGTTTATCACAGGTAGTTATTATCCGGTGGATGGAGGATATTTGGCGCGCTAATGTCCTCGGATTTTTAATAATCAGCCACAATAGGTCGGTATCTGCTTGGGTTGGCTCCAGCTGTTTTTTTCATAAGTCGTCGAAGTGCAGTGGCATCCTGATAGCCGACAGCGGCTGCTACTTGCTCAACATTCATCCGGCTGTTTTCCAGTAAGTTTTTTGCATATCTCAATCTAACACTTTGTATTAATGATAGTGTGCTTTTACCAGTGGCTTTATGGATATGGCGCGACAAGGTTCTTTCTGACATGCAAAACTCCTGCGCCAGTTCACCAACGGAGGGCGGGGTGGGCAGAGCACGCTCAACTCTGGCGGCAATCCGCGCGACGAGGTTGTTTCCGCTGGCCAATACCTCCGGCACAATAAAAGGCGCTTGCGCTTGGCGTCCATCAAGCAGCATCATCCTAGAAACATTGTCCCTTAGCGCGTTTCCGTAGCGCTCGCGAAGCAGATGGAGCATGAGATCGGATTGGGCAAACGCAGCTCCTGCTGTGACAACCTGACCGTCGACACACACCATTCGATCGGCATCCACCGTGCAATCCGGTGCGATATTTTGCAGTAACGGCGCAAGCCACCACGTTGTAGTCACCCGACGTCCGTGTAGAAGTCCTGCAGCATTAAGCATGAAAACAGCTGAGCAGGAAGCGGCAACGTATCCACCTAACTCTACGTGCTGTGACAAGGCATGAATGGCAGTAACAGCATCATTTTTTTCAAAGCGTTGACTAATTTCCTTGTGCGTATTTAAACCCAGCCCTGGCACAATCCATACGGAACTATCATCATTAATGTTGGTTGGTATTTTGACTGTGTCCACAGTCATACCGCCTTGCAAGCTTATAGTACCGCCATCGACGGAACATAAACGCCAACGTATTGGTGCGGCATTCGAGCGGCCAGCCAACACCTCCGCGGTAGCCAATATGTCGCGTGTTATCGCCACACTGGAGGAAAAAGCGCCAACCAATATCAAGACAGTAAAATCGTACATTGGCAGAATAGTCCTGAAAGATGTCAAAAACGACGCTTCTATCATCAGCAGTCAGATGATCAAATGCAAGTACAACACGATGGCTAGTGCGATATCTTTTGGAGTGATGGTGTATTGACCGCAACAGTCATGAATCATCTTAATGATGTCTTGAAACAGCTTGTTTGAGTTGTGCAATTAAAATTATTGAAGGAGCGTCTTATGCAGCATGTATTAATTATTCATGAAGTTGAATCCTATGCCGCCTGGAAACTGGTGTTTGAACAAGCGGCTGCCATCCGAAAAGCGGCGGGTGAAATTAGCTATCAGCTACTGCGCTACGACACTAACGCCAATGCTATCGTCCATTTTTCAGTTTGGAGTTCTCTCGATAATGCTAGGCGATTTTTTGAGTCGGCTGAGTTGGTGGAAATTCGCAAAAGAGCAGGTGTGAAAGCGCCAGATTTTATTTATCTGGAAGAAATTGAACGGGGCATTTTATAAATCATGTCATGCGAATAAAGAGATGAAATCACCATGCCGACCCATGATGAGACAGTAGTAAACAAACGTAACATGCACGAGCACGATCCACTTGATGATTTTAGGCAATGCGATATTGCTCTCAATGGTGTCACTAAGCGGGTATATATTGCTGGTTCAGGCCCGGCAGTGATTGTTATGGCGGAGATGCCCGGCATTAGCCCACAGGTTGCACGTTTTAGCCGCTGGGTTCGTGATGCAGGGTTTACGGTGTATATGCCGTCGCTTTTTGGCCGAGACGGCATCATAGCCAGTGCCGATGAAGGCGCTGCGGTCTTTCAGCGTGCTTGTATCAGCGCAGAGTTCAGGGCGCTTGCGAGCAACCAGGCAAGTCCGGTGACGCAATGGTTAATGGCATTGGCTCGATTGGCACATCAACACTGCGGTGGTCCTGGCGTTGGGGCGATTGGTATGTGTTTCACGGGCAATTTTGCCCTGACGATGATGCTGGAGCCATCGGTGATCGCGCCCGTCGTCTGTCAACCCTCGTTACCGATGAATGATTCTAGCGGTATTGAAATATCCTCTGATGAGATTCAAGTCGTGCGCCGCCGATTAGATCAAGAAGACCTGACGGTGTTGGCTTATCGTTTTGAAGGCGACCGCTTTTGCCGGGCCCAACGATTTGCGGCCTATACGGAGGCGCTAGGTGGTCGCTTCATTGCCCGCGTACTCCCTGATAGCGCGGCTGCGACAGAGGTTGCTCCCTTCTTTGAACACCATGTCCGCTGTCCCCACAGCGTAGTGACGGCTCATCTTATTGACGAGGAAGGTCAGCCAACCCTGACCGCGCGCGATGAGATTCTGGCATTTTTTACTAAGCGCCTGATCCAGTAAAACGATGAGAGTAAACAGGCGGGGTTATGAACTTGTTTTAAGGCCAAATTGACCGTTTTTTAAGTCTTCATAACCCTGTAGGATTTCTGCATAGCTGTTCATGACAAAGGGGCCTCGACCACTCATAGGCTCGTTGATTCGCTCGCCAGTCAACACGAGTAGCCTGCTGTTCTCAAGGGCAGAAATGACAAAACCAGTACCATGTTGTGACATGACGGCCAAGCCTTGCTCCTCCATGATTTCGTTGGCGCTGAATTGCAGACGGCCTGCAAGCAGGTAGATCATTGCCGTGTCGCCAGCCTCGCAACAAAAGGCCACCTCATGATTTGCGTGTATCTGGACATCAAGAACATTTATCCGAGTATGTGTTTTCGCGGGGCCAGTAATGTGATCGAACTCTCCGGCAACGACCCTAACTGTGCCCGCGTCATTGGGTAGGTCAAGCACGGGAATCTGGGCGCGGGTCAGACTTTGATAACCGGGTGGCCCCATTTTGTCCGCAGCGGGCAAGTTCACCCAAAGTTGTACCATTTCAAAACGTCCACCGTGTTGACTGAATGCCGAGCTAAAGTACTCCTGATGGATGACTCCCGACGCGGCTGTCATCCACTGTACATCACCTGAGCGAATGATTCCGCCACTCCCAGTTGAGTCTTTATGCTCTATTTCACCTTGATAAACGAGAGTGACTGTTTCAAAGCCGCGATGTGGATGATCATGAACACCTTTTTGTTGTGTTGACGGCAGTAGTTGCCCTGGCCCGATATGGTCAAGAAGTAAAAAAGGAGAGACAGTATTGCCAAGATCATAATAAGAAAGAACCGAGAGCACGGGAGAAAAGTCACCCACGGCCGAGCGTGTATCATTTCGCTGTACGAAGGCCAGACTTTTCATGGTTTGACTCCTTGGAAATAATATTTGAGGCGTTTTTGCGCAAAGCCCGATGTCATGTATAAACGTCTACGATAAGTCTGAAATTGATTTAGCACTAGCAGGAATTTTTGACTAACAGCGTTTCAGTTTTGGCAACCAAAAAGTGATGTTATCCAATTCTCTCTGTTATTTAAGACCCTGCCAAAGAGTTATCTAACGTAAATATTATTTGTAACAGCAGTCATTTTATCTTCATCCATATTTTGCCAGCTCTAGTTGACAGATTTCCTCAACAAAATCCCGCATTGCCAGCACCCGTCTGCTAGCTTTCAAATCCCGGTGATAGAGCAGCCAGAGTTCCTGTTGGGTTTGCAGTAAGCTCGTGTCCAAACGAAGGAGTTGATCATCGTTATCGCCCATAAAGCATGGTAACAAGGCGGCACCCAATCCATGACGTGCCGCTAGGTAATGAGCCTGCATGGTATTGCAGCGCAGTACCGGAGTTTGCTCGGGGAACAGGGTGCGTAACCAATCAACCATAGGTAATTTGACCCAAGCCGTATCCCACGAGATATGTGGCAGTTGACGCCAATCGCCAGCCTGCTCCAAGGCTTGACGAGTGCAATAAAGCTCAAAGCGGAATGTACCGACAAAATGAGCGATGTAGTCTGGCGCGTGGTCGCGTTGGCGGGGATCGGCAATGCGTAAAGCTAGGTCTGCTTCGCGTCTGGATAGATCTGCTAGATTTCGATTTACCAGCAACTCTACCCTTAGTTGCGGGTGACGGGCGGTAAAAGCAGGTAGGTGTGGTACCAACAGGTAATGGGCTATTGATTCAAATGTGGCTAGTTTTACCTCACCCGTAATGTCGTCCGTCGCCGCCCCCTGACGCTCCACGGTCTGCATGGCGCGCTCAACTTCAGCGACGTGTTCAAGTAGGGTGCTGCCTGTGTCCGTCAGTAAATAGCCACGCTGTTGACGCAAAAAAAGTCGCACGCCAAGTGCCGCCTCCATAGCATCTATATGACGAGAAACCGTGGATGCGCTGGTATGAAGGCTGTTTGCGGCTGGCGTGAGTCCACCCATACGGGCGACGGCCAGAAAGTACTTGAGGTTATTCCAATCCAGATTCGGCATAGACGTTTCCAAAAATGGAAAACAGTTTTGCTTATACTGTCATATCTTTGTGTTTATGGAAATGGATAATATTAGCTATAAGTATTGGAGTAATATCATGAATACCCCCTTAGTCTGGATAAAACTTGGATTGACCTCTTTTTTCTGGGCGCTCATGTTTCATCTTGGTAAGTATGCGGTGGCTTATATGTCACCCGAGTCTATTAGCGGCTGGCGCTTTCTGCTGGCAGGCCTTGTGCTGGTTCCACTGGTAGGCGCACGTGATGGACTCGACTGGATGGGTCTAAAACGCCACGCCTTGCCATTACTAATAATGGCAGTGGTTGGTATTGGGGGCTTCAATCTGGCGCTGTTTCATGGGTTGCGTCACACATCACCCGTTAATGGCTCGTTGATCATGGCGCTGTGTCCGGCGTTGATTACGGTTTTTGGCGCGCTGCTGACAGGAGAGCCTATTGGTCGTCGGCAACAATCTGGCCTCGCATTAGGTCTTGTTGGTGTGGTGGTGGTTGTCAGTGGTGGATCGTTAGCTACTTTACTTGCACTGTCTTTCCAGCAGGGAGACCTTTTTATATTGCTGGCGGCCACTTGCTGGGCTATCTACTCAACTATTCCACGGCGTTATATTACCGGACTTCCACCGTTACAGATTACGGTCGGAACGGTTGCTTTGGGAGGTGTACTTCTTAGTGTCTTCGCACAAAGCACGCAATCAGATTTTTTCACGCCACCGCCTTTGGGCGTGGTTGGGGCAGTCGTAACCATGAGTTTGTTTGGTTCAGTCCTCGCTTACTTGTGGTGGAATGATGGTGTTCGTCAGGTTGGGGCAGGCAAAGCAGCCATTTTTATGAATTTAGTGCCGATTTTTGCCGCATTGATAGGCATGTTGCTTGGTCAGCCCGTTGCACTACCTCAGCTTGTTGGCGCGATCTTCGTGTTGGGTGGTGTATGGCTGGCTACGACCCAGCCTGAGTTATCCGTTCGATTGACTCCAACTCTGAAGTCATGCCGACAAGAGTCCTGAGTTATCGGGAGGGCGGATGTCGTTACGCGCACGTTTAGTTTTCGTTAGATAAAGGCGATTCGTTGTTATTAAACAACTAGGCACGGATAAGAGGTATTGCAACACCTATGAGCTAACTCGACAGAGCTGGGATTAAAGCCTATTCTGGCTCGAGTCTGGTGTCTTTGCCGGACATACTCGGCGATCATCAGCAAGGAGAGATTTATGCCAGGTTATCATCAGAAATCAGTTGGCCTCCTGCTAGTAGCGGCCATTTTGACCGGTTGTGGCGGCGGAGGTGGATCTTCCTCGTCCCCCCCAGGCAGTACTTTTACCGCTACTGGCGGTCCGACGATTCATGTTTCTACGCAAGCAGCTTTCCCGACGGTGCTTATGACCCCAGTGGACTTTACCAGTACCACTTCTAGTGGGGTAACTACCTCGAATGTCACAGCCGGTCCATCCGGTGGCTCTAATAACAGTATATTTACCTTGGCACACCCGCCATCAGCCGGCACTTCGCTGGTTGGTTCGGTCGCAACCCAGCCCGGCACGATTAATGTCTCTGGAACACCCCTAACCATGACGTCCTCAAGCTTGGCCGCTTCGGTTGGGCTGGGAGCCTCGGATTTTGGTGTCTGGGCCATCTGGGATCAAGTGGCACTGCCACTACCCGCAAATTCGGTGATTACCTATAGTGCCTATGCTGGTGGAACACAACTGACATCTTCCATGCCAACTACGGGTACTGCCTCCTATACGGGGAAAATGACGGGTGTCGTCGCCAAAACCACTATTGGTGGTTCAGATGATACTAGTGGTGTGGCCTTACTGAATGTCGATTTTGCCGCAGGGACTATTAGTGGCACTATTGCCGCAATCACCACCGCAGCGGGTGCTTCTACTGTCCAACCTTATTCCGGCTATGCCGCGTCAGCCGATGTTCCGATCCGCGACATTGTGCTAAGCGGAGGGGTAATTACCGGCAACTCTTTCACCGCGACTGCGACCTCGCCGTCCTTTGCAGGAGCGACCACACAAACCATTAAGGGCCAATTCTATGGCACTACCGCCAATGAAATTACAGGTACTTTCACTATCAGTGATGTATCGCCCGGTCCTGCCCGGATATTTATCGGCTCGTTCGGGCTGAAGAAGAATCCGCCTGATACATTCATCGCTTCCGGTGGGCCGACACTACGCGTCTCTACGGTAGCCATTATTCCGACGGTGTTGATGAGTCCAGTGGATTTCATTAGTTCGACTTCCGGCGGCATTACGACGTCAACAGTGACTTCTGGCCCCAACGGTACACCGAACAATGGCGTATTTACACTGGGTAACCCGCCAGCCGCAGGTGCCTCGCTGATCGGCGCGATTGCCACACAGCCCGGTACAATTACAGTTGCAGGGACATCTTTACAAATGACCTCAACTCGCCTAGCGAGTACTATTGGCCTAACGGCTGCGGATTATGGCATGTGGACTATCCGTGACGTCCTTGCTGCTCCTATGCCCGCAAATGCGATTACCACCTACGGCGCGTTTGCTGGAGGTACACAAGCGCCGGGGAGTATGCCAAGCAGCGGAACGCTGGTTTATAACGGAACTATGGCTGGTGTAGTTTCCACCACCACGGTTGGTGGTTCGGATGATGCAAGCGGAGTGGTTAGCTTGAGCGTCAATTTTGCCGCCGGGACAGTCAGCGGCACGATTACGGGCATTGCCACCACGGCTGGCGTATCAACGCTGATACCATACTCAACCTATGCTCCAGCTATCGACAATCCTTTCCGTGATATGACCATCAGCGGTGGGGTAATCTCCGGCAATACCTTCACGGCAAACGTGGCTTCACCCACTATTCCTACAGCTACCAACACAACGATCCGAGGCACTTTTTATGGGACATCTGCGAATGAGTTGGCTGGGACTTTTGTCCTAAGTGATCCCTCGCCAGGGCCTGGTATGATTTTCATCGGCTCGTTTGGTGCCAAACCCTGATAGGACGGAAATAAAAAGCCCTCAGAGCTATTGATCGTAACGAGGGCTTTTTT
>CANBZV010000008.1 GCA_947373945.1 Moraxellaceae bacterium
ATGGCCAACATCTGTTGCTCGCCACCCGACAACGTCCCCGCCAATTGCTCTTTACGCTCGAATAAACGCGGAAAACGCTGATAGGCATGATCTAGCTCGCTGTCGTGCATCGTGCGCGCATACGCGCCCATGCGTAGATTCTCCGCCACCGTCAGCTTGGAAAAAATACCACGTCCTTCGGGCACTAGCGCTAAACCATGACGCACTCGTTCGTGAGTCGGAATACGCAGCAAATCCTGCCCTTGATAGATGATCTCGCCCGCCGACGGCTTTAATAAACCCGCCAAACAGTTGAGTGTTGATGTTTTGCCCGCGCCATTGGCACCAATCAAACTCACCAATTCGCCTTCTTGCACCGTTAAATCAATGCCTTTAACTGCTTGAATGCCACCATACGCTATTTGTAAATTCCGAATCGCCAACAGGCTCATGCGCCACCTCCCAAATAAGCAGCGATGACTTGTGGGTTTTTTTGAATATCGGCAGGCACACCTTCAGCAATCAATTGACCAAAATCTAGCACCGCCACTCGATGACACAAACCCATGACTAATTTCACATCATGTTCAATTAACAACACGCTTGTGCCATCGTTATAAATGCGTTGAATCAAGCGCGTTAATTCAGCGGTTTCGGTCGGATTCATACCCGCCGCTGGCTCATCCAAAGTTAATAACATCGGTTCGGCCGCCAAAGCGCGGGCAATTTCTAAACGGCGTTGATCGCCATAAGACAGTGTTTTCGCCGAACGGTCGGCACACACGGTCAGGCCGACATAATCCAATAACGACATCGCTTTATCGCGAATCGCCTGTTCTTCGGCACGTGCCGCTGGCGTGCGCAAAATCGCACCTAAGACACCGGTTTTACTTTTGCTATGACGCGCCACCATGACGTTTTCGAGTGCCGTCATATCCTGAAATAAACGAATATTTTGAAAGGTTCGGGCAATGCCTTTAATCAGAATTTCGTGCGGCTTTAACGTTAGCGGCAATAGTTGATCATTGAGAAAACGTTGGCCACCATCGGCTTCGTATAAACCTGTAATAACATTAAACAGCGTCGTTTTACCCGCACCATTAGGGCCGATCAAACCATAAATGCAGTTTTGCGGAATCGACAACGACACATCTTTTAAGGCGTGGATACCGCCAAAATGTTTTTGAATATGAGAAAGTTTAAGCAGATCAGCCATCAATAACACTTCTTAAAAAAATTTAGGCACTACCCTATTCATCTTCGGGGTGATTTTTAGTCGCCTATTCAACTTGGGCAGATGAATCCACCCCTACAACAGCATCCGCCTGTAATTGTCGCCACTCCAGCAATTCGGCATTGTTAACACGGTCATAAATCTCTTCAACAGTCAGTGTTAGGCCAATCGATTCGAAATGGACTTCATCACCCAAATAATAACGTTGCGATTGCCAGCCCGAACTTCGACGTACGACTTCAATATCGACAAAGTCTTGTTCGATTAACACATATTCTTGCAAGCTTGGGATTTGCAAATAGGCGACCCGTTTCGTGGTTTCATCCATACGACGAGTAGACTTGGACAGCACCTCGACAATAATGACGGGGCTTTCGGTGTAATAACTACTGTCATCTATCTGTGAACAATCCACTAGTACATCAGGGTAAAAATACTTGCTCCCGACTTTGACTTTCATATCAGCGGCATACGGTTGGCAAGGTTTGCCTTTTAAATGGATGTTAAATGCCGTCGTCAAATTAACAGCAAGACGGTTATGGCTGGCACTTGCACCCGACATGGCAAAAACATCACCATCAACATATTCATGCTTGATTGCTGATATTTTTTCACCAGCCAGATAATCTTCTTCGCTAATAAAAGTGACTTGTTTCGCGAGTGGCATAACAGACCTCTACAGACTTACGACACAATATATAGACGACAATAAATCAGCCATGTTTCAACTCTTCTTGCCGACGCGGCGATGGCCACAACCCTGCAGGCTTTAACAGCATCACTAAAATCAATGCTAAGCCAAACAACAACATCCGCAGATTTTCAGGATCAATAACGGTACGGCCAAACAAGCTACGCTGTAAAGGATTGATGACTTCGCGCAACACCTCCGGTGTCAGCGTCAATAAAATAGCGCCTAAAATCACACCACCGATATGACCCATGCCTCCCAACACCACCATGCACAACACCATGATGGACTCCATCAGGCTAAAACTTTCGGGACTGACAAAACCTTGGAAACTAGCAAACAAGCCACCCGCCAAACCACCAAAACTCGCGCCCATCGCAAACGCCAACAATTTAATATTACGGGTATTAATGCCCATCGCTTTAGCGGCAAGCTCGTCTTCACGAATCGCCATCCATGCCCGACCGATACGCGAATTTTCCAAACGCACACAAATAAAAATCGTCAGCAATGCCAGCACTAAAAATAAATAATAATAACTATACACCGAACCAAAATGACTATCGGCGACGTGAATACCATCACCCAGACTAAAACCACCAATGCCAATATTATCGACCATATTAATGCCTTGCGGGCCATTAGTAATATTGACGGGGCGATCGAGATTATTCATAAACAGACGAACGATTTCACCAAAACCCAAAGTGACAATCGCCAAATAATCGCCTTTTAAGCGCAACGTCGGCGCACCTAAGACCGCCCCAGCCAAACAAGCAATACCAGCACCAATGGGCAAAATAATCCACGCCGAATAATGCAAATCAAAATGAGGGGAAGCCAACAACGCCATGGTATAAGCGCCTACGGCATAAAATGCGATATAGCCTAAATCCAATAATCCGGCATACCCGACAACAATATTCAGCCCTAGCGCGAGCATGGTATAAAGCAAACAAAAATCTAAGACCCGCACCCAAGATGCACCAAAATGACCAACGGCGAACGGCGCAACAATTAATGCGATAGCAAGTAAAGCATAAGATAACCAAATTTTTTTCATTAGGGACGCTCCGACGTTTTTTCGCCTAATAATCCCGATGGCTTAAATACTAATACGGTAATTAATACTAAAAAAGCAAACATATCCTGATATTGGCTGCCGAGAAAATTATTGGTTAAATCACCCAAATAACCTGCGCCTAGACTTTCGATAATGCCGAGCAATAATCCACCTAATACCGCACCGGCAATATTACCAATACCGCCTAATACCGCCGCCGAAAAAGCTTTTAAACCCAATAAAAAGCCCATATAGGCATGGGCTTGTCCGTAATTGGCAGCGACCATAATTCCCGCCACCGAACCGAGGCAAGAACCAAAAATAAAGGTCATGGCAATCACTTGGTTGACATTAACCCCCATCAACGACGCCACTTGTGGACTTTGTGCAGTTGCCCGCATCGCCCGTCCCAACTTAGTTTTTTGTACCAGCAGCCACAAACCCAGCATCATTAACGTCGCTACGACAACAATACTGACTTGTAACGGCGTAATAGCTGCGCCAAACACTTGATACGGCGTATTGGTGAAAATAGCGGGGAACGGCACATATTGCCGCCCCCAAATAATCATCGCTAAATTTTGCAACACTATCGACACGCCAATAGCGGTAATTAATGGCGCTAAACGCGGCGCATTACGCAAAGGTCTATAGGCAATTCGTTCAATGCTATAACCCAATAAGGCACACACTGGAATCGCCATAAAAACACTGGCGACCACCAATAATAATGGCGACACATCACCGAAATGACCTAATAATAAATTCAGACAGGTAATACAAACCATCGCGCCAATCATGACAATTTCGCCATGAGCAAAATTAATTAGCCCTAAAATGCCATACACCATGGTATAGCCAAGGGCAATTAACGCGTAAATACTGCCCAAAATCAGGCCGTTAATCAGTTGTTGGGCAAATATATCCAAGCGACAATACTCTTAAAATCTACTAGGCTTTTTGATCGTAATTAATAATCACGGCAGCCGAACTCTCATCAAATAAGTCCGCCATTTTTGCCAATGCCGTCGGCGATATCTCTTCAACCAGATAACGGGCATTTTCAAACACTGATGCTCTAACGCTTAATGCGGCATTAATTTCTTCCGTTAACGTCAAACTTTTAACCACGACCTTATTATCAAAGGAATAATGGTCTTTATCGGTAACGGTATATTCTAATAATACCTGTACATCTTGATGAATTACTTTGACACTGACTAAATCGTGACGCAGCAATAAACCATAACGCTGTTTCAAATTAGGCAAAACTTCTAATGAAGTTGACTGAAACGTTGCAAAAAGTTGCTTCATAATAATTATTCTCGTTTTGCTACCCCCTTGTGCACAAGGGGGTAAATGAAGGACTACTGACCACCAATCGTTTTGATTACTTGCCAATCGCCTTTAACGACACGATAAACAGTAATCGCCCCACCTTCTAAATCGCCTTTGTTATCAAATTTGATATTAGCAGTGACGCCGTTGTAATTGGTTTTCGCCATTTCAGGCAGATATTTCGCCGATTCGGTGGAGTTGGCGCGTTGCATCGCTTCAGCCATCACCATCACTGCATCGTAGCAATACGGCGCGTACAACTGAATAACACCATATTTGCTTTCAAACTTTTGTTTAAAATCAAGACCTTTAGGCATTTTCTCTAACGGTACGCCCGGCAAAGAAGCCGTCACACCTTCAGCCGCTGCGCCCGCAAGTTTCATAAACTCCGCCGTGTGAATGCCATCACCACCCAAAAACTGCGATTTCAAACCCAAGGTTTGCATTTGTTTCGCCATCGGTGCGCCTTGGCCATCCATGCCGCCGTAGAACACGACATCAGGATTAGCGCCTTTAATTTTGGTTAAAATCGCGGTGAAATCAGAGGCCTTATCGTTGGTAAACTCATGTTCGACGATAGTTCCACCTGCTGCTTTGGCAGCTTTTTCAAACTCGTCAGCCAAACCTTGGCCATAGGCTGTACGATCATCAATAATGGCGATTTTTTTCGCGGCCATGTCTTTTACCGCAAACTCACCCAATACTTTGCCTTGCTGAACATCGTTGGCCATAACCCGAAACGCGCCTTTATAGCCTTGTTGGGTATATTTGGGATTGGTTGCCGATGGCGAAATTTCGACAATACCGGCATCGTTATAAATACGCGACGCGGGAATGGTGGTACCGGAATTCAAATGACCGATCATGGCGCTGATTTTGTCATCGACAAATTTTTGCGCTACGGTTGTCGCGACACGCGGATCGGCTTGGTCGTCTTCAGACTCCAGCTCGAATTGCACTTTTTTGCCGCCGATGGTTAAGCCTTTGGCATTTAACTCATCAATCGCCATCCGCACGCCGTTTTCATTGTCTTTGCCAATGTGCGCTTGCGGGCCTGTTAATGGTGCAGCATGACCGATTTTGACTATGGTAGCGCCTGTTGCTGTTGTCGCCGCACCCTCTGTTGACCCTGTTGCTGGTTCTGTTTTTTTGCTACACGCCGTCATTGCTACCGCAGCAGCCAAGACCGTCATAGTGACTAAATTTTTCATGCAGGTTTCCTCCCCCGTAAAGTTTGCGTGATTCTAGCAAGGTTCTTGCCAAGTTGCGCTATTTGTCAGATTAGATAAACTGTCGCCATTCGTTTTATCACCTAGAAAGCCTCTTTATGTCCCCTACGCTTGCTTTAACCTTAGATTTAATCCGCTGCCCTTCGGTGACCCCTGTCGATGCTAATTGTCAGGAGTTGATGATTCAACGCTTAGAAGATATTGGTTTTGTTATTGAGCGTTTGCGTTTTGGTGAAGTTGATAATTTCTGGGCACGTCGCGGCACCACGGAGCCAGTCTTTGCTTTTGCTGGCCATACCGATGTAGTGCCCACAGGCGCATTAAGCGCATGGCAAAGCGAACCTTTTCTGCCTGAAATCCGCGACGGCGTTTTATATGGTCGCGGCGCTGCCGACATGAAAGGCTCACTAGCAGCAATGGTCGTTGCCTGTGAACAATTTGTGGCTCAACACCCTCATCATAGTGGTTCTATTGCTTTTTTGATTACCAGCGATGAAGAAGGCGTCGCGACCGATGGCACAGTCAAAGTTATCGAACACTTGGAAGCACGCCAAGAAAAAATGACATGGTGTTTAGTGGGGGAACCCTCTAGCACCACCACTATTGGCGACGTCATAAAAAATGGCCGACGTGGTTCGTTAAATGCGCTGTTAAAAGTGATTGGCGTTCAGGGACACGTTGCTTATCCGCAATTAGCCGACAACCCAATTCATCGTGCCGCCCCTGCCCTTGCCGAATTAACGACGGAACTGTGGGATAACGGCAATGATTTCTTTCCGGCCACTTCATTCCAAATATCGAATATCAATGCGGGCACGGGCGCAACCAATGTTATTCCGGCCGATTTAACGGTGTTGTTTAACTTCCGTTTTTCTACCCAAGTCACCGCCGAGCAATTAAAAGCGCGTACTGAAGCTATTTTGCAAAAACATGGATTGACCTACGAAATCATGTGGAATTTAAGCGGCGCGCCCTTTTTGACCGCAAAAGGCGAGTTGGTAGCGGCAAGTGTTGCGGCGATTAAAGAAGTAGTTGGTATTGATACGGAATTATCGACCAGCGGCGGCACGTCCGATGGTCGTTTTATTGCGCCAACCGGAGCGCAAGTGTTGGAGCTGGGTCCGATTAATGCCACAATTCATAAAGTGAACGAGTGTGTGAATGCGGCTGACTTAGATACGCTGACGGAGATTTATGAAGGGATTTTGGTGAGGTTATTGGCGTAAACACCTAGGGATGACGGAAGTGACGAAGAAAACCCATCACTGAGATAACTTTCTGCCATGGTGGGTTGCGTTCCTTAACCCACCCTACCCACTCCTACCTCACGCACTTTGCCCTTCAAACAGATACCAGTCGGAAAGCCCTGCAAAGTCACAACAAACCGAGTATAATTACGCTCGCTTTTTATTTGCTGTTTGCGGAGTGTGTTCATGTCTTTACAACAACCCAAAGTTGGTTTTGTATCCTTAGGTTGTCCGAAAAATCTGGTTGATTCTGAACGCATTCTGACGCAATTACGTACTGAAGGTTACCAAATCTCTGCCGACTACCAAGGTGCCGACTTAGTAGTCGTTAACACCTGTGGTTTTATTGAATCTGCGGTGCAAGAATCATTAGATGCCATTGGCGAAGCCCTAAACGAAAACGGCAAAGTTATTGTCACTGGCTGTTTGGGCATCAAAGAAGGGCAAATTCGTGACGTACACCCAAGCGTGTTAAAAGTTACTGGCCCCCATGCTTATGAAGAAGTGATGGACGCGGTGCATCAGCATTTACCCGCCAAAGCCGACCATAATCCGTTTATCGACTTGATTCCTGCGCAAGGCATCAAATTAACGCCTAAGCATTATGCCTATTTAAAAATTTCCGAAGGCTGTAACCATCGTTGCACCTTCTGCATTATTCCGTCGATGCGTGGTGATTTAGTCTCCCGTTTGGCTGGTTCGGTGATGACAGAAGCCGAAAACCTCGTCAAAGCAGGCGTCAAAGAGTTATTGGTCATCTCGCAAGATACCTCAGCGTATGGCGTTGACCTTAAATACAAACTCGATTTCTGGGGTGGTCGCCCGTTAAAAACTCGGATGCAAGAACTCTGCGAAGCGCTAGGTGAATTAGGTGTGTGGGTACGTTTGCATTATGTTTACCCTTATCCGCATGTCGATAATGTCATTCCGTTAATGGCGCAAGGCAAAATTCTGCCTTATTTGGATATTCCATTCCAACACGCCAGTCCGCGTATTTTGAAGTTGATGAAGCGCCCTGCCCATAGCGAAAACACGCTCGAACGCATTAAACAATGGCGTGAAATTTGCCCCGATTTAGTGTTGCGCTCGACCTTTGTCGTTGGTTTCCCTGGCGAAACCGAAGAAGACTTCCAAATATTGTTAGATTGGTTGCAAGAAGCCAAATTGGATCGTGTCGGTTGTTTTAAATACTCAGCCGTTGATGGTGCAGTTGCCAACGATCTACCAGATCCCGTACCTGAAGAAATCAAAGAAGAGCGCTGGCAGCGTTTTATGGAAGTGCAGCAAGAAATCTCGGCTGAGCGTTTACAACTGCAAATTGGTAAAACCATCAAAGTGCTGATTGATGATATTGACCTTGAAGAAGGCGTCGCCATTGCCCGTTCGGCGGCAGATGCGCCTGAAATTGATGGTAATGTCTTTATCGAAGGTGAAGGTGCTGCGGCGTTAAAGATTGGTGACTTTGCCACCGTCACCGTTATTGATGCCGATGATTATGATTTGTTTGCTGAGTTAGCTTAGAGGCTGTTGACGTTTGCTGAAAATCCCTTCGACTCTGCTCAGGGCGCATTTTGCGTTGGCTGCGCGGAGTCGAAGCCCATTTTGAGGCGGCTCATATTCACGAACCGCCCTTACTTTTACGGCAACATTCGTTTGATTAAATTATCTTTTAAAACAAACTGATGGAACGCCGCTACAACAATATGCCCCACTATCAATAACATGAGTACCGGAAAAAAGACCTCCTCGTGGTACTCTTTGACCTCTTTTGCTAACTCTTTATTGACATCAAGCAATTGTGGCAAATCAAACAGGCCAAACACATTCACCTGCCTTCCTGCTAATTGCGTCATCACGATACCCGATATCGGCATAGCCAACAGCAATACATACAACAAGTGATGCACGGTCGAAGCTGCTTTCTTTTGTAACTCCGGCATTTTGATTGGTGTCGGTGTCACATTTGACGACAGCCATAACAAGCGCGCCAACACTAACGTCAATAACGACACCCCCAACGATTTATGCAATAAAATATATTTAATGTACTCAGGCGAGTCTTTTACAGCATCTTCGTGCAACGCTACGGCCACCCAAACAGCAATCAACAAGACAACCGTCAGCCAATGAAATGCTTTAGCCGCACTACCCCATGCTTTGGTGCTATTTCTTAATGACATCAATTTACCCTCATTAGCAAACTATGCTGATTAGCATAAATACCTTTACTTAAAACAGCCTTAATCCACAAGACACTCTGACTCTTTGGAATCAAACTAACGCAAACAATCAGGTTGAATCTCGCCTTGTGCGGCTTGCCATTCTTCGACCGTTAGCCACGCTTGAGCATGTTGGTTTAATAGTTGCGCCGTCTGCACCAACAAATGTGCCCAAGTACAACGATTGGCATACAACATACCAAATACATCCAGCGTGCCGCCACGATTATGATAGCCAACAAAGACGCTCTGCTTAGGTCCGGTATCCAAACGCCGCAAGACCCCAGTCATGACCTCAGGTCGGGTATGGCAGACAAAAATACGGTTTTCAACCTCAGGAATCAACAGGCTTAACTCATCATCATTGAGTACATAATTAGCTTCCATGGCATCACGCGCTTGCCGTAGGCGTGATGGTTCAACAATCGCCACTACCGACACCGCCACACCACACTGACGCAAACGTTCAGCCGCTCGTTGTGCGGCCTGCAATTGATAAGCACCAATCGCCAAAAACTGTATTTCTGCCCCTAGATCATGGCGCAACGTCACTGCGCCTTGCTGCGCCGCAAGTTGTGCTTGCTCGGCATCGCAAACAATCGGCAATTGGCTCTTCGCCACCACCATCGTGGCAATGCGACCACGTTGTTGATACAAGTTCGCCAATTGGGCGATGGTGGTATTGGCATCACACGGAAACAGCACCGGCGCGACATCACTCATCTCGCCCAACCACGCTTCACTTAACGTTGGATCTTGATGAGACTGCTCATTTTTACCGTTTTCCCAGGTATGCGACGTGACAATAATCGGCACACTTAACCATTGCGGATCACGCCCTGTTTCTTTGAGATGTCGAGCAAAAATCGCCTCCTGACGCATAGCGCCCAACATTTTGACGGCAAAGGCTTCATAGCTTACGGCGATATTTAGACCTTGTTTATTAGCCAATACCGCCGACACCACAGCCTCTTCATTCAGGGCAGTAATAACACCGCCGTCTATAGCTTCAGCAACATCACTTTCAATATCCAACGTCCGGTGTTTAATGCGCTCAAGCGTTAAATTCATGCGATTACTACGCATTTCATCAGGATTAGCGACACGAACACGCATAGCAGGATTTGCTGCCACCAACGCATCAAACCATTTATCTAGTGCCGCCATCGGCGCTACTTTTTCGCCCAAGGCTGCCAAAGGCACTACAGGAGATTGCAAGGGTAGTGGTTGAGGATAACGTAAACAGTGATCTTTCTCCTGTACTCGCCTGCTGGCAGAGTGATTATTTAGCGTGCTTATCGCCCACTGCAGCTCATTCTCGGCGACAAATAACGGCTTACAACCCGCATTGAATAAACTTCGCGCTTGCTCATCGTGAGCAGGGCTTTGGGAAATAGGCAGATTATGTGCGGCATTCGTTCCAGCATTCGGAAAACCAAAGCCTTTGACGGTTTCAGCAATGGTGTACGGTAGAAAAACGGGATACTGACTTTCGCCGCGTTTGATGCTGTCGTGTTGGGCTTTGAGTTTTTGTGCCATGGTTAAAATAGCCCATGCAAAAGCAGCAGGATCACGGCCATTGATTTCTACAGGCGCGAAACCATTGAGTTTAAGATGTTCTCTAAACCAATAGACACCACCGGATTGCGACATCGTCGTGCGCTGGTCAATGCGACGACCATTGGCAATCATAATGGGCATAACCAAACCGGTATCTTCACCACGCCAAAAACGCGGCGTCCAATCACTGCCGCGCTGCTCCTCAAACGCACCATCACTCAAAAAGGCGACTAACTCCTGCTCCGGTAAAGGCATGTGCACATATTGCAGTTCGGCAAAACCTAAATAGCCTCCTTCAATAATGCCACCTGCGGTATACGGGCTGACGTGACTACCCAGAGGAACTGCCGGACGGCCATTTTTAGCCACTTTATAGCTATAGAAATCTTGCGCTAACTGACTTAGCCCTTGTTCGGTGTAGTGATAACGTGCCGCTTGTTCGTGTTCGGTATTACCCAGTAGCACATTAACGGCATCAATAGCAGCGACACAATGCCCTTGACCCATCATCCATGCCCGTGTTGTGCCCGTTAAGGCATTCGCCAACAAATAGCCTACATAAGCAGGCACAATGTTCAGTGCACCGCCAGTATGACCTTCGGGAATCTCTTTAAAATCTGTTGCCTGTAATGGCCGACCATCCAAATACACATTATTGGCATAAGTCATATGTACCGTTAACCACATGCCCATATTGCATAAACGGTCCGCAGCAACGAATAAGCGCAACGCCTGTTCTTTGCTACATAAACCATCACGCGCTAAATCAGCCAACAAATCGGCAACACGTTGTTGGGTTTGCTCATCATGACTGATGACACCCTGTCCTGCCGCCCATTGTTCAAAACTGACGTTCATCATGCCTCTCATGTCCACGCCCTACTGTGACAGCATCAGGCGAACGGCTTGTTATCATTATTTCGTTAAAAAAGAGACGGTTGTATAGGGACCAGTGTCTCCGGCTGTGTCAAATTCGGGCTAAATGCTTGGGGTAATCCTGCTACAGTCAACAAGTATTGCTGCACCATTTCCTCGGCTTCATCAACCAGCCTCACCTCCAACTTCACTTTACTTTTAGCTTGATGGATATCGCCAGCACCATAGAGCAATTGATTATTCTTTGTTTCATCTAGGACAATGCCGAAATCCTGTAAGCCCGACAAAACTCGCTCGCGAATGGTGGGTTGATTTTCACCGATACCACCACCAAAACAAATAACATCAACCCCACCTAAAATCGCCATATAAGCACCTAACTGCTTTTTAATACGATAGACATATAATTCAATTGCCAATTGCGCCGCGTCGCTATTGCTCGCCAATAACTCACGCATATCACCCGAAAAACCCGAAATACCTTGTAAACCACTGTGTTTGGTCAGCACCTCTTGCAACTGTTCATTGCTATAGCCGTGCTGTAACAAATGCAAAACCAAACCCGCATCAATGTCGCCGCATCGCGTCGCCATCATTACCCCTTCTAAAGGCGTAAAACCCATACTGGTATCAATGACTTGTCCTTCGCGCCAAGCGGTTAAGGAACAACCACTACCTAATTGTAGGGTAATAAGGCGTTGTTGCTGTAGCTTAGGTGTTAATTGACGCCAGAGAGAACGGTGCGCCAAGCCATGAAAACCATAGCGCTGTATGGGCCAGTCACTATTAAGATCTGAGGGAATAGCGTAGCGACGAGCCACCTCAGGCAACTGCATATATAACCCAGAGTCAAATACCGCGTATTGAGGCAGCCCCGAAAAACATGCCATGATCATTTCGATTGCTTGTAATGCAGCAGGATTGTGCAAGGGAGCCAACGGTGCCCAATGGCTGATTTGTTGATAACAGGCTTCGTCGCACAAATACGCGCCTTCACTCACCGCACCAGCATGGACAATACGATGCAATATCGCGTGCACTGGATCTAACGACTCTAGTTTTAACTGTAACCATTGAACTAAATTGGCTGGCTCGCCTTCTTCTTTCTGGCTAGAAACACACCTAAAAGCTCCTCGCTGCATTTTGTACAAGGCGATCTTGAGCGTAGAACTGCCTATATTACAAACAAGTAGCGTTTCTGCCGACATTTATCACATCCTAAATCAATTTTTGCTTGTTATAGCACAGAGTGATGCTTCGACAACACCACGACGAACGGCTATGCTTACTGAAAAGACAGGCCTTATACAAAATATCGTTACCTCACAGTCTACATAAAACAAAACAAGGAAATCATGATGAAAATCCGGCAATTACTGGAGCACTGGCACTCAGCAGGCGGACACCCTAGTGCAAAAACCACCCTAACTATTGAACTTCCCGTGCATGATGCCGCCCGATTATTTGCGCTTGCCACCATGTTTCCCGCGTTAAAAACCGAAGAAATTACCGCTAGCCTCATACATAGTGCACTTGATGAAGTACAAGAAGCATTTCCTTATGTAAATGGCAGTAAACAAGTCGGGGAAGATGAAGTAGGCAATCCGATTTATGAGGATATTGGCCATACCCCACAGTTTTTAGCCCTAGTGCAACAATATTTGGATAAAGTAGAACCATCTTAGCAGCAGCTGCCATTAACGCACGGACACCCCAACTCAATGACCGACAACTCTAAGACCAGCAACCCTATGATGATGTCATGGTCGAAACTGCTCAACCCTGCTCGCTTAGGCAGCCGCAAAGCCCACGACGAAACCGCCCGTAGCCCCTTTCATAAAGATTATGATCGCATTGTTTTTTCAGGGGCATTTCGCCGCCTGAATCGCAAAACTCAGGTGCACCCACTGGCTCAGCATGATGCCGTCCATACTCGCTTGACCCATAGTTTGGAAGTCTCCTGCGTTGGCCGGAGTTTAGGCATGTTAGCCGCTGAAAAAATTATCGATCAATTACCACACTGGCTGGCTCCTGCTGACGTGGGCGCGATTATTCAAGCGGCTTGTTTGGCTCATGATATTGGCAATCCACCTTTTGGCCATGCGGGCGAATATGCGATCCGTGACTGGTTCTTACAACCTGCACAAGCGCATTTAATGGCCTTGTTATCCCCTGCCCAAGCGGCTGATTTATGCCAGTTTGAGGGCAATGCTCACGGCCTGCGCATTCTGACCCAACTTGAATATCATCCAAATGATGGCGGCATGCGTTTAACCTACGCGACATTGGGGGCATATCTTAAATATCCGTGGTTATCTCAACCTTTAGCCAGCGGCGTCGCTAGCCACAAACGCGGCAAATTTGGTTGTTATCATACCGAAAAACAGTTACTCGCTAATGTTGCCGAACACTTAGGCTTGATTAACACGGGCGACTACCGCTGGTGTCGTCATCCTTTAGCCTATTTACTCGAAGCTGCCGATGATATTTGCTACACCTTGATTGATCTCGAAGATGGTTTAGCGCTCGGAATGCTGCGTTACGAAGAAGTTGAACCGTTGTTTTTACAGCTACTGGACGACTTGCCACCGCCACCAGAATTAAAACAAGCCGTACCGCCGCTGCAAAAAATTGCCGCTCTACGTGGCAAAGTGATTGAAAAGCTGGTTACTGCTGTGACAGATGCTTTTGCCGAACAGCAAGAAGCGCTACTATCAGGTACATTGACAGGCAGCTTGTTAAATCATTGCTCAAGTAGTTTGTCAGATGGCATTGATGCAGCAAAAATGTTGGCGCGAGAACGCATTTTTAATCACCCACAAAAAGCGCAACTCGAATTAGCTGCATATGCCAGCTTGCACACCTTATTGACTGCTTTTGCCGATATGGCAGCCTCGTTTTATAAAAAGCAGCCATTGACGTTCAAACAACAACGCTTACAACAATTGCTGGGTACTCACGCCATTGAAGCGCACGATGACTTATATTTAGGCTTGATGCAAATGCTCGATTTTATTGCGAGCCTGTCAGACCACCACGCCTTGTCGTTAGCGCAAAGTTTGCAAGGCATTCAACAATAGACAGACGGTAGAAGCAATGTACCGACGGTAGTAATAAATCTATATAGAGTCTAGATATTTGTCAGGATTCTTATATAGTTAGTGACAGAGATGGTGCCTAAAACACCATATTTTTTTGGAATAAACATAAGCCTAGAGGCAGATATGGCGCACATTTTAATTATCGACGACTCCCCCACCGAACAAGCAGGCATGAGCCAAATGCTACATAAACATGGCCATATTTGCTCTTTTGCCAATACCGGTGAAATTGGTGTCGCAACCGCCAAAAAAAGCAAACCTGACCTTATTTTAATGGACGTGGTCATGCCTGAAACCAACGGTTTCCAAGCCACTCGCAAAATCACTAAAGACCCTGAAACGGCTCATATTCCGGTGATTATGGTCAGCACTAAAAGTCAGGCGACCGACCGTATGTGGGGTATGCGCCAAGGAGCCAGCGAATATTTAACCAAACCTGTGACCGAAGAAATTCTTTTGGCCGCCGTTAATAAAATGTTATCCAAGTAAATTCTGCAACCTAGATCTACTTATGACGCTATGGGATAGCACCGCGCTTCCCATAGATGCGTTGACTTCTCAACAATCTTTACACAACGCCCTGCTTTCGTCACTACCCTGCCTTATTGTCAGACAACATATCAATCGCCACTAGAAACGTCTTGTTACTCTTTACGGATGGCAGCTTCTCACTGCCAATGTGTTTTTTTTGAGGTAACTATGGCGCATATTTTAATTGTCGACGACTCTCCCACCGAACAAGCGGGCATTAGTAAAATGCTGCAGAAATATGGCCACATCTGCTCCTTTGCCTATACAGGTGAAACAGGTATTAGTTTTGCTCAAAAAAGCCTACCCGATGTCATTCTAATGGATGTCGTCATGCCCGAAACCAATGGCTATCAGGCAACACGCAAAATCAGCAGGCATCCAGAAACTGCCCATATCCCCATTATTATGGTCAGCACTAAAGGCCAAGTCACCGATCGTTATTGGGGTTTACGTCAAGGTGCCACGGACTATCTGACAAAACCCGTTACCGAAGATGCGCTTATTCATGCCATCAATAACGCGTTAACGCCTGTCGCCGCCGAATAATCCCCGTATACCTGCAATCCCTTGCGCGCCGAGTTGCTGGGCAAGGGGCACATCGCTGTCCGTCATGCCACCCAAGGCATAAACAGGTAATTTCGCTTGCGCCACCCAAGCGCCAAACTGTTGCCAACCAATACCTTCTTGTTCAGGATGCGATGTCGTTTTCAGCACAGGTGACAAGGTGGCAAAATCCGCCCCGTGTTGCCAAGCCGATTGCAACTCATGCTGGTTATGACAAGAAATAACTAAATAATGATGCTCAGCTAGACCTAATGCCGCCCGTCCCTGATCCACTGAGCCCAAACGATCCACCGGCAAATGAACACCCCCAGCAAATGGCACCTCGGCCAATAATTCCGCATGACTGTGTAAGAACACAAGCGCTTGTCGTTGCTGGCATAAAGCGGCAACTTGTTGGGCCAATAATAAATAAGCAGGCTTAGCAAGTGATTTAGCACGTAAGGTCACCCACATCCCCTTTTGTACACGCTCATGCAACCAGTGCAATAAATCGCCGCCAACCTCATGCGGCTCGGGCGTGATGTAATAGATATCGGGTAAAACAGCCGCTTTGAGTATCGGGGCATTTGCGGCAGGAAAGGTATAATCACTCAAGCGTTCGGCATCGACCCAGACAATCGGCTGGCCTTCGGCTCCATGAGCCTCTCCTTCAAACGCTGTAACCCTAAAAACCTGTAAACGCACGGATTTATCGACATAATGATGCTCAACCGTCAGCAATGGGCGATATTTAGTGGCGGTTATACCTAACTCCTCTTGTAACTCACGCACTAGTGCTTGAGCCGCGCTTTCGCCATCATCAATTTTGCCGCCAGCAAACTCCCACAATCCACCTTGATGTTTGTGTAATGGCCGTTGAGCAATTAAAATTTGTCCTTGAGGATTATGGATAACCGCAGCAACAACATTAAGCATAAGTATTTTTTCCAATTAATCATAAAACTAGCGGCAAGGTTACATAGATAGTCTTTGGACACACAACAACACATAACTACCACGGCAAGACGACCAATTATCACCAGAAAATGATAGCTAGTCATCTCGTGTTGGCCGACAATGAAACAGAATGCCTCATATCTGATGGCTATTGGAGATTAACGATGAATAACACTACGCCCCCTAATAAACTGCACCCCTTACTAGCCGCTGCAGCTGGTAGCGTCATTATCGCCAGTGCTGTTGGTATCGCTGCCATGACGGGATTATTAACACATGACGAAAAACCTGTCCCTACCCCCGTCGCTGTATCTAGTATCCCTGCACCTACCGTTGCTGCCCAACCTGTAGTTGCGCCAGTAATTCCCGTTGCGCCTGTTGTAGCAGCAGCGCCAACACCTGAAAAAGTTGAAGTCAAAAAAGAAGTTGTTGTCACCCACCGTGTCCATCACAAAGCTGCCGTGCATAAAACAGTTGCTCAAGCAGAGACTTCTTCCTCTGCAAGCCAAGAACATTATGTCGCTCCAAAAGCCGTTTGTATGGACTGTGGTACGGTACTAGCTGTGCAGCCCGTGGTTACAGAATCCAAACCTAGCGGGATGGGTGCTGTTGGCGGTGCTATTTTAGGTGGGGTGCTAGGTCATCAATTTGGTGGTGGTGATGGCAAAAAAGCCATGACCGCAGCGGGTGTGATTGGTGGTGCGATGGCAGGCAATCAAATCGAAAAGTCACAGCACAAAATCACTAGCTATGACGTCACCGTACAGATGGAAGATGGCAGTACCCGTAACTTTAGCTACGATACCGCACCGAGTGTTAGTAGTGGTGAACACGTCCGTGTTAGTGGAAATCAGTTGATATCCAACTAATAGATAAAAAAAGCCTCGTAAGCTATTACTTACGAGGCATGTTGATTAAGAACGATAATCGGCGTTGATTTTGACGTAATCGTAAGAGAAATCGCAAGTCCAAACAGTGTCACTAGTATCACCACGGCCCAGCACAATGCGAATCATAATTTCGGGTTGTTGCATCACCGCTGCACCCAACTCCTCACGATAAGACGCGGCTGCACCGCCATCTTCGCAAATACAAACATCATCCAAATAAACGTTAATTTTGCTGACATCCAGATTGGGCACACCGCTACGACCAATCGCTGCTAAAATACGCCCCCAGTTGGGGTCAGAAGCAAAAAAAGCCGTTTTAATCAGCGGCGAATGGGCAACCGCATAGGCAACATCACAACACTCTTGGGTATTCGCGCCGCCTTCGACTTTGACGGTAATAAACTTGGTGGCGCCTTCACCATCACGAACAATCAATTGCGCCAAACGAATAAATACCCGCTGTAATGCGCCATAGAACGCGTCAAACAAAGCCCCTTGACGCTGACTTAACGGGACATTGGCTGCTGCACCGGTAGCAACTAGCACACAGGCATCATTGGTGGAGGTATCACCATCAATCGTGACCCGATTAAATGATTGCTCAGTAACTTCGCGCAATAACAACTGCAACAACTCACGTTCTACCGCCACATCAGTCGCCACAAAACCAAGCATAGTCGCCATATTTGGGCGAATCATGCCTGCGCCTTTGGAGATACCGGTAATGGTATAGGTCACGCCATCAACGACAAACTGCTCACTCGCCCCTTTCGGCAAGGTATCGGTCGTCATAATGCCTGTAGCGGCGGCTGGCCAATTATCGGCTTGTAGGGCCGCCAATGCGGCTGGCAAGCCTGCTTCAAGCTTAGCAATGGGTAATTGCTCACCAATAACACCTGTAGAGAACGGCAATACCGCTTCAGGAACAACTTTCGCCAACTCTGCCAACGCCACACAACTGCGCTCGGCGTTCGTCATACCAATTTTGCCAGTACCCGCGTTAGCGTTACCGGTATTAATGATCAAATAACGACTGTTAGTAGCCCGCAAATTAGCACGAGCGACATGAACAGGCGCTGCACAAAAGGCATTTGTAGTAAACACGGCCGCTGTTGTCGTGGTTGGTGATAATTCAAAGACCACCAAATCGCGACGATTTTTATAACGAATATAGGCTTCTGCAATACCGATACGCACGCCGTTAATCGGGTGCATCGTCGGCATGGATAAATCACCAACCGCCATAATATTTCCTTTATTCCTCTCTCCCCAAGGGAGAGAGCTAGAGTGAGGGTTAAA
The DNA here is from genome assembly GCA_947373945.1 of Moraxellaceae bacterium. Classification (GTDB taxonomy): domain Bacteria; phylum Pseudomonadota; class Gammaproteobacteria; order Pseudomonadales; family Moraxellaceae; genus Agitococcus. The sequence goes on from CANBZV010000008.1 coordinate 18,758, forward strand.
TTACGCTAATTGCCCATGACAATGTTTGTATTTTTTGCCCGAACCACATGGACAGGCATCGTTACGACCAACATGCTGACCGGCAAAAGGGTCGGCACTGGCTTTAGGTGTTTCATCTTCTTCGGCGATAGTGGCAAAATTACCGTCTTCATCAGGCAAACCAGTGACTTGCGCATGTTCAAATTGCATGTGCATGGCTGCTGCTTCAGCTGCTTGCTGGGCTTCCATTGCCGCCACTTCTTCCGCAGTCGGCACATGAATACGCGAGATCGTTTGCACGACTTCCAACTTTACAGCACCTAGCAATTGCTGGAACAACTGGAAAGCTTCGCGCTTGTACTCTTGCTCAGGATTCTTTTGTGCATAACCACGCAAATGGATGCCCTGACGCAAATAATCCATTGCCGCCAAATGTTCTTTCCAGTGACGATCCAACACCTGCAACATGATTTGTTTTTCAACCATATTGGCGATGTCATCCCCCATATTGGCACGATGCTGACGATACGCTTCTTTTGCGGCCTCGCTAATCTTGGCACGCAAGCCTACTTCTTCCAGACGATCGTCGGCATCCAACCAAGCTTTGACAGGCATTTCGATATGGAAGTCAGTATGTAAGGCTTTTTCTAAGCTCGCGATATCCCATTGGTCTTCAATGCTTTGCGGCGGGATAAACTCAGTCACAATCGTACTAACCACGTCTTCGTACATCGCCTCAAAAGCATCCGCCAAACTGACAGAAGCCAGGACATCATCACGCTGACCATAAATTGCACGACGTTGCTCGTTGGCAACATCATCATATTTAAGCAGGTTTTTACGAATATCAAAGTTACGCGCTTCAACTTTACGTTGTGCGCCTTCAATCGAACGCGTTACCCAACGATGCTCAATCGCTTCGCCACGTTGCATACCCAACGAACGCATCATGTTACGGACACGGTCGCTAGCAAAAATACGCATCAAATCGTCTTCTAATGACAGATAAAAACGACTTAAACCCGGATCACCCTGACGGCCAGATCGACCACGCAACTGGTTATCAATACGACGCGACTCATGGCGCTCTGTACCAATAATATGCAAACCGCCCGAAGCCAGCACCGCGGCGTTATCTTTTTCCCATTGCGCTTTTACTGCCTGCACTTGTTCAGGACTTGGGTTTTCAATTTTGGCTAACTGCGCTTTCCAATTGCCCCCCAACACGATATCCGTACCACGACCCGCCATGTTGGTGGCGATAGTCACGGCATTTGGGCTACCCGCTTGGGCAATAATTTCCGCTTCCTGAGCATGAAACTTGGCATTCAACACTTGATGCGTGATTTTTTCTTGCGTTAATAAGCGCGACAAATATTCACTGGTTTCAATGGTTGCAGTACCCACCAAAATAGGCGCACCTTTGACGATGCATTCTTTGATATCACGAATAATGGCTTCGAATTTTTCGTCCTTACTCAAGAAGATCAAATCTTCAAGATCTTTACGAATCATCGGTTTATGCGTGGGAATAACCACAACATCCAAACCATAAATCTGATGGAATTCTGGCGCTTCGGTATCGGCAGTACCGGTCATACCCGAGAGTTTTTGATATAAACGGAAGTAGTTCTGGAACGTGGTTGTTGCCATCGTCTGGTTTTCGTTTTGCACGCTGACGTGCTCTTTCGCTTCTACGGCCTGATGCAAGCCTTCAGACCAACGACGACCAGGCATCGTGCGGCCAGTATGTTCGTCAACGATTACCACCTCATCATCTTGGATGATGTAATGAACATCACGTTGAAACAGAATATGCGCTTTTAATGCCGAATGAACATGGTGCAACAAGCCCAATTTACTGGCGGAATACAGGCTATCGCCTTCGACCAACAGACCCATTTCAGTAAGCAAACGCTCAACATGGTCATAACCCGTTTCAGTCAACTCGATTTGGCGTTGTTTTTCATCTAACCAATAATCGCCGCCATCAATGACGCCTTCTTCTTTTTGGGCGACCAAATGGGGAGGAATTGCATTGATTTGCTCATACAAGCGCGAAGAGCCTTCCATAGCGCCTGAAATAATCAACGGGGTACGCGCTTCATCAATCAGAATAGAATCGACTTCATCAATAATTGCGAATACCAAACCACGTTGATGCTTTTCTTCCAAGCGGAACGCCATGTTATCGCGCAGATAATCAAAACCAAATTCGTTGTTGGTTCCGTAAGTGATATCCGCTTGATATGCCTCATGCTTGTCTTCCGCAGACTGCATGGAGCGAATAACGCCTACTTTTAAGCCCAATGCTTCAAACAATGGACGGTTCAAGTCAGCATCACGCTGCGCCAGATAATCATTGACGGTAATAATATGGACGCCGTTACCGCTCAACGCATTGAGATACGAGGCCAAGGTCGCCATCAGCGTTTTACCCTCACCAGTACGCATCTCAGCAATACGGCCTTCATGCAAGGTCATGCCACCAATGAGCTGGACGTCGTAATGGCGCATGCCCATCACTCGATGTGCGGCTTCGCGACAAACGGCGAAAGCCTCGGGCAACAAATCATCCAAAGACTCGCCTTTACTGTAACGATTGCGAAACTCTTCAGTTTTAGCGGCTAGCGCGACATCATCCAAAGCTTGTACACCCGGTTCTAGCGCATTGATGGCATCAACCACCTTTTGCATGCGTTTTAACTCGCGCTCGTTTTTAGTTCCAAATATTCCGCTAATCAGGCGTGCAAACATAAAAGCCACTCATCTTCTTAAATTTCGGCTGACCGAGCCATTCACTTGCACATGGGGGCAATGATGGCAAAAAACAAGCCATTAACAACTAGGGTAAACGCAAAACAATGCGCGCGTTATAACATGGCAAAACGCGCGCATTCTACCTCGAATTGAGGTGCGGGAAAAATGAAAGTTCTGTAGTTCGGTAACAGATGGGCTGAATGATGCGATCTGGATGATATTGCGGGCTTAAAACCAGCCAGAATTTGATTGAAACGGAGGGCGAGCTAGGCGTGATAAGTAGCGAGAGGTCAGCATCAAACCAACCTCTCGTCATATCCGGATTATTTTTTCATTGCCAAGGCAATATAAGTTGCAGGATCAATCTGTTTGCCATTCTCTAACACTTCATAATGCAAATGAGTGCCAGTCGAACGGCCTGTTGAGCCCATATAAGCAATTAACTGATCTTTAGCAACCAAGTCACCTACTTTAGCAACCAAGCTTTGTGCATGGGCATAACGGGTGACATAGCCATTGCCATGCGTGACTTCAATCACATTGCCGTAGCCATTTTTAACACCCGCAAAACTAACCACGCCTGGCGCTACCGTATAGATATCTGTACCTTGAGGTCCAGAGAAGTCCATGCCCGCATGAAACGCCGCACGACCGGTAAATGGATCGGTGCGATAGCCGAATGTTGAGGTAATAGCACCCTTACGTACTGGTAAATTAGCCAAATAGCTTTGATTGTTTTGCAAACGCTGATTAATCAACACATTATCCAATGCTTGCAGTTGCGCTTCTTTATGCTCCATTAATTGCGACAACTCTTGCAGACGCACATCAATATTCTTTTCGCCCAGCAAGCTCAATTCACCCGTTAATGGGCCACCTTTAGAGTCTTTGCTATCAAACTCAAATTCAGGACTGCGGATATGGGCACTTTCGGCCACATGCTGACTGAGGGCATCCAAACGCAATAATTGTGCCTGCATCTCGGCGACACGTTCATTCATTGCTTTTAATTGCTGTGCTTGCGATTGCACTTCTGTGCTAACAACAACTGGGGTAGAGACGACTGTTTGTGTTTTCTCTTCGGTGGTTTTTGCGCCAACTGCATAACCTATTGCGCCCCCTGCAATAGACAGCAAACCCACAGTACCCACAAAGGTCGATACGGTGGCAGGGGTTAAGCGCAAAGTTAGCGGACGGACCGCATAACGACGCCATAAAGGAAGCTTCATATGTTATCTCCTATCATCAACTTGAAATCCAGTTGTTCGTGACACAACACCTTGATCCAAGTCTTGATATTTTGACCTGTGAGCCGATAGTGCTCCTTGCATATCAGCAGTTAGCGGAGTAGCCTTTTCAGTCCCGACGCGATGCTCTGCGTTGATCCTAAAAATTACCGGCTACCCCAACTAGAGGCTTGTTATGCGTTCTGCCCGTGTTACCCGTAGCTCGGAAGTTTTATCCTCACCACTACTGCAACAACTGAAAACACAAGCCCACTATTTAGCCAAGCTCAATACCATTGTGGCTGAGCAATTAACGGCTATTAAAGACCAGTACCGCGTTAGTGCGTACAAAAACGGCGTTCTGACCCTACAAACACCAAACAACGCATTGATCGGACAATTACGTTATTTGCAAAATCATTACCAGCAAAAATTACGCCAGCACTCAGTATTTAGCGATTTAATTCGAATTCAGATTCTGTTGGACGACCCATTACATATCAATCGTTCACAACGACAGCCCTTACCGCCCTTGTCTTCTAATATTAAGGCGCTATTACTCGAAACAGCTGCTTCTATAACAGACGTGGAGCTTAGCGAAGCCTTGCGTCAATTAGCAAGAGAATCGTCAGACAAGCCGACAGAGTAAAGATGTTATTATGCAACATCAGCTATCTTTACTAAGTGATTGATTTAATGAATATCTTTAGGAGGTTGCGCTTTGATATAGGCTATTGGAGTATCTTCTTCGTCACTAAATGTCACAATTTCCCATGCATCGGGCTGTGCCAAAAGTGCGCGCAAGAGCTGATTATTGAGAGCGTGGCCTGATTTGTAGCCTTGAAACTCACCAATGATACTATAACCTAGAATGTACAAATCACCGATTGCATCAAGTATTTTATGGCGGACAAACTCATCTTCGTAACGTAGACCATCTTCATTCATTACCCCTTCGTCATTTAAAACAATGGCGTTATCTAAACTCCCTCCTTTCGCTAAGTTACGTGATTGCAGATACTCAATATCACGCATAAAGCCAAAAGTGCGGGCGCGGCTCACTTCTCGAACATAGGCAGTGGTCGAGAAGTCAACACATGCACTTTTATGGTCATCTAAAAACGCGGGGTGATCAAAGTCGATGGTAAAGGCAACACGAAAGCCATCATAGGGCAGGAATGCGGCTATTTTGTCGCCATCACGAACTTCAATGGGCTTGATAATACGGACAAGTTTTTTGGGGGCGTGTTGTTCGATAATGCCTGCGGCTTGCAGCAAAAACACAAATGGACCGGCGCTGCCATCCATAATCGGAATTTCAGGCGAGCTAACTTCAATTAACGCGTTATCAATCCCTAAACCTGCTAATGCCGACATTAAATGCTCAACCGTACCAATTTTAACGCCATCTTTAATCAAATTCGATGACATGGTGGTTTCATTTACTAATAGTGCATGGGCAGGTACGTCAACGGGTGTCTCTAAATCAGTACGACGAAAAACAATACCACTATTGATGTCATTTGGCTTGAGAGTCAAATAAACTTTTTCACCGCTATGCAGGCCAATGCCTGTAGCGCGAATGGTATTTTTGAGGGTACGTTGACGCAGCATTATGTGACAAAATGTTTCAGGATTATTCCCGCATAGTAACATCTTTTCACATTTGTGCAAGTTTTCTGATCGGTTAGCGACAGTGACGGAAATATCTTTACGCCGATATTATTTCGGGATTCCGAATTGTTTTGCTCAAGCTAGCGACGTCATTCCCAGCTTGACTGGGAATTCAACGACATGGTTGACAACGGTGTTTGGCAACAAGTGATTCCCGCTTTCGCGGGAATGGAGAAATAAATACGTGGGAGCTAACGCACTCCCTACTTACCGAGCACAATTACTCGCTTTGTTGGCGACGTAAAAAGGACGGAATATTCAACGTATCTGACTTAGCTGTTTCTGCTGGCTTCGCTACAGGGGCAGCTTGTTGCTTTTTCAACACTGACGGGGTATCAAAGTCATCATAACTGCGTGAAGGCGCGATTGGCACACCACCTAATGGTGAGCGAGGACGGGAAGCCGTTGCCGTCGCTTGTGGGCCTGCTGTTGCTGATTGCGCTTTAGTCAAACCTGTAGCAACCACAGTAACACGGATATCATCACCAATATCTGGATCAACAATCATACCAATTTTAATCGCAACACCTTGGGCGGCCAATGGCTCAACAATTTCACCAACGGTCGTATACTCTTCCAAGCCCAGATCTTCGTTACCCGCGATAGAAACCAGTAGGCCTGTTGCGCCTTCTAATTTAATATCATCAAGCAACGGACTATTAATAGCCTTAATCGTTGCTTCTCGCGCACGATCTGTACCCGATGCCACACCAGTACCCATCATTGCCAAACCACGATCACGCATCGCGTTACGCACGTCAGCGAAGTCCAGGTTAATCATACCAGGACGGGTAATCATGTCAGAGATACCGCGTACGGCTTCGAACAGGACGTTATTGGCTTTTTTAAATGCTTCGATCAGCGAAATCTTGTTGCCATAAACTTTTAACAGTTTGGCATTAGGAATTGTGATTAAGGAGTCAACGTGTTGTGACAGCTCTTCAATCCCTTGCTCGGCCAACAAGTCACGACGCTCAAATGGGAAAGGACGAGTCACTACACCCACTGTCAAAATACCCATTTCACGAGCAACTTCGGCAATCACGGGGGCAGCACCAGTTCCCGTACCGCCGCCCATACCCGCCGTGATAAACGCCATGTCGGCGCCACGCAATGCCTCAACAATTTGCTCACGTGTTTCTAATGCCGCTTGACGACCCACTTCTGGATTAGTCCCTGCACCCAAACCACGCGTCAACTCTGCGCCGAGTTGAACCGCAATTTGTGAACTCATTTTGTTCAACGCTTGCATGTCGGTATTGGCACAAATAAATTCAACACCGAACAAATGACTTTGCACCATATGCTCTACGGCATTACTACCGCCGCCGCCAATACCAAACACTTTAATCACTGGCCCGATATGTTTAGTTTGGCCTTGCTGATCATCTGCTATTTTAAAAATGCCCATTTGATTTCTCCTGCCCAAGAATAATCATGCCTATACTTTAAGAGTCACGCCACATGACGTAACGCCTGATTTATCAGAAATGCTTTTCCAGCCACGCACGCAACTTCTGAACAATTCCCTCTGCACCTAATGCCTTGCCACGCTTTTTTGGCTGCGTCGCACGTCCTTCAAGCATTTTATCTCTGCCCGACATTAGTAAGCCCACACTCGTGGCGTAGACTGGATTCCTCACAATTTGTCCATTACCTTCAGGACGTAAATTGGGCACCCCAACACGCACCTGAATACCAAAAATTGATTCAGCAACAGCCGCAGCGCCTTCAATACGCGCACCGCCGCCCGTTAAGACAATACCAGCGCTGAGATAGTCAAATAACCCTGTCGCTCGTAATTGCTCATGAATATATTCAAATAATTCAACATAACGCGCTTCGACAATGGCCGCCAAAATATGGCGCTCTAATTTTCGATGCGCCCTATCACCTGTACTCGGCACATTAATGAATTCTTCGCGTTTGACTGAGATTGATTGCGCACATGCTTGTTTAATTTTTAACTGTTCAGCTTCCAATAACGGAGTATGCAATACATGAGCAATATCGTTAGTCACGTGATCACCACCGACAGAAACGATCTCGGTATAACGCAAAGCACCGTGAGTATAAACCGCTAAATCCGTCGTGCCTGCACCAATATCAATCAAACAAACGCCTAAGGTTTTTTCATCTTCAGTCAAGACGGCATTCGCCGCAGCAAACGGCTCTAAAACCACCTCATCAATACCGATATTGCAGCCATGCACACACTTTTCTAGATTTTGTAAGGCACTCAAACCACACGTAACCAAGTGGTAATGACCCTCTAGACGTACACCCGACATCCCCATAGGATTACGAATATCGTATTGGCCATCGACACTAAACTCCTGCGGAATTAAATGCAGAATTTTTTGATCGGGCAGTACCGCCCCGGTCTTGGCATTATCCAATACCGATTCCATATCGAGTGTAGTGACTTCACCGTTACGAATATGAACCACACCCTGCAAGTTACGACTACTAATGTGATTGCCCGCTATACCAACAAAAGCGGAATGAACACGGCAGTTTGCCATGTTTTCAGCTTCTTTTATTGATGACTGAATCGCTTTAGTTGTTTCCTCGATATCAACAACCATGCCTCGTTTCAAACCCGTACAAGGGCTTTTGCCCACGCCAATTACTTCTAACTCGCGGTCAGCTGTAATCTGAGCAATCAAGGCAATTACTTTAGATGTCCCAACATCTAAGGCAACAATCAAATTATCGGCATCTACCATGTCATAACCTATTGCAGCTTTTGTAGCTGATTATTGCTAACAGGCACAGCCTGTCCTTCTTTCCATGCCACCGCAAGCCCGTTGCGGTAACGCAAATCTATACTGGCAATACGATCGGCATATGGCTTTAACTCGCGCTCGTATAACCATAAAAACTGTTGCAGTTTATCGTTGATTTGATTTTGATCAAGGATAAGCTGTATTCCGGTATCAAAACGAATAAACCAGGTCCGCCTTTCGGTCAGATGCAGCTCAACAACCTTAACACCGAGCACCCGAAAACGATCATTAAAACTACGATACTGATCCATAACATAGGCTGTTTTACCTATCGGCCCAAATAACAACGGCAAGTCGCGATTTTCACTACCCGCTTTAGGTTGAAAAATTTCACCGCGCGCACTGACAAAGCTTTTGTCACCCCAACGCGCAACGGCTTTTTTCTCGACTACCAAAACACGAATGCCATCGGGCCAGCGGCGCTGCACCGACATACTCTCGACCCACGGCGACATCAATACCGCATCACGTATCGCCACTAAATCGGTGCTGAAATAACTCCCCTGCACCACAGGCTTGAGTCTAGCCGCCAACTCATCTCGATCAGCCGAACTAATATCACCTTCAACCTGAATAATGGCTAACGGCGCTTTGCGTTGTAACTCTGCCACTAAACCCGAGATACCCCACAATAACGCCCCCAATGCCAGCATCAACCATAAAAAGCTCAATATCCGCCAAAACGAACGCATCACACGCTGACGCGACGGATGTAGTAGATGCGCTTGATTAATTGGAGCCTGCGATGATGACATCAAAATCTGTTCCTAACCATTAACGGAGCGTTTGTGCCAATATGGCCAAGACCAAAGCCTGAAAATCCAAACCTGCCGCCCGCGCCGCCATGGGCACCAAAGAGTGGTCGGTCATACCGGGTACTGTATTGACTTCCAGCAACCAGAAACTGCCTTGCTCGTCCTGCATGGCATCAATACGCCCCCATCCCGACGCACCTACCGCTTCAAATGCAGCCAATGCTAGCGCCTGTAACTTTTGTTCATCATCAGCACTCAAACCACATGGGCACAAATACTGAGTATCATTAGCTTTATACTTGGCATCAAAGTCATAAAAGCCATGGCTTTGATGCGGTTGCAAGCGGATGACAGGCAACGCTTTATCACCCAAAATCACGACGGTATATTCACGGCCTGTTACCCAGCGTTCAGCAATAATTTCACTATCATATTGCGCTGCAAACTCATAGGCGGGCTGCAAATCATTAACACTCTCAACCTTACGCATGCCAATACTTGAGCCTTCATGAGCTGGCTTCACCATGATGGGCAAACCTAAATCACTAACGACTTGGCTAAAATTAGTATTAGCTGTTAAACGCACATACTCTGGGGTGGGCAAACCACAACCCAGCCATAATTGTTTGGTTCGTGTCTTATCCATACCCAATGCCGATGCTAGTACACCGCTGCCTGTGTATGACACATTTAATAATTCTAGTGCGCCCTGAATTGTACCATCTTCACCACCACGACCGTGTAACACAATAAAGGCGCGATCATAGTGTTTAACATCACAAATATTACGTTCAGCAGGATCAAACGCCTCGGCATCTACACCAGCTTCCTGTAAAGCAGCTAATACCGCCTGACCACTAAGCAACGAAATTTCACGTTCAAAAGATGTGCCGCCGAATAATACCGCGACCCGTCCAAAATTAGCTGCTGCTGAATTCATCATTCTTACACTCTATTACTCTTAACAAATCTTGACTAACGCTACAAATACAAGGCTTTCTGCGCTAACTCGATGGCAATCGCACCAACTGTTCCTGCCCCTTGCGTCAACAACACATCATTTGGCTGTAATACGGACTGCAAAACCGCCGGAAGATCTTCGGCTTTTTCAATAAATATCGGTTCGACCAAACCCCGTGCCCGAATGCTTCGCGCTAAGGTGCGGCTATCCGCCCCCGCGATTGGCTTTTCGCCCGCTGAATAAACATCCAATAACAACAGCGCGTCTACCTGCGATAACACTTGGACAAAATCTTCAAAGCAATCACGGGTACGGGTATAACGATGAGGCTGGAACATCAACACCAAGCGACGATCGGGAAAGCTTTGGCGCGCCGCTTTAAGCGTCGCTTCAACTTCACGCGGATGATGTCCATAATCATCCACCAAACGCACACTACCCTGCCCCAACGCAAACTCACCATATTGCTGAAAGCGACGACCCACGCCCTGAAAATTAGCGAGTGCAATTTGAATTGCGGTATCGCTGACACCTTCGTCAGTAGCAATAGCAATCGCCGCCAGCGCATTCAAAACATTATGTAACCCTGGCAAATTTAAACTAACCGCCAAAGGCGCATGATTAGCGCGTAGGGTCGTAAAATGCGTTTGCATGCCCTCCTGACGTATATCTATCGCCCGAATATCATTTTCGGTAGCAAAACCATAGGTCAACACAGGGCGACCAATTCGCGGTAACAACTCACGAATCACTGCATCATCACCACAGACGACGGCCAAGCCATAAAATGGCAAGTTATGCAGAAACTCTATAAAGGTATCTTTCAACTTTTCGAACGAACCGCCATAGGTATCCATATGGTCGGCATCAATATTGGTCACTACCGCTGCCATTGGTTGCAAGTGCAAAAATGACGCATCACTTTCGTCAGCTTCGGCCACCAGATAACGACTACCACCCAGCTTGGCATTGGTGCCCGCGCTATTGAGCAAACCACCAATGACAAAGGTCGGGTCAAAACCACCTTCGGCCAAGATGGAGGTCACTAAACTTGTGGTCGTCGTTTTACCATGCGTACCCGCAATAGCAATGCCATGACGATAACGCATCAACTCGCCCAGCATTTCAGCACGACGAACAATCGGCAAACGCGCTTCCCGTGCAGCAACAATCTCTGGATTGCTGGTATCAATCGCCGTCGACACCACCACGACATGAGCTTTAGCAACATTTTCGGCAGCATGACCAATAAAAATCTCGGCACCTAGCTCCTGTAAACGCTCCGTCGTCTTGCCTGCTTTGACATCAGAACCGGCAATTTCATAGCCCTGATTAAGCAACACTTCGGCGATACCGCACATACCCGCACCACCAATACCCACGAAGTGAATACGACGAATACGACGCATTTCCGGGATTTCGATTAAGCGACTACGTGAGCTAGGATTGATCATCTTGGTTACTCGCTACGGGTACAAAATTCGGCAACGATCGCCGTTGCTTCAGGCTGCGCAAGTTTACGGGCTACCATCGCCATTTGCAGCAATTTTGGTCGAGATAATAG
>CANBZV010000009.1 GCA_947373945.1 Moraxellaceae bacterium
ATTTCAATAACAACGTAAATATCGTGCGGGGCATCTTTGCCAGGAGGAATGTTGTTGTAGCTCATGATGTACTCTCTGATGAAAAACGTGAAGCATTATACGCTTGTTAATGATATTTCCCAACTGAGTCACGCCGATATCACAAACAAGCCGACAACGCAGGTAGTCGCTGCTGTCCAGACTAGTGAGCGGAATGTCGCTAGGTCTTTAAAATAGGCATATCCGTAAACAATGCGCAACACAACAAAGCTCATGGCCAATAAATCAATTTGCGGTTGGGGAGCATGTAGTTGATGGGCAATGATTACGGCAGCAAAAAAAGCGGGCATCGCTTCGAAGGTGTTTTGTTGAATCCAGTTGGCGCGCTTCACAATATCTAACGTGCTATTAGCAAAAAACTCACGCGGATTACTATTTTCTTTAAAGCCAAAACCGCCTTTCACTTTGCCAATCGCGGCAAAAGACATGGGCATAAACGCCACAATTAACATGCACCAGTAGGCAATCGTCATCTTTAGCTCCACATGAATTTGTCGTTATTATCTTGATCATGTTAACCCAGCTATATTGGCCGTGCCACGTCTACAAAAAATATTCCCCCTTAAACAATACGCATAATTCCCCCTTAAACAATACGCATAAAGGCTTTGGTGACTTTTTTCAAATGCGGCCAGACACGATTCCGGCCCGCATTTTTAGCCCTATAGAGAGCTTTATCGGCATGCTCAACCAAACTCATTGGCGCTTGCGTTGATTGAGGATGGCAATACGCGACACCCAGACTCAAGGTGACTTGCGGTAGGCTTTCTGATTTCAGATGCTCAATCGCTAACGCTTGCACCGTTCTACGGATCCGTTCGGCAATGTCGATGGCATCGACCAACTCTGTTTCTGGCAACAGCACGACAAACTCTTCGCCCCCATACCGGGCAACCATGTCACCGGGCCTGAATAACGATTGGCGAATGGCTTGCGCCACTGTCCGCAAACACTCATCGCCTTGGACATGACCATAGTGGTCGTTGTAGAGTTTAAAATGGTCGATATCACAGATAATCACGGCTAATGGCTGGTGATTACGCAACGCTCTTTTCCATTCTGAATCAAAGGTATAGTCAAAAAAACGCCGATTGGCAATTTGCGTTAACTCATCTGAATAGACTTGTGCTTCAAGTTGCTTGCCCAATTGCTTATGGTGTTCAGCTTCTTGTTGCGCCAGACTTAATTCGCGGCGCATATCCTCCATGTCCTGATGAATCGCCAATACCGGCCGAGTGGCATCTAACGGCGACTCCAGGCTACGGCGTTGCCAATGCAAATACACATACAAAAAAGGACTGGCAAACAGACAGATGATAAAACGACTCCATAATGCGCCTTTGACCAAATCCCAATAATTGTGCTCTTGGAGAAAAGCCCCGGTCATAAACAGCATGACATCAAGCCACATCACCGCAAGTAAGGTCAAAAATACCCGCAGCCATAAATGCATATTGACGCGCGGCCTAGCCCAGAACTCCCACGCTAATGCTAAAAAGATTAAATCCGCTACCATCGTCAGAACAGAGGCGACATTGGTACGAATACTCGGTAATGGGATATAGCTCATTGCCGCTTGGTCGTCGGTCATTTGCCAATGCAACACAATCGCCACCAACGGCATTGTGATCGCCATCGTAATGATGGTAGAGATTGCAACACGCGTGGCACGAGGGCCATCGAACACATAAATAACAAAAACCGCTAATAACAATGCCGGATAAAAAACCGTTGAGCCAACCATAAAAGTGGTACCCGACACCTCAACACTAACTCCGGCATCCGTAATCCACGACATAATCGCGGTCAGACCACCCAATAAGGCATAGAAATGCGCCAAACCGACTTTGGTACGTGACGAATGCGCCCATAACACGAGCAAATAAACAACCATCGCTTCTGCAATCAACACCAGCAGTGGATGTGACATGATGCTGCTCCTTGCCTGTTTGGATGGAGACCACTTATAGTTTTATCGTTAAGACATTTTTGGTGCATATTAATCGCCTGAAACTTAGGCTGGGTCAAGACGAACAATGATGATCTGCGAATTGAGCACCATCACTCTAGCCTGAATGTACTCGTTATAAAAAATAACTTGGGAGGAATTATGGAGAATTTTTACTGTATCAACGAATTCAATCGCAAGTTCCGGAGTGCAGCGGTTCAGCGCCATCACTAAACTGACTATTATCAACAGTACGCTTGCAAGGTTGGCACCATGAACGCATCCATTAATAACGCTCAATTAGCGACTAATACGCGTGAAGACCCTCGCTGGCTTGCCGTGCTTTCCCGAGATATTCGTGTTGATGGTTCCTTTTATTATTCCGTACAAACTACGGGCGTGTACTGCCGACCATCTTGTGCCTCACGCCATGCACGTCCTGAACATGTGCGTTTTCATGCGACTTGCGCCGACGCCGAGCAAGCAGGATTTCGCCCTTGTTTGCGCTGCAAACCCAATCAGCCGACACTCGCTGAACATTACGCCAACAAAGTGACTACAGCTTGTCGATTGATAGAGTCAGCCGAAGTTACGCCCAAACTAGCGGAGCTTGCAGATCAGGTGGGTATCAGCAGTTATCACTTTCATCGTATTTTTAAAACAATCACTGGTGTAACGCCCAAACAATATGCCAATGCCCAGCGCAACAAACGCGTACAGGAGCAACTAGCCCGACAAGCGACTGTCACAGAGGCCATTTTCGACGCTGGCTACAATGCCAACAGTCGCTTTTACGAACAAGCTGATGCTGTTCTTGGTATGACTCCCAGTGCCTATCGTGCGGGAGGGGCAAATACTGAAATTCGCTTTGCGATCGGTGACTGCTCACTTGGTAATATTTTGGTTGCTCAAAGTGAGCGTGGTGTTTGCGCCATCTTGCTGGGTGATGACGTTAGTCAGCTTGCCAATGATTTGCAGCAACGGTTTCCGAAGGCAAATTTGATAAGCGGAGAAAGTGCCTTTGATCAATTAGTCGCGACGGTGATCCGTTTTGTCGAAACCCCTAGACTTGGCTTGAATTTACCGTTGGATATTCGCGGTACGGCCTTTCAACAACGAGTTTGGCAAATCTTGCGTGACATTCCTGTTGGCACAACTGCGAGCTATAGCGACATTGCTCATCGTCTTGGCGAACCAAAGGCGGTACGAGCCGTCGCTAAAGCCTGTGCTGCCAATAACTTGGCTATCGCTATTCCTTGTCATCGTGTGGTGCGTATTGATGGTGGTTTGGCGGGTTATCGTTGGGGCGTAGAACGGAAACGGGAGTTGTTGGCGCGGGAGTTGGCTCCTACTCTGTAAGGGCGAATAAATTCGCCCCATAGGAGTGATATTTCAGCCTTCAACCTCAAAGCGATAACCAACACCATACACCGAATGAATGACAACTTGCTCACCTAATACCGCCGCAATCTTTTTGCGGACATTTTTGATGTGACTATCGACAGCACGATCAAAGACTTCACTATCATCATCATAAGCCATTTGCAGCATTTGTCCGCGCGAAAAAATCCGCCCCGAATGCGTCATCAACACCGCAAACAAACGATACTCTTGCGGCGTTAAATCTAATCGCTGGCCACGACAACTAATGCGCTGGCCCATGACATCATGTTCAAAAACTGGAGTTTTACTGAGTGAAGCCAATCGCCCATGACGACGCAACAGTGCCAATACCCGCGCCACCATTTCTTTAGGACTGAAAGGCTTGCACAGATAATCATCGGCCCCCATATCAAAACCCAGCAAACGATCAATTTCTTCGACCCGCGCCGTCACCATGATAATAGGCACATTCGAAAACTGACGAATGGCTTGGCAAATATCGGTACCACTCATACCGGGCAACATGACATCTAAAATCACAACATCTGGTTTATGCTGCTGGACAAACTCAACGGCTTCATTCCCGCGCACTAAATGAGCGACCTGCAAACCAGCTTTTTGCAAATAGGCAATCTCAATATCGGCAATCTGTTGCTCATCTTCTACTAATAATACCGTCGGCATACTCATGCTGTTACTTGCTCTGTTCTAGATAAAGGAAGGCTAATTTCCACCCGTAACCCACCCAACAGTGAGGCACTAGCGACAATAACACCATGATGAGCCTCAATAATAGCCTGACAAATTGCCAAGCCGAGGCCTGAGCCTCCATTTTGACGACTCCGCGAGGCATCAACGCGATAAAAGCGATCAAACAATTTGGGCAAGGCTTGTACTGGCACACCGGGCGCACTATCTTCTATAACGAGCATTAAGCTTTCTGCTTTCATCGTCGCCATGATTCGGACCTGTCCACCGGCATCAGTATAACGACTTGAGTTCGTCAGCAAATTGGCCAAAACCTGTGTTAAACGCATACGATCTGCTTCTATCCTTAATCCCACGGGTGTTTTATCAACCACTTGCAACGATAACTGCTGCTGCTGCAAGCGAGCAGCAAAAGCACGCTCCAAATCGACCAACAAATCACCCACTTCCACAGGCTGAAACTGGTAATCGCGCGCGCCAGCATCAGCGCTAGCTAACTGGTGCAAATCGCCGACTAAACGATTCATATCTGCAACGGTATTAGCTAATACCCCTAGCCGCTCATTACTCGTGGGAATAATACCATCCGCCATTGCTTCCAGATGGGTACTGAGAATAGTAATCGGCGTTCTTAACTCATGCGAGGTATCAGCAACCCATTGGCGGCGTGAGCGTTCGAAAGCACCCAATTGCTCGGTCATTTGGTTAAAGTCATGGGCGACAGCACCGAGTTCGTCACGACGGTTAGTCGATAAACGGATAGAAAAGTCGCCTGCTGCGACCTTTCGCGCGCCATCAACCAGTTCTTTAATGGGTTGGCGAAAATAACGTGCCAGCAATAATGCAGCTAGCGCCGAAATAATAATCGCTAATAGTGAGATCCATAAGATATTACGGATTTGTTCATTGATAAAACGCTGGTCGGCGTCGTCTGAACCTGTTTGGATGCTGCCCGTGACTAACGGCTTGGCCAGTGCCAAATAACCAATTAATTGTCGATGGCCATTTTGATTAATATATATCGCCCGCCGCGGACTCATTTCCGGATGCGGATTACCAGCCAGTAGATGATTATTGACATCGAGTACAGCCATGCGCTGCCCGATGGAGGCAATATCATTCCTACCGCCACCGCCCGCTGGACGTGGCGGCGGTGGCGGTCTGTCGTCTTGTTGATTACCTAACTGAGGCGGGCCTTGTGGTGCTTGTGCCGCAGGTGCCCATGCACCCCCGCCCCCATAGACATTAGCGGCTTGTAGCGGAGGAGGCAGGTCAGCGCCCAGTGGCGCTTCAGGTACAGGTGCCCACGCACCTCCGCCCCCATTGGCGTTAGCGGCTTGTGGTGGTGGCATCCGCTCCTGCGCACCACCTTGCAGTACCTCAAAGTCATGAACACCAACACCTGTGCCATTATCACCCGGTCGATGATTGCCTTTAAGTCCAGGCACCGTATCCGCCAATCGGCCCATAGCGGCGGCAAAATCAGGCTCTAACGATTGCAGAAACTGCCAATTGCCATTTTTTTGATAAAAATAAACCAGTGTTTTTTCAACAGCGGTCAGATGATTAAGCTCTGTCGTTTGAATATGATCCTTAAAGCCCTGCTCCAGGCTACGACTGATCATCAACGCCATAACGATGACCACGACTAACGCCACACCCGTCATGGCCACGAACAAGGTTTGAGCAATTGAGCGTTTGCTAATAATGTCGACTAGGACTTTAGGGATCTGTTTCATGTTGGTTTAACGATTAGGTGGCGGAGGGGGATTATTCTGGCCTTGGCGTGGGGGTTGGCCTCCTTGTCCTTGGGGGGCCATAGCGGGAACCCAAACCAGACGACAAGAACCTGCCACTTTTTGCCCTTGAGGATTTTGCATCGTCAGAGCATCGCCATCTTTTTTGCCTTTACAGGCTTCGAAAAAAACTGGCGGAGGCCCAGGCGGTTGACCTTCACGACCACCACTAGGCCCCATGTCAGCCGCAAACAATACCGTTGGCAGCACCAACGACATCGTTAATAATAGCTTTATAGCGTTCATCATCATTATTATTCTCCCATTTATACGACACACAATAACGACATAGTGTGGAGCAAAATGGGAGATTAGTTCAAGCTCACCGTTTACTGTACGGTTTCCTGTTCAGTGAATAGACCATCAAACAAAACACTAGACAGATATCGCTCTCCTGAATCAGGCAAAATAACAACAATGGTCTTATCGGCATTTTCGGGCTTCGCCGCCAAACGCGCCGCTGCTGCAACAGCCGCACCGCACGAAATCCCGCCGAGAATCCCCTCTTCCTTCATTAGGCGACGAGCATAATCCAGTGCCTCATCATTGCTGACCATTTCAACGCCATCTACCAAACTGAGGTCCAAGTTTTTCGGCACAAAATTAGCGCCAATACCTTGGATTTTATGGGCAGAGGGTTTTAACTCTAGTCCGGCTCGAGTTTGACTAATGAGCGGCGAAACCTCTGGCTCAACGGCAATAGACTGAATCGCTTTACCTTTGGTTAGTTTGATATAACGAGATACGCCCGTAATCGTACCGCCAGTTCCAACCCCAGCAACGAAAATATCCACTTCACCATCGGTATCATTCCAGATTTCTGGGCCTGTGGTTTGTTCGTGAATAGCAGGGTTAGCAGGGTTTTCAAACTGCTGGGGCAAAAAATACTTATCTGGGCTGCTGGCGCGAATTTCTTCGGCTTTATCGACGGCCCCTTTCATCCCTTTTGCTGGCTCTGTCAATACCAAGTTCGCGCCTAAAGCTTTTAACACTTTACGACGTTCAAGGCTCATTGATGCGGGCATAGTTAAGGTAATGGCATAGCCTTTAGCAGCGGCGACAAACGCCAAAGCGATGCCCGTATTGCCCGATGTTGGCTCAATAATTTCCATACCTGCTTTTAATTTGCCTGACTTCTCGGCATCCCAAATCATACTTGCGCCAATTCGACACTTGACGGAGTAGGCAGGATTGCGCCCTTCTATTTTGGCATAGACTTTTTGATGTCCACCAACAATACGATTGAGTTTTACCAGTGGTGTATTACCAATCGACAAGGCATTATCGAGATAAATTTTTGCCATTTTTTACATCCTTTTTCGCGTAGACTGACACAATAACTTGGTACTATTACCCTTTTCGCCCCACCTTGCAACTGGCAATTTGCTATATGCATATAGCACTTAGGAACATCTCTGCATGACGCTGCTGACACAAACTACGCTCTTTTTGGGAGCCGCTTTATTAATTGTGCCCTTATGCCACCGCTTTGGCTTAGCGACCGTACTCGGCTACCTGCTAACTGGCATTCTTATTGGCCCTAATGTCCTGGACTTGGCCGGTAATGCCGAAGCAGTGCTACATTTTGCTGAGTTTGGTGTAGTGATGCTGCTCTTTGTCATCGGTCTAGAATTGGAACCGTCGCGGTTGTGGGTGCTGAAACGCTCAATTTTTGTCCTTGGTGGCCTGCAAGTGGTAATCACTGGCGGTTTGTTTACTGGCATAGGCATGTTGTGCGGTTTTCCACTCACGACTAGCGCCATTGCCGGCTTCGGTTTGGCGATGTCATCGACAGCATTTGTCATGCAATTATTGTCTGATAAAAAGCAACTCACGGCTCGCCATGGTCGCAAAGCTTTTGCCGTATTGCTATTTCAGGATATCGCCGTTATTCCCATGTTGGCAGTGTTACCGATTCTTTCGGGCGAAAGCACGCAGGATTACAACCTCAATTATTTTGCCAAAGTACTGGGTTTATTCGCCTTACTGATTATTGCCAGTCGTATCGTTATTCGTCCCTTTTTCCGCTTAATTGCTTCAAGCAAGGCCAACGAGTTGCTGACTGCGGCCGCGCTGTTCATCATTATCGGTATTGCAACGGTGATGGACAAGCTGGGCTTGTCGATGGCGCTCGGTGCGTTTGTCACGGGCGTGTTGCTCGCCGATTCGGAATATCGTCACGAACTTGAAGCCAATATCCAGCCTTTTAAAGGCTTGCTACTCGGCTTGTTTTTTATGGCGGTGGGCATGAGTACCGACATGCATCGACTCGTCAATGAACCCGCACTGATTGTCGGTGGCGCATTGATTCTTATGCTGGTTAAATTTGGTTTACTGACCTTAATTAGCCGCTTATGTGGTGCACCGTGGCAAACCAGTATCCGCTTGGGTGTGACATTGGCACAAGGTGGCGAGTTCGCATTTGTCCTCTTTAGCGCCGCCGCTAATTTTCATTTATTACCGAATGAACTCGGCGATCGTTTGATTCTGATTGTCACTCTGTCCATGGCATTAACGCCATTAGCGTTTTTTGCCCTTGAGCGCTTTGTTGAACCGCGATGGACCGAACAAGAACATCGTGAAGATGATGAAATCAGTGAAGACGACCACGACAACCCTGTGGTTATTGCCGGTTTTGGTCGGTTTGGCCAAATTGTGGCTCGGGTATTGCGAATGCACAAAATCGGCTTTACGGCGATTGAAGGTGATGCTCGTCAGGTCGATTTCGTCCGTCGTTTTGGCAACAATATCTATTATGGCAATCCTGGCAATATCGACCTGTTAAGAGCCGCTCATCTAAGCAGTGCCAAGCTGTTTATTTTAGCGATTGACGATGTCGAAGACTCAGTGCGTACTGCTGAACAAGTACATCGCCACTTTCCTCATTTGCAGATTTATGCCCGCGCCCGTGACCGTAACCATGCGTATCGATTAATGGAAATAGGTGTGAAAGTCATTTGTCGGGAAACCTACTTATCAGCGTTGAGTCTAGCCGAGCAATCGTTGGTGGGTTTAGGTTTAAGCCCAGAGCGGGCTGCGCGTGGCGTCGAAACATTTAAAGCTTATGACGACAAATTGATTATTAAACAACGTGCATTTTATAAAGATGAAGCTAGCCTGATTGCCAGCACCCAAGAGGCGATGACCGAACTGGAACAGTTGTTTGAAAGCGATGAACGGGCAGCGGAAAAACAGGGCGAACTGGATGAAGATCTGGTTGACGCTGAACTAAACCGCAGCTAAAAAATAGCCCCCGATATCGGGGGCTATTTTTATGACAAGTACAAAACCTATCGCTAGTCGTCTTTACCTAAGCCAATAAAGTAGGTTTTTAATGGTGGGAAACCATTAAACTCCACTGAACTGTAAGACGTGGTATACGCACCTGTGGTCATCCAGTACAAACGATCACCTACCGCCAAGTTGTGCGGTAAATGATAGTTGGAGTTTTCGTACATAATATCCGTCGAGTCGCACGTTGGACCAGCTAAGACAACGCTGCCTTCTTGTACGCCCTCTTCCATTTTTGCGGTGTAAATGGGGTATTTAATCGCTTCGCCCATGGTTTCAATCAAACCTTGGAACAAACCGACATCCACATAGACCCAACGCTTCAAGTCAGTACGTGACTTACGCGAAATCAACACCACTTCTGAAACCAAGACACCGGACTCACCCACTAACGAACGACCTGGCTCTAAAATGATTTCTGGAATTTCGTCACCGTGGTCATCATGCAAATAACGCAGAATTTCTTCGGCATAAACTTGAATCGGATTGACCTCGGAAATATAGTTGGCAGGGAAACCGCCGCCCATGTTAATCATCTTCAGAATGACATTTTCTTCCAAACGCATCCAGTCAAACATGTATTTGACTTTCGATAATGCCGCATCCCACACTGCGATGTCTTTTTGCTGAGAACCAACGTGGAATGAAATACCGTAAGGTACTAAACCCAACAATTTGGCTTGCACTAACAAATCAATCGCCATATCCGGATGGCAACCGAATTTACGTGATAATGGCCATTCGGCAGTTTCACCACCTTCAACCAAAATACGCACAAAGATTTTAGAGCCTGGAGCATTATCGGCGATAGATTGCAAATCGGCTTTAGAGTCAGTGGCAAACAAGCGAATGCCTTTGTCATAAGCATACTTAATATGTGCCGCTTTCTTAATGGTATTACCATAAGAAATACGATCCGCATGGACACCGGTATCCAGAACTTTGTCTAATTCGTAAATGGACGCGATATCAAAATTTGAGCCTAAGTCACGCAACAGCTCAATCACAGGACGGCCAGGATTCGCTTTCAACGCATAATGGACTTTCGCCATTGGGAAGCAGGTGGCCAGCTCCTCGTACTTCTGTTTGATGATCTCTAAATCAACGACCAAAAATGGCGTTTCTTTACTATCAGCAAATTTCTTGATTCGTATCCATTCTTCATCAGAACAATAGTCAGCTAAGCGCATAAGACATTACCCGTAAAGGCAAAAGTGATAACGGTGCTTTTAGTGGGCACTAAAAGCGCGAAACGGTCAGCCCGTAAAAGTGCGAAGGTTAAAGCCAAAGCCCCGCACAATCAAGCGACAATTAAACCTGTTTTTAGGTCTAGCCGCTGAACGGCTGCTTTCATTTCTTCAACCGTGCTTAAACTTAAATCCAAGTCACGTAATAGACCATCTTCAACACCATAAATCCAACCGTGTACGGTAATTTTTTGTCCACGTCGCCAAGCATTACGCACCAAGGTATTGTCACAGACGTTAAACACCTGCTCCATGACATTGAGTTCACAGACGGCGTTCATGCGCTGATCTTCGGTGGCAAACGCAGCCAAATAGTTTTGGTATTTATTTAGCGTATCGTGAATATGGCGTAACCAGTTATCAATCAGGCCAAACTCTTGATGGCGCATCGCTGCCTGAATACCACCACAACGATAATGACCACAGACGATAATATGCTCAACCTGCAAAACATCAATGGCATACTGCATGACCGACAGACAATTAAAGTCAGTGTGCAGCACAAGATTGGCGACATTGCGATGGACAAACATATCGCCCGGCAGCAAGTCAACCAATTGTGTACACGGCACACGACTATCGGCACACCCGATCCATAAATAACGTGGTGTTTGTTGATTCGACAATTTAGAAAAAAAATCAGGGTCTTGCGACTTTATTCGAGCAGCCCAAGCACGATTGTTGGCTAGCAGTTCATCAAGTTTTTGGTTCATCTTGAGTCACGGACTCCGTTGTTGGGAGGTCTAATGCGACCGATGGTGAAGGCTGGAGCATCTTAATGGTTTGTTTTTCAGTCCACAATGCGGCATAGGTTAAAAGTACCAAACTCGCCAATAACAAACCACACCCCAAAAATGCTAAATTACCCAAAGCCGCCAATTTGGCAATATCAACCTCACGCACTTGCCCGAGCTGTAATTTGCTCAAAAGCAACATTGGATCAATATACAGTGGTGTGGTCTGCCATATCCAGACGTAAAAGCCGGCTAGTGCCACTAAAAATAACCAGCCCAGACGATTCCACCAGCGAATATGACGTAGCCGTTTTTCGATATAATGTTGTTGTTCGGAGGTCATAGCAACTCTCATAGACTCGGTATTTTTCATGACAACGTGATGACAAAAGGAGATAGGGATTAAGCGTGACTCGCCCTAAACGACAGCTATGTTACCTTAAATTTGCACTAACCATGCAGAGGATAAACGGCCTTGTAATAACTTTAGCGACGAGTTGGGTGCAAAGTCTTGGGGCGTATAATAGCGAGAAGGACGGTCACACGGTAATAACTGCCAGCTTTTATAGACCTCCGCCACAAACTCGCTGCAAAAACCACCTTGCTTGCTGATGGTTGTTGCTTCATCGCCCTGCCACCAAGCACTAAGATTTTTCTGAATGATATTGCGATATGGTTTCGCCTGCCAATGGCTTAATAGCCCGCGTAATAAGTGCAGCCTTTTGTCTTCATCACAACCGCCGCGTAAGCGCCTAATAGCAACATCGCCCTCATAGGTTTCGAGTTTGTCATCTAATGACACTAACTGCACGCCATCACCCAAGGCACCATATTTTACGTCATGTAATTTACTGGCACGGGTGAGTTCCCACAATAACGGCTGATTATCATATTCGGGCAGGCGGACGATAACACCTATGTGTGACCAACGACTGAGAGTGAAGATTTGCACGATGCGTGAGGATAATGTTGTGCCTGAAAATAAAACCAAATCCCCTGTACTTAGTTGCGCGCGTAATTTGTGATAAGGCACGCGCTTCGTCATTACTGATTGTTTTGCGATTGCTGTTTTCATGCTTGGCATCATGACGCATGAAGTTGACGCTTTTTTGAACCTTTGTTGACGGTATGATGTCAGGTAGAATGGCGTCGCCGCAAATCAGCAAGAAATGCGCGTCAGTCCACGTAAAATGGACACACTTTTAGTTTTTACTTGAGATTTAGCTCATGAGCCAGTTTGATAATGTCAGTGTGGTAAAAAAATCGAATATTTATTTTGACGGTAAATGCGTTAGCCATACCGTTATTTTTGCTGATGGCACGCGTAAAACGGTCGGCGTGATTTTCCCGTCTTCGTTAGTATTTAATACTGGTGCACCTGAGATTATGGAAGTGCTAGGCGGGAAATGCCGCGTCAAGTTGGTGGGTAGCGACACTTGGAATGAATACGGCGTGGGTCAGTCTTTTGATGTGCCGGGCAATTCCAGCTTTGATATTGAGACTGTTGAAACGCTGGATTATGTTTGTCATTTTGCTTGATTATAAGTTGTTATCAATGGGGGCGGCCTTACCTCCGCCCCCATTTGTATCAGGCTAAAACTCGGCCTATACCTCTATCACCGTCACTTTCTTCGTCCGTTTAGGCTTGGTATCGGCCACTAACGCCGAAACGATCACGGGCACGCCATTTAAGGCCGCATTGCCGCTGATACCATCAACAAAACCATCATCGGTAATATCATTCAAACTCACACCGGCTTTACCTTCAGCAATACTGAGCTGTGTCCCTTGCCGATGATGGCCAAAACCATGCGGAATACTCATTACGCCCCGCATCATATCCTCACAAACCTCAACGGGAATGGTGACGTCGCCAACGCGAGATTGCACACGGATCAAGTCCCCTTCTTTGATATTTAACGCATGAGCATCCTGAGTATGCATCATGGCAGTGCAACGGTTTTTGCCTTTTACCAGCGGTAAGCTGTTATGTAACCACGAATTATTGCTACGGACATGACGACGACCAATAACAACAAACTCGTTATTTTGTCGTGGCTTGGTCGTAGCTAATGCGATACGGGCACGACCCAATTCCGCCAAATAAATATGGGGGGATAAGGCAATTTTGCCGTCGCTGGTACAAATCCGTTGCATAAGCGCAGGCTGCAATGCGCCTAGGTCAATGCCATGGGGATTTTCTTGCAGTTTAGCCAAGCTTAATCCTTGGGCTTTGCCACCTGCGGGGGTTGCCAACAACGCCCGTTCAAGTTGTCGAGCCAGTTTTTGTGTCGCTGGCAATGCTGTCAGAGCTTTCACTAACGCTTTACTACTTGCTTGCGCAACGGGTGTTAAACCTAATGGCAAGTTGCCATAAGGACCTGCTTGTAATAACAGATCTAAAATGCCTTCTGGTTTGAGTTTGGTGACGGCTTTTTTCACCCCTTTCCAGATCAGTTTTTCCGTTGGTGTATTGGCATTTAAACGGGAGGCTAACTCCAACAGAATCTGCCAGTCATGAAGTGCGCCTTCAGGGGCATCAAATAATGCAGGCGCATATTTGCTGACATTGCGCACAGCCAAGACATTAAAGATCAAGTCGTAATGACCGTGCTCAAGTGGCCCCGTAGGTGGCAAAATAATATGCGCATGACGGGTCGTTTCGTTGAGGTAAATATCAATCGACACCATAAACTCTAAATCGCTTAACGCTTCGTCCATTTGCCGACCATTTGGTGTCGACAATACCGGATTACCGGCATGGGTAATCATCGCGCGAATCTGGTTTTTACCTTCGGTCAAGATTTCTTCGGCAAGCACGGCAACAGGTAGTTCACCATTAAACTCAGGTAAGCCACGCACGCGCGACTGATAACGATTAAAACTGCCACATAATGCCGGGGATGATGATGACAAACCGACAACATCAACCGCCGGATGAGTAAACATCATGCCGCCGACTTTATCCAAGTTGCCGGTGACAATATTGATAGCATTAATCAGCCAGACCGAGGCGCCGCCATATTCCTGTGTACATACGCCCATGCGGCCATAACAAACAGCGGCAGATGCCTTAGCAAAATCACGCGCTAAACCGGTAATAATTTCAGCAGTAATACCTGTTAATGGCGCAACCGCTTCAGGAGTGAATGGCAACACCGCCAGCTTCAAGGTGTCTACCCCATGAACATGGCCATCAAGATGCTGGAGCTTCGTCAGATTCTCGGCAAATAAGACGTTCAAAATCGCGGACAGAAAATAGACATCACTCGCCGGTTTGATGAAATAATGCTCACCTAACTGCTGTGCTGTTTCGGTGCGCCGTGGATCCAACACCACCACACGACCACCACGGGCATTGATCTTTTTGATCCGGCCCATGATGTCGCCGCCCGACATATAACTGCCATTCGAAGCGGCAGGATTCGCTCCCAGCATCAGCATAAAATCGGTGTTATCAACATCGGGGACTGGTGCTAATAATTGATGACCAAACATTTGCAAACTGGCCAGCATGTGCGGCAATTGGTCGACACTAGTCGCGCTGAATTTATTTTTACTATGCAGCCCCGCCATTAACGGCGCAACAAACATCATCGCGCCCATATTATGAACAGTCGGATTACCTACATAAAAACCGACGGCATGACGGCCATGCTTGGCCCAAACTTGTCTAATGCCCTGCTCGACTTCATCAAACGCCTGTGCCCAACTAATTTCTTGCCAGTCTTCGCCCACACGCTTCATCGGCATTTTTATGCGGTCTGGGTCTTCGTGCAGACTTTTTAAACCAACGGCTTTGGCGCAGATATGGCCTTTACTAAACGGGTCGTTATGATCGCCTTTGATCGTGGCAATGACTTCGGTTTCGCCGTCCAAACTCGGCTCGGTGGTAATGACAACACCACACATGGCTTCACACAAATTACAGGTACGATAATGGGGCTGGCTCATGGTGATATCCTCCAGAAAATATAAACGAACTCATACAGCTAAGATCAAAAAGTCTGACAACCATAATACCGTTTCATTCGATTGAAATGCGCAGCAATACGCGCTAACCTCGAATGTATAATACGATTAATTTATGGGTATTAATCCGCACGAAGGTACTCTGTTTTAAGCAGGATGAAAACAAAAATAGTTAGTCGCCAACAACAGGCCAACATATAGGTACGAAGAGTTCACCTACTTACTATCTGCCAAACAGTCACCATGTGTTTATATAAAACCAATAAAAGAGGCAACGGATGATAGAACGCATTAGCAAATATCACATTGATAGCATTTTAGGTCGCGGGACAATGGGTATTGTCTACAAAGCCACTGAAGAAGTGAGTCAGCGCAGTGTCGCTATCAAAACCATTCACCCCCAACTTTTGGCTAATAAAGTGGGTGCCGAACTGGGCCGACGTCTTAAGGCAGAGGCCATCGCGGCGACACGCCGCCACCATGAAAACATTGTTAATATTTATGACGTTGGACAGGATTTAGACCTTTTTTATATTGTTATGGAGTATGTCAAAGGTTATGAACTTGACCGCCTATTAAAGTCGCAGACACCACTACCGCTTGAGTGCATTACCGATTTTTTCTTGGGCATTTGTGAAGGGTTAGCGTATGCCCATCAACAAGGCATAGTTCATCGGAACCTCAAACCCGCCAACATCATTATTTCCGAAGACGACACGGTCAAAATAACCGACTTTGGCATTGCCAACATTGCCGCCAGTGAAGGGACAGCAGAGACTGCATTCTACATGGCGCCCGAACAACAGGCTGGATTAGCGGGCGACTGTCGTGCTGATATTTACGCGCTGGGTATTATTGCCTTTGAGTTATGTACATTATGCGAAGATTTCCCACAGATTTTGTGTCAATACTCCGTCACTTGTACACCTGAAGCCAAGCAAACCAACAAAATAGACCCCAATATAAAACTACCACAAGCACTGACCAAATTTATCGACACCTGTCTCAGCCCCGATGCCAATCGCCGCTATAACAACATGACTGAAGTCATTGAGGCCTACCAAGCGGCCATCAATATTATTAATAACAATACAACACCTCGGGCTGCTCGCAACGTGCGCAACTCAGCGGCACAACCTGCTCCTAAAGCTGCTGCAAGCTTCGACTTTGATTTAGATCCCGACTTTTTAGAAACAATCCGGCAAAAAACGGCAGTTGCAAATGATGTACCACTAGTCGTTGCTACCGTTAAGCCGACAGCCACCACAGCGAGTTCTACCCCGCCGCTTGAAGTCACGCCTAAGGGTGCAGAGTCATCGACAACCTTAGAATTGATTCGCGCCTTAAAGAATATCCACCCCGTTCTTGATTATGACTGGATGGAAAGTGTTCCACGCCTATTAAAACAACTTGATGAAGGCACGCGTCGGCGCTGCTATAAGAATATTCTTGAGCCTAAAGGCATTAGCCTGACAAGTGCAGGTAAATTTACATTTACTAACCAACGGAGTCTCACTAATGCCAAAAAAACCGTAACGTCACGACCACTCAATACCTTGACCGATGAGTTGCTGCGTGTAGTGAATGCTATTGGCAAAACACGAAACATATTACTGATAGCCGACGCACTTGAAGCCGGATTCAAGCAGATTAACGACATTGACACCAAAGATAATCTAGCGCTACAAAAGGAAAAACTCGTCTTAATCGAGTCATTTTTATATGACTTCGCCATTGCGCTGCGACAACTGGATTTTGATGTACCCGAAAATCGGCGCGGCCTGACGATCGACATGATTAAAACCTATATTATTGAAGTCTATATCAAACAAAAAATCCTCAACTATAGCTTTAGCCCCCTACCTTTGCGTGAGTTACAAAATGATCGCAATCACTTTATTAATACCGAGCTTGTTCAGGCCGCCAAAGCGCATCGCCTTAGCATCATGACCACAGAGCGCTATTTCTTTTTGATTGGTGAAGTCTCTAAACCGGGCTTAGATCTTTACTCTGTTCGACGTTTGTTAACTGAAGACGCGTCAATGGGCGGACGGGCGGCCTATTTTCATATTCTTGCGGTGGATCGAAATGAATTGACGAGTGTTCACTACCAAGAAAAAGTGCGCGTGGACATCGAAAGCATCGTCACCCCGCAACGACAACTCAATAGTGAGATTATTGAATTAGTTGACAGTCTGGAAAGCGTTCAGGTGCGCCATCTATTACCGTTATTGATAAAGCCTTTGGAAGCAGAAGGCACCAGCTTGCAAACGGTCATCGAAGAGCGCTTACTGGATTACGAGCGCAACCTCTGCACCCTAGCACTCAACAAAGTCACCCGCAGTTTGAAGGAAAAAGCAAAAACACCCGATGACTACGAGTTTTTGTATGTTGCCCTGAAGTCGTTTGTCATTGAGTCATTAGGCGATATACACGATTTTTATTATCAGTCGCCAACGCGTTGGAGCCCCAAAAGTCAGGAGCTGGAATTTAAAGTCATTGCTTATTTACGACTGCTCGAAAAGCGCAAAAACAGCGTTTTTAATAGTGATCGCGAAGCCGTCTTAGCGATGGGCGATGATCATAACTATCGCAAGCCGATGGATGAACTCATTCAAACGGTAAATAAGACTATCCCTATTATTCAGAATCTTAAAAACACCTTACAAGAAGCCAAACGTCAGGATGCCGAGCGTACCTCAGCGCAGAAGTCGTGGGATACCTTTTTAAGCCGTAAACGACTTGAGCCTAAAGATGTACAACAAGCACTCGACCAAGCACTTAAAGAGAGCCATCTCGCTATAGTCAACATTCCTAAACGCTACCCGAAAATCACTATCTATTTAGAGTTTGAAGGACTCATTAGTGTGGATGAAAGCGTACGTCACTACGCCCTGCCTAAAGGTGAGGACGGCATTTCATTATTACCTATGCTGATTAGACTGCCTGAGGATACACGCGAGTTTGATATTTTTGCAGTTAAAGAATTACTCAAGCCCACGCTCTTTCGTCCACTTGGGGATCGACTATTGGAGGCGGGAGACAGCCCTGCTGCCCCTTAAATACCGACTTTATTTTGGCCTCCCCCTTTGAAAAAGGGGGATTGAGGAGGACTTTGCGGCAGTCGCATGGCGACCATCTCAAATCTCCCCTAGCCCCACTTTTCCAAAGAGGGGGAACTTCCGCTTCTTGGCGACCGTTATCACAACGTCAACAGTCCTAACGCCCCAACTCCAAATCCCTATCTCTCACCCCTAACAAATACAAGATACCATCCAGGCCTAACGTCGAAATCGCCTGGCGGGCATTTTGGCGCACGAGTGGCTTGGCTCTAAAGGCAATACCTAAACCAGCGATGGATAACATCGGCAGATCATTGGCACCATCACCCACGGCAATGACTTGTTCCAACCGTACGCCTTCTTTAGCAGCGATTTCACGCAATAACTCGGCTTTACGCTGACCATCAACCACTTGACCAACGACACGCCCAGTGACTTGGCCATCAATAATTTCCAAATCATTGGCATAGACATAATCAATGCCTAATTTATGCTGCAAATATTGACCAAAATAAGTAAAACCACCGGATAGAATCGCCGTTTTATAACCAAGGGCTTTTAACGTTTTTACCAAGTGCTCTGCACCTTCACTGAGTTTTAACCGCACAGCAATATCCGCGAGCACACTGGCATTTAAACCTTGTAGCAATGCCACACGCGCTTCGAAACTTTGTTTAAAGTCTAGCTCACCCAACATCGCCCGTTCGGTAATGGCAGAAACCTGCTCGCCCACACCCGCTGCTTTGGCTAATTCATCAATGACTTCATGCTCAATCAGTGTTGAATCCATATCAAAACAAACAACACGGCGATTGCGGCGATACGCATCATCACGCTGGAAGGCGATATCCATATTCAGTTCATTAGCCAAGCGTAGAAACTCGGCGCGCATACTGTTGATATTGGCTGGCTCACCGCGCACCGAAAACTCGACACATGCTTTGCCTAAACCTGCCGTTTCGTCTTCTAACGGCACGCGTCCCGACAATCGATTCAAACCATCTATGTTCAAACCATTATCCGCAACAATACGTGACACTTCCGCCAAATGCTCAGCGGTAATTTTGCGTGCCAACAACGTGACAATATAACGGGCTTTACCTTGGCCACTGACCCACGTGTGGTAGCTATCTAAACTAATGGGGGTAAAACGAACCAAAAGACCAATATCGTGGGCACGAAAGAGCACGTCTTTCATCAACATCGCTGATTCTTGTGCTGACGGTGACTCAACGACGACACCCAACGACAACTGATCATGGATCACCGCTTGACCAACATCGAGGATATTCACGGCGTGGGCTGCCAACACCTGCATTAAACTAGCACTTAAACGGGGGCGATCTGGCCCCGAAAATGACATTAAAATGATTTCGCGCATAAGCTCTAAAACAATTTGTGTGAAATAAGTTGCATGATAGGGGATTGCCCAACAATCAGCTATGCCCAATTGTCGAGCTAAATGATTATAATGGCTCTTTAAACGGTTGATGCAGCTAATTTGCATTAACCCCACTTTACGTTATCTCTCAATCGGTGAGGAGTGCAACTTGAACCAAGTTCGTGGTGTCGTTAGTTTGTTTGTGGTGAGTTACCTCATTCATGCCATGCTCTTGGTCAATAGTGCCGAAAGTGAGCTGCATAATGCCCAACAGCCGGTGGGCAAATTGCTGGTTGAACAATTAGCCAGTACGGCCGCCCCGTTGTTGATGAACAAGGATACCGTCGGTTTGGGTCTGTTGGCCAATCGTGTTGGTGACACCCCTGCCATTTTGAGCTTACGGGTCACTGACAGCCACAATGAAGTCATTGCCACAGGCGGCAATGCGCCTAGTCAGTCTGGCCATGTTTTTCAAGCGCCTATCGAGATGGAAAAACAGCGTTTAGGTGAAGCAGAAGTAGTATTAACCTCTCCAGCGCGTGGCGACATCATTCGCGATAGCATGGTCAATTTACTGCTGTCACTATTACTACATGTGTTTATGGCGGCGTGGATTGGCTGGCCACAATTGTTTCAAGGACGCTTTCGCATTCCTATTTTGCAGGCGTTGCCATCTCTTGCTAAACCGATACCGCCCGAGCCAGTGGCTATTGCACCCGAACCCGTACCGGAACCTGTTAAACCTGCCGCCAGTGTTTTTTTGCATTTTGTTTTTGATGATCGCAAAAACCTGATGCAAAAAGTGAATGTCAGCACCGCAGATCAACTATTGCTGGTTGTTGACAAACTACTACGCCGCTCAGCTCGCCTAAATATGGGGAAAATCATTCAAAGCCTTAGCCCTGAAGGCGCTATTGTGCGTTTTGATGCTGACAATATTCAAGACTGTATGGCACGAGCGATGTCCTGTGGTCGTTTATTCTTGAAGCTTACCGATACGGCCTACCAACATCGTCGCCAAGCCAAGCAGTTTACCTTACGGATGAAAGCTGCGGGGCTGGAACTAGGTGAACTGGAAGATGGTATAGCTGTGTCACAAGTACAGCGTTTAGCTAAAATCGCCGCCGTTAATCAACTGATGGTTACTGCTAGCGAACCTGTGATTACCGAACTCCAAAGCAAACATCAATTAAAACCCTTTACTACCGAAGAAGGCTCAGAAAACGCTGACATTACTAACGCTTATATTATTGAATCATTAGCGGCGAATATCGAAGAAGAATTGTCTGTGCTGGAAAAACGTATTTTAGAGCGGAAGAAACCTGCCGAAACCACCTAGGTTGTTGGGGCGAATTTATTCGCCCCAGATACTTCATTTTGGTAGGGTGCATTCCATGCACCATTCATTGCTCTTAATGGTGCATGGAATGCACCCTACACAGCTTTTATTCAATAAAATCAAGACACTTCAACCGTCACCGACTCTACCCGCTGGAAGCCACGTGGCAGCTTCGCGCCTCGACGACCACGCTCACCCCGATAATGTTCCAAGTCCGACCACTTCAGCGTCAAATGACGATTGCTGGTGTGCACCACTAATTTGTCGCCTATCTTACATACTGCCAAGGCCTTTAAGCTTTCGGTGGTATCCAGACTAATCAGCTTATTGCCTTTGCCTTTGCTCAATTTGGGCAAATCACTAACAGGGAATAGCAATAATCGCCCTTCACTGCTGACAACAATCAAAAAGTTATTATCAACATCATCCACAAATAACGGCATTAATAGCGTTGCGCCATCAGGCATTGTCACCATCGCTTTGCCGTTTTTATTACCCGCATCCAGATCGGCTAAGGTCGTGACAAAGCCATAACTGGCATCGGTCGCGAGAATAACATATTGTTGCGGCTCACCCATCACCAAGGACTTGAATGACGCACCTGCGGGTGGATTTAAACGTGTCGTTAACGGCTCGCCCTGACCGCGCGCTGACGGCAAGGTATTGGCCAATAACGAATAACTGCGTCCGGCACTATCGAGAAAATAGACCAGTTGATTACTTTTGCCTTGAACTGACATTAAGTATTGATCGTTCCCTTTAAAGCTCAAGCCTTCAATCGCAACATCATGGCCTTTGGCAGCTCGAATCCAGCCCATCGCCGATAGAATCACAGTCACGGGTTCTGCAGGAGTCATGTCTGCTTCTTTCAAGGCCACAGCTTCACCACGTTCCACTAAGGGCGAGCGACGGTCATCGCCATACTTATCCATATCGGCTTTGAGTTCTTTGATAATCAATTTGTCCATTGCCGCAGGAGATGACAATAACTCCTGCAAGTGATCACGCTCTTTGGCCAATTCATCTTGTTCACGACGAATTTCGATTTCTTCCAGCTTCGCCAAATGACGCAACTTTAAATCGAGGATGGATTCAGCCTGTAGATCACTCAGACCAAAACGTTTCATCAACTCCGTTTTAGGATGATCTTCATAACGAATAATCCGGATTACTTCGTCAATATTGAGATACGCAATCAACAAACCATCAAGAATATGTAAACGCGCCAAGACTTTATCTAAACGATACTGCAAACGCCGACGCACCGTGCCTTGGCGAAAGGTCAGCCACTCGCTCAGAATGGTTTTTAGATTTTTGACTTGTGGCCGACCATCCAGACCAATGACATTCATGTTGACGCGATAGCTGTATTCCAGATCGGTGGTGGCAAACAAATGATTCATCAGTTGCGGCACATCAACCCGATTCGAACGCGGGGTAATCACCAAGCGCGTTGGATTTTCATGATCAGACTCATCGCGTAAATCAGCCACCAATGGCAGCTTTTTGGCATTCATTTGCTCGGCGATCTGGGTGAGAATCTTTGCGCCCGATACTTGATGTGGCAACGCGGTGATGACAATATCACCCTCTTCCATCTCATAGACTGCACGCATTTTCAGCGAACCACGACCTGACGCATACATCGCCAGCAAATCACTTTTTGGCGTGATGATTTCGGCGCTGGTAGGAAAATCAGGCGCAGGAATATAAGCCACTAACTCTTCGAGTGCTAAGGTCGGCTTTTTCAGTAACGCGATACAGGCACTCGTTACCTCGCGCAGATTGTGTGGCGGAATATCAGTCGCCATACCGACAGCAATGCCGGTGGTGCCATTGAGTAATAAATTGGGTAAGCGTGCTGGTAATAGCGCAGGCTCCTCCAGCGTGCCGTCAAAGTTTGGTGTCCAATCGACAGTACCTTGACTCACTTCGCCCAACAACACATCGGCATACGCTGACAGTTTTGATTCGGTATAACGCATCGCGGCAAAGGATTTAGGATCATCAGGCGAACCCCAATTACCTTGCCCATCCACCAAGGGATAACGGTAGCTAAACGGTTGCGCCATCAACACCATGGCTTCGTAACAGGCCGAATCACCATGGGGATGATATTTACCCAGCACATCACCAACCGTCCGTGCCGATTTTTTATGTTTGGCGTTGTTTTTTAAACCTAACTCGCTCATGGCGAAGACAATACGTCGTTGCACGGGTTTCAAGCCGTCACCAATATGCGGCAAGGCGCGATCCAAAATCACGTACATGGAGTAGTTGAGATAGGCTTGTTCGGTAAAGTCGGCCAAAGAACGGCTTTCAGTAAAATCTGTAACCTGCGTCGAGCTCATGGTTATCCTAAACAATAATAACTAATTTTATAAACGCTGATTTTATACGGATTAGCGAGGACAAACAGTGTTTGTTTAAGTTAAAAGACGAGTTATGACGTTGTTCGCCCGAATCAAATCCCTAAAAGTTTTCTGCTACTTGCTGGAACAGGCACATTTGTTGAAACGTTCTGTTTGGTCGTGGTTTTATGACTGCGACATAATTTAATGTATCCTCAGCGGTACTGTATACACTGACATAACTCTTGCCTTGCCATCTGAATGGCCACAGTTCGGTTACTTGATGGCCAAAAGTAACTGAGTCTTCGGTTGTTTTTCTTTTAAAGATAAAAGCCTCATTATTTCCACGCGGAAAATCAAACGCGGGACAACCATGTGACTCATACTGAATCAAGCCATTTTGACAGGGAGTTGCATCATGCCGGCTATCCCTTTTCGCAAATACCGAAGTTAAACGTCCTTTTTGGATGTAAAGAACAGAACCATCAAAGCCATTTGTTTCTGCGTCTTGGTAAAATACCTTGTCTTGCTTTCCGTCATTATCAAAATCAAACACACTGCTGAGAGGTATGCCCTGAGTAATATTATTGAGTACTCTTACTGCAGATTCTTTCCATTTTGGGAAAGTGAGTTTACTTGGCTTTAACTCTGAATAAATGGCAAACAACTTGAAATCAGTTTTTAACTCGCGCCACACCGTCTCGCAAACTTTGGCTGAACCATTTACTAACAAAACTTCCCCCACAATAGGCTTTTTATGGCCCTTTGTTGGATATTCTTGTTGGTCATGCGGGAAATTTTTCACATCAGGAAAATCGACACAAACCGTTAACGGCTCAGTAACCGCCTGCATTTTTTCTTCAACACCATCCACTTGTTGACTCGCCGTTTGACACCTTTGCACCGCAGGTGACGGTGTATTACCTTGAACTTTAAAACTCAATGTTGATGGTGGCAACTGGCTTTCCTCAATACAGTGTCCAGCAAACCAGAGTCGCGACACCAGCTTGCGTTCATTAACCCACATCGACAGAAATGCATCAGGGTCACCGCCACAGCGCCCATAAGATCGCGCAAGTCCCTCACCCACTTTAATACGAACACGTGTACCTGACGGATAAACACACTCAGCAAACTGCCCAGCATTAACCGAGAAAGCGGTCTTGGAGTCTTTACTTTTAGGACTGAGAACTTTAATGGCGGCTACTTGCGCGGAACTATCAAGGCTTTGGCTTACCAAAACGGATTCACGGTTAGCCGAATAGTCACAAGTCATTGTTAGGGATGAGTTACCTTCCTCGTCACCATCGAACGCATCTGCTTGCCCGATAATTACAAACCACAGTAACGTCATGACCCATAGGTTTAACTTAGACATAAGACACTCTCCCTGTTAATAACGCCAAGTTCTTTATTCTAAAATACTATCCCGCACATAAATGGGATAACAGAGACAAACAGTGTTTATATAAACGAAAAAGCCGCGTTATGTCGCGGCTTTCGTTTGTTTATGGTGAATTGAGCATCCTTGCTCGTAGAAAGCTAGTTACGGATTGATATGAACACAGAAGCTGACCTCACCTGTTTGGCCTGGGGCTAGCCCCGTAGGGTTGTCATGCAGAATCCAGTCAATATCACCCGTACCACCCACATTAGGCGCAGTACCACTTACCGAACTAGGCACATCACAGGTGAGGCTAGCGGGCGTAGTAATACATCTTGCACTACCAAAGGTGGTAAAGGCAGGCGTGGTATCGTGAATGGAGATGTTCGTCACCGCCGCTGCTGCTGGGTTGCTATAGTGAATGCGATATTCAATATAGGCATTGGGTTTAGCAAGGTTCGTCGTCGTAAATGGCGCAGTATCTGCCACTGTCGACGGACAAGAACTCACTTCGCGCACCGTTTTTGTTAACACCAAACTCGTATTCGCCAAGGTTGTTGTATCAAACTGGCTATAGGGACGAACAATGGCGCTCGGTGCACTAAACGCAAAGCTGGCCGACAAAGTCGATACATCTTGCGCTCCAGTTGTTGCCGAACTAGGCGATTGTACTTTTTGAATCAAGCACACAACTTGATCAGCAACCACACTTAATGGCGTGCTAATTAAGGTATCACCTGCATCCAACGCCGCATTACAGTTAGTATCGACATACAACACCGATGTCCAACCCGCTACTACAGGATTCGGTGCTTGTGCTGTGCCAAACGTCACCAAACCTTCCGTGCCAGCAATAAACTGATGATCATACTCAGCCGTTGCCCCCACAGAAATCGTCTGCACGCCTTGTGCCGTTAATTGGCTATCCGCCACGTCACCAAAGTTCACACCGGTATAATCGGTATTGGCCGTTAACGTAAACTGGGTACGATCCGTCGCTAGACTATAAGTCCCAGCGGTTGTACCAGCCACGCCAGCGACAGATACGAATGATGGTAATTGATGCTCTTCAACACACACCGTTGCCCCAGTAATCAGCGAATTAGGGATAGCTACTGAATATGTACCTGCACCGTCTGTTAACACCGTTTGATAGATTGTTGAAGCACAGTCAGTGAAGGTCACGGAAACATTGCTGATGCCTACTTCATCTGTTTCTTGGACACCGTTATGCGGTGTCGCCGCATTTTTACCGTTATCCAAGAATACCTTACCAGTCACAGTTCGGTTTTGATTGGCGACATTAGTCAAGGTACAACTAATATCATCACCTGCCTCTGGACTGACGTTAAAAGGCGCAACTGTCGGCAATGTCGTTGTCGCTCCTGCGCGGGCATTCGTACAACTGATGGTGGTGGTATATTGGGCTAAGGTCGACGTTCCCGTCGTTAGCACTTCAGTGACTGTGTACGTCGTACCAATCGTCGATTGATAGCTACCCGCCGCATTGTATGTCGCAGCACCGCCAGTTGTTGCAACACCACCACCCGTTATCGCTGATGCGGAAGTGCTGGATACCACTGTACCACTAGCGCCACCCGTTCTTAATTGGGTTGTAAAACGATCCGCATTATTGATCAGACTCGCAACTATTTTATGCACGCGCACGACTGGCTGTTTAACACTATTCGTCAGCGTACAACTAATATCATCACCTGAGCGAGGAGTAATGTCGGCACCCGTACTCAGACTGTAGGTTGTTGGCAAAACAGTGCTGCTTGCCACATAAGCATTAGTACAACTGATCGTCGTATCGTACTGATTGGTTAACGTACTGCTGCCCGATATACCCTCGGTCACGGTATAGGTCGTACCAATCGCACCACGATAGCTGCCTGTCGCATTATAAGTACCTGTAGCACCTGCCGTTGTTGCCACACCACCACCTGTCGTTGCCGAAGCCGTGGTTGTGGACACTACGCTGCCACTTGCACCGCCAGTACGGATTTCGGTGGTAATCACATCAGCAGCATTAACGACACTGTTGAGTACTTTATGGATGCGTAATTTTGGCAATACGATGGTATTGGTCAACGTACAAGTGATTGTGGTGCCATTATCACTACCATTAATGGTGAGATTATTCGTCACTAGCGAACCACCCGAACAACTCCAGCTATTGGCACTATAAACACCCTGATTAGCGCCACCGAGCGCTTCAGATAAAGCCCCCGTTTCACCGGCAAATACTGCTACCACTGTGCCTGTGTCTGTTTCGTTAGCCGTATCCGCCGTAGAGCTTAACGTTGAGTTATTGATAAACCCAATCGCACTCAGCGTTGTTGTATCCGTCAACTGGGCATCAACCCACGTTTTGGCCACACGCAAGTTGGCAGTCTTACGACTATTGGTATAGGTACAGGTGATTGCGGTGTCGGCACTATCAACAGTTAAAGTGTTGCCACTCAAACCGCTGCTACCGCTACAAGCAAGGCTGCTGTTGTAATTAACTGCGCTGCCTATCGTAAAGCTCTC